>CAXRFT010000034.1:0-86063 GCA_964230135.1 Porticoccaceae bacterium | reverse complement strand
TTTAATCTCCGGCAATAAACATTTATTCAATTTCGCATTCTTTTGGGGTATTTCAGGCGCAGGCATGGCGATTCTTACACCCAACGCGGTTTACGCTTTCCCGGCTGTGGATTACTTGGCCAATCAATACGGTCATAGCCTAATACTGTTGGGTATCTCGGTGGCAATTATTGTGTTCAATGAACGACCCTATGGCAGAGATCTTTTTATTATCTTTGGCGCTACCAGCGCAATGCTGTTGCCCATATATCTGATCAATTATCTACTCGAAGCTCCTGCCAATTACTGGTATTTGCTAGAAAAACCCTATGGCAGTAACATTATATCGCCACTGCCTGAGGCGCCCTACCACATGCTCGCTCTATACCCCATTGCCTTTTTGTTTTTGCTTGCTATCTATGCACCTTACTATGTCAAAGACAATATTCGAACGGCTCGAAGACTCCACATTTAGCCTAATGAATGTATAGCAATCGCCCAGCGTTAATCAAAAACTCAACCTAGTTTTTTGCTATCGCACTAGATGTTTCTGGCCACAAAAACCAATCACTGTCCATTTGTTCCATGTTTATCTCGAATTTAATCGCCGGATACCATAGACTCCCATAAAAATAAAATGATAAGGAACAACAGCATGCAAAGAGGTCAATTTTCTTCTCGCTTGGCATTCATTTTTGCAGCGTCGGGATCAGCAGTGGGACTGGGGAACATTTGGGGTTTTCCCACCAATGCAGCGGAAAATGGTGGCGCTGCTTTTGTATTGATGTACTTCGTGCTGGCATTTTTGTTGGCCTATCCGGCATTGATGGCTGAGTTGATTATTGGCCGTCACACCCGATCAAATATGGTCAGTGCTCTGCAGTCAGTATCCAACAGCATGTCAGCCAAACTTGTGGGTCGCTTCGTTGGTCTCGGCGGCATGGTCACGGCGGGGCTTATTCTCAGTTTCTACAGTATTGTCGCAGGCTGGATGCTGTCCTTTATGCTTGAACCTCTCACTGCCATTTTTGGTTTAGGTGATCTTGGGGCTTGGCTCACAGAATTTAGCTTGGCGCGCAACATTGGCTTTGCTTCTATCTTTGTTTTACTCACGGTATTTATTATCAGCGCTGGCGTGGAGCAGGGTATTGAAAAATGGTCCAGCCGACTAATGCCATCACTGTTTGTGCTGATGGTTGCATTAATTTGCTATGTGTTGACCCAAGAGGGTGCCATGGCTGGCCTTAAGCATTACCTGGTGCCCGACTTTTCCCAGATCACTGATCCCAATCTGATTGTCAGCGCTATGGGCCAGGCCTTCTTCTCTATGTCCTTGGGGGTTGGCACCATGCTGGTGTACGGATCTTACATTCGCGCAGACGAAAATCTCCCCACCGTGGGTGTATTAGTGACCCTCACTGATACCTCGGTGGCTTTTCTAGCCGGTTTATTGGTGCTTCCAGCAGTTTTTGTGGCACAGAATCTCGGAGTGACTATTTATGCCGAGAGTGGCAATTTAATCGCCGGGCCCGACCTCATTTTTCAAGTTTTACCCGCCCTTTTTGACGGCATGGGCGGCACGGGCCTGTTTGTCGGCTTCGCCTTCTTTGTGCTGATGTCTATTGCCGCAGTCACCTCATCTATTTCCATGTTGGAGGTTCCTGTATCTTATGCCGTAGAAGCTCACAATGTAGATCGCAACAAAGCAACCTGGTTAGTTGGGCTTCTCATTTTCTCGATCAGTGCACTGATTTGTTTTAACTTTGATACCCTGTTTGGCTTTGTTATTACACTGACGACTGAGCGCGCTCAACCGCTATTGAGTATGATGCTGTGTATATTCACCGGTTGGATTTTCTACCGCAACAGTATTCTTGAAGAGCTTAAACAGGGTAATCCAGAGGTTGAGGAGGGCCTATTTTGGAAAGTTTGGCCTGCCTATGTAAAATTTTTCTGCCCAGTGTTAATTTTATTGACCTTTGCACAGGGGCTGTAACAGAGTGATTCAAAACTAACGATGAAGATGACAGCAGCACTGGATACTTAAAAGGATAAATAGCGTGAGTGAGACAAAAAAATCCGTCGATTTTGAAAAGCAGTTAGAGCAATTGGAGTCGCTGGTCACTGCGCTGGAAAGTGGTGATCTAAGTCTAGAGGATTCCATGAAATCCTTTGAGCAGGGCATTAAAGTTGCTCGAGAGTGTCAGCAAGCACTAAAAGATGCTGAGCAACGGGTGGAAATATTGACCCGACAAGGTGATGAGTTAGTAAGTACTGACTATAATTCGGAAGACTAGGCTTGGTCAATCATTAATGCGCACCTTGATAAAAACCTACACTGATCAGGTTAATCAACAACTAGAAAAGAGCCTTCCACTGCCAGAGGGGCCCGCACAACGGCTGTTTAGTGCCATGCGCTACTCAATTTTTAATGGCGGTAAGCGTGTTCGACCACTGTTATGTTTCGCTGCGGCGGACGCAGTGTCCACTGTAACTCCAGCCACCGCGGTGGCAGCTGCCTCAATTGAAATGATCCACGCCTACTCGCTCATCCACGACGATTTACCATCAATGGACAACGATGATCTGCGGCGGGGGGTCCCCACCTGTCATGTTCAGTACGATGAAGCCACTGCCATTCTCGCCGGCGATGCACTGCAGGCGCTGGCCTTTGAAACTCTTACCGCAATCAAAGGTCTATCCAGTGAAAATACAATTGAGTTATTGCACTTATTGTCATCACTCGGTGGTTGTTCTGGCATGGCCACTGGACAAGCCATCGATCTTGCCAGCACCGGACAAAAACTGTCTGTGGAACAACTCTCTTCAATGCATCAACACAAGACCGGCGCCCTCATTGAGGCCAGTGTGCTGATGGGTGCTATTGCCACTGGCAAGGCCACCGCCGAGCAATGCGCCGCACTGAAACAGTTTGCCCGTTGCATTGGCCTAGCTTTTCAAATTCAGGACGACATTATTGATATTGAAAGTTCCACCCAACTACTGGGCAAGCAGCAGGGTGCAGATGCCGCTAACAATAAGGCGACTTACCCATCTCTGATGGGTCTAGACGCAGCCAAAGAAAAAGCCAATTCGCTGTACACTGAGAGCATCGACGCATTGGCAATTTTTGGTGACAAAGCAGATTCATTGCGGACTATTGCACGTTTTATAATAAATCGGGATTATTAACATCGATAATTGGTGTAATATCCTCATCCTAACTAGAGAATTAAGTCCACCCTAAATGGCAAAAACCTATACAGAAATCCCTCTAAGCCGGCCGCAGACGCCCTTGCTCGATGGTATTGACAGCCCGGAGGATTTGCGTAAGCTGAATCCAGACCAATTGCTCGAACTTACCGATCAATTGCGCGCGTTCATCCTGTTTTGTGTGGGTAAAACTGGCGGTCATTTTGGCGCTGGCTTGGGGGTTGCTGAGCTCACTGTTGCCCTTCACTATGTATACAACACGCCCAATGACCGCTTGGTATGGGATGTGGGTCACCAGACTTATCCGCACAAAATACTCACTGGCCGACGAGAGGAGATGCTCAGCATTCGCCAACAGGGTGGTCTATCCGGTTTTCCCAAACGAACAGAGAGCGAATTCGATACCTTTGGCGTCGGCCACTCAAGCACCTCTATCAGCGCTGCTCTAGGCATGGCCATGGCCTCAAGTCAGCTGCAGGAAGACCGAAAGACCGTCGCTGTTATTGGCGATGGCGCCATGACGGCAGGTATGGCATTTGAAGCCATTAATCACGCCTCTCACGTGGACAAGGATATGCTGGTTGTACTCAACGACAACCAAATGTCTATTTCCAAGAATATTGGCGGTCTGTCCACCTACTTTTCTAAGCTCTGGGCAAGCAAGTTTTATAACCAACTGCGAGAAAGTGGCAAAAAAGCCCTGCGCTCACTGCCCCATGCAAAGAACTTTGTTCGTCGAACTGAAGAATATATGAAAAGCATGGTTTCTCCAGCGACTATTTTTGAGGAGTTGGGGTTTTATTATATCGGCCCCATCGATGGTCACGACTTGCCTCTATTAGTGCAAACACTAAACAATCTCAAGTCCATCAAAGGGCCTGTGATGTTGCATATTATCACCCACAAGGGCAAGGGATTTGGTCCCGCTGAGAATGATCCCGTGGGCTATCATGCACTGAACAAAGTTGAACCCAAGCAACCCCTGGCTGACACCGCACCGCCCAAAACAAAGTTCGCTAAACCCAAATACCAAAAAGTCTTTGGCGATTGGCTATGTGATATGGCGGAACAAGATGATCGCCTGGTGGGAATTACCCCTGCGATGTGCGAGGGCTCAGGTATGAACGATTTTGCTGAGCGCTTCCCCCATCGTTATGAGGACGTGGCTATTGCTGAGCAACACGCAGTAACCTTGGCCGCCGGTATGGCCTGTGAGGGCCTCAAACCCGTGGTAGCTATCTACTCAACGTTTTTGCAGCGCGCCTATGATCAGCTAATTCACGATGTGGCCATCCAAAACCTCGATGTGCTTTTTGCTATGGATAGAGCGGGCCTGGTGGGCGAAGACGGAGCCACCCACGCCGGCGCCTACGATATCAGCTATTTGCGCTGTAATCCTAATATGGTGGTAATGGCACCCTCTGATGAAAATGAAACACGGCAACTACTTTACACAGGTTACTGCCACAACGGCCCAGCGGCGGTGCGCTACCCCAGAGGGACCGGCCCCGGTGCCGCCATAGAACAGCAGATGACCTTACTACCCCTCGGCAAAGGCGTTATTAAACGCCGTGGCACGGAAGTAGCTATCCTCAATTTTGGTACTCTTTTGGAAACTGCAATGGCGGTGGCAGACACTATAGATGCATCGGTTGCCGACATGCGTTTTATCAAACCCATAGACGAGGAGCTGATAAGAGAACTGGCGCTACAACACGATTTGTTAGTTACTGTGGAAGAGAATTCAGTTGCTGGTGGCGCTGGATCTGCGGTGGCTGAATTTTTAGCCGCTCAAGGTATAGTTGTTCCAATCCTACAGTTGGGATTACCCGATAAATTGATTGATCATGCCAGTCACCAACAACAGCTCGAGGCCGTCGGGCTCGATGTTACAGGTATACAAACAGCCATTGATGAAAGGCTACAGCTGCTAGCGTTACCAAGGCAAGCAAGACGATAAAAAATATCGAACAGAGGGAGCACAGTATGAAATTCTATGACTGCAAAACAGCACCAAGCCCGCGCCGAGTAAGGGTTTTTATGGCTGAAAAAAATATTTCCATAGAGACAATTCAAGTGGATCTGGCTACTGGGGAACAGTTTTCTGATGCCTACAAAGCCATTACACCCCTTTCAGAAGTACCTCTATTGGTGTTAGATGATGGAACAACGATTAGCCAAGTAAATGCTATCTGCCAATACCTAGAGGATATTTACCCACAGAATCCACTTTACGGGCGCACGCCACTGGAGCGCGCTCAGGTGGAGTCGGCTAACAGTCAAATTCATATGAATGGCTTTATGGCGGTGGCCGAAGCCTTTCGCAACGCCACGCCGGGCTTAAAAAACCGAGCGATGCCGGGGCCCCATGATTATGCTCAAATTCCTGAATTAGCTGAGCGCGGATTACTCAGACTGGACCACTTCTTTGCCAGTTTGGAACAACACTTAGCCGACAGCCAATTCATCGTGGGGGATTATTTTTCTATTGCCGATATCAGCGCTATGATCTGTGTAGATTTTGCCAAGTGGGTAAAGAAACCTATTCCAGAGAACTTCGAACACCTAAAGCGTTGGCACGGCGAGGTAAGTGCCCGGCCCAGCGCTGCTGCTTAAACTGCTGATACTAAAAGAAAACATTCATGCCAAAAAAAAGGCCCCAAAAGGGGCCCTTTCTTTCTCTATCAGGTTACAGAGAGTCTGGAATTGCCCATTCACTATACCAGGGCGTAGCGCCCTCTTTCACTGCACCAATAAAGTCGGTAGCATCAAACTCAAAGTCTGAACCGTTATCTTGGGCTGTGATAGGCTCCGCGGTAACTGAAGCAGACACATTGGTGATGGCGTAGTCGTCATCCAGCACAATGGCCTCCTCAACAACCGTCGATCCGTCAATGGGCATTTCTTTATTAAAGGCCACACCAACCGTATCGCAGAGGAAATTGCGCATGGTGATGGGTGTATCCAACTTAGGTGTAGAGGAATCACCGTCCGTATCGGAGTCATCAATTCTGGCACAAGTGACATCGTAACCAGTCACTGCTGAGTTGTGGATTGCCGCAGTCACCGAGCCTCGCAGACGCATACCATACTCCTCCGCATAGTTGGCAGCATCGCCACCAATGATGGTAACGTTTGCAATCACGCCAGCTGTCTCAGGGGTGTAATCATCATCAGAGGAATTCAGCTCAATACCTCGTGGATCATTAGAGCCAACAGGAGTCGCATTCGGCGTTTGATTCTTGATAATTAACGCATACTGAATGTTACCCTGATAACCCTCATCAAAGTCGATGTCATCGTCGTCATTGTTGGTCAGTAACGCGTGCTTCACATTCACTGTGCCACCAAACCACTCAATGCCATCGTCCTGATTGCCATGGACCTGAACATAGTCGATGAGAGTACCGTGTCCAACGCCCTGAAGTGTCAGTCCGTTGATCTCATTATTAGGACCAGCAATCAAGCCACCTTCGGCAATCCGCACGTAGCGAATAATCCCGCTGTCGTCACCTGGAAGGTTACCACCGTATTCCTGCACAAAATCACCGCCTTCACCGAGCACATTGCACCAGGTTTCTCCATCGTTAAAACAGGCACCTGTGCCACCCTGACCGTACTGAGGTGCAAAGCCTTGGATAACCACACCGCCCCACTCGCCCATACCATTGTAATCAGGATCGATACTGCTGAAAGTAATTGGACTGGCAGGTGAGCCGTTGGCAATTAGTTTAGAACCACGGGTGACCAGTAGCACACCGTCATCAAATGCTTTTACTTCAACACCGGCACGAATGGTCAGCGTTACACCGGCATCGATAATAGCCTGCATCTCGTCGGCAGTTTGAATCTCAACATTACCCGCACCCACAGTGACAACGCCATCCAGTCGATATTCCACACCATTGACCATGGTGTAATCTTCGTCGATAGTGCCAGATACTGTACATTCAGTCTTTGAACTATTGCAGCTGACAAAACTGGTTTCCTGAGGCTCTTCCTGAGTGATTACAGATCCCGGTAGTGTCCAGTCTGCCCACCAGGCCACCGAAGCGGAGGGATCAACCGCGCCAATGTATCGTGTCTCATCAAAAATAAAGGCAGAACCATTGTCATGAGCAACAATAGCTGTAGGAGCACTGAGTAACGCAGAGGTATTTACAATGGCCAAGTTTTCATCAAAGCTAATGCCTTCTTCAATCACTGTGGATCCTTCAACCGGCTGTTCCTTGAGGAATGCCACGCCAGCAGTGTCACACAAAAAGTTGTTTAAGGTGATTGGCGTATCTAATTTTGGCGTTGATGAATCGCCATCAGTATCTGAATCATCGATCCGAGCACAGGTGACGTCGTAGCCGGTGACTGCGGAGTTATGAATAGCAGCAGTTACCGAGCCGCGCAAACGCATACCATACTCTTCCGCATAATTAGCTGCATCGCCACCAATGATGGTAACGTTTGCAATAACACCTGCAGTTTCAGGTGTGTAATCATCGTCAGAGGAATTTAGCTCAATGCCACGGGGATCGTTCGAACCCACGGGCGTCGCTCCGGGAGTTTGATTTTTGATGATCAGAGCGTACTGAATGTTGCCCTGATAGCCTTCATCGAAGTCAATGTCATCATCGTCGTTGTTGGTCAGTACTGCGTGTTTGACATTAACTGTGCCACCGAACCACTCGATGCCATCATCCTGATTGCCTTGCACCTGCACGTAATCAATCAGTGTGCCGTGACCGACGCCCTGAAGAGTCAATCCATTAATCTCATTGTTAGGGCCGGCGATCAAACCGCCCTCTGCAATTCGCACATAACGGATGATGCCGCTGTCATCGCCTGCGTTACTGCCACCGTACTCTTGAACGAAATCACCGCCCTCGCCCAATACGTTACACCAGCTCTCACCGTCGGCAAAACAAGCGCCTGTTCCACCCTGACCGTATTGAGGTGCGAACCCTTGAATGACGACGCCACCCCATTCGCCCATACCGTCATAGTTGTCATCTAAACTACTAAACGTAATTGGATTATTGGCGTAGCCGTCGGCGATTAATTTTGATCCGCGAGTGACTAATAGGACGCCATCGGCAGTGCCTTTAACATCGGAACCAGGCTCGACGGTCAACGTCACTCCGTTTGCCAAAATGGTCTCGTACTCGGTCTGGCTGGCAATCTCAACATTGCCGGCTCCGACAGTGACAACTCCGCTAAGAACGTACTGGACTTCTTCGATAAAAGTGTAGTCACTATCGATTGTTCCTGTCACGGTGCCCTGGGAGCAATCGTCATTAAAGGAGACAAAACTCGCTTCGGTGATCTCAGCGCAAAGCTCGCTGGTGTTGTCATCCCCACCATTGTTGTTATCGTCAGAATTATTGTTAGTGACGCTATTGTCAATGACGTCACCTTCAACATTTACAGTAATGTCACCCATGCTCTCACTGTTGCCGTCGCAACCTGCCAGGACAATAGACGTGGCAAGAAGACACCCTGCTAATTTAATGTTACTTGTCATGTTAACTTCCTTCCTCATGTTAATAAAAAGTTTGCAGGGTCGTTTAACCCAGCGTGCCTAGTTACAGTTCCGGTCTTCATAGCGAGTAGCTAAGGGACAAATTGACCGACGTCCCGGTTTCATAAAACTCTATCTGGTTGACATTTTGGCTGTAGGCAACTGCCTCATTGGTCAAATTCTTTATCTTCAATTTGGCCACCCATTTGTCGGAGAATACTTTTTCGTAGTTCAGATCAATCAGCGCGCGACCCTTCTCTACAATGGGTCCTAATGCGGCCCCTCGAGCCACCCTGAAAATTCGGTCATCAAAATAGTTAATTAGAAACGTTAGTTTTTGCTCAGAAGGGAAATGGTCATATCCAATCTGTAGATTAGCCAGATATTCAGACTGCCCCTGCAACTGACGGCCATTGGAACCCTGACCTTCGAGTTGCAGAGATTTGGCCCCGAGCATTACCTCGGAATCGATATAGGAAATGTTGCCACTGAAGAAAAGGGAGTGAACATCTGTATCGATGAGCAGTGTGCTGAAATCAAGTTCAATACCGTTGAGTTCCGCGCTCTCTTGATTGCGGAAGGTGATACCCGCGGCGGCAGAACCCGAGGCGTCGGGAATAGCTCTCTCGATTGGGTTGGTGATGTCTTTGTTAAACAGCGCCAGTGAGACTCGATTTTCGGCACCAAAATAATATTCCAAGCGCAAGTCGATATTATCGATATCCGAGACCATCAAATTGGGTGAACCAAATATCGGATCATCCGTTGTCGGATCATATGACTGTGACGCAGAGCGTTCAATCAGTCCTGGATATGACACCGTCTGGCTGTATCCAAAGCGCAACTGAATGTCATCGGTGGCAAACCAGGTAACGTTCAATGCTGGGTAGACACCATCGGCTTCCAGCAACCCTTCACTTCCGGCACTATTGGGGTAGTTAATTAACTGGGAGAAATCTTCAAAACGAAAACCTAATTCAGCAGACCACTGCTCACCGAATTCATTGTTTAGGTTTAGGTAAATTGCGTTGATTTCCTCAGCTGACTCATAAGAATCCGTATTAGCCGTGGCAGTACGCAACCTGAATCGATCACCGGCAAAGTTTGCGATTGACAGTAACTCATCAACACCCTCATCAAGGGAGAGAGAGACAGATTTTTCACCGAGGCGAACACCAAAACGGTAGAGATCCACGGTCCGCTCTTTATCCGAGTACATCGCGCCAAACGCGAGGGTTGCGTAATTCGCCGCTCCCCAGTCGAAGGAAAGCGAATAATCGAAACCAATATCCATGCTGACTTCATTCAAGTCTGACCAACGACGCTCAACAGATGAAGTCGCCAAAAGATTGTTCAAGCCGTAGTACTGACGGCGGTCTGGCTCTAGACGATCAGTCTCTGCATAACCTAATCGCCAGTCAAACTGACTGTCCAAACCCATGGTTTCAAATTCATGCACAGCGTCAAAACTCTGAGCAAACATCTGCCGTTGCACATATTCCAGGATGGTTTGGTCAAACTGCTGCTCGTCAGAATTAACCGCCGATGTCTGCCGAGTAACGTCGTCTGTGGATCTTAACAGGGTGGTCTTTGATGCAATTTGACCATAATCATGCTCATAGCCAAGGTAACCATAAGCAGACACTTGAACATTATCTTTAGTACGATTATAGCCACCCTGTAATCCGGTGGGATCTGATAAGAGAGCATCGCCCCTGTACCCAGTTGATCTACCATAGGACCCAGCAAAATAGTAACCAAAATCACCTTCTTCCAGCGCTAGACGATCACCAAAAGCCGCATCGAAACCCACATCGGGGTCAGCTGTTACAGGTCGCACATCATAGTCTGGTTTAAACGTTAGAGCGTAGGCCAATGCCACCTCGGGCCGTGTACAGAGATCACCCAACACATCCGGGTCGCAAATTGTTAGGGTTCTGGCTCCATTAGTCGCTTCAAGCACCCCAGAGTGAACGTCGCGAAGACCGCTGTCGAAACCCCATTCCTCAGTAACACTGTCTCTATAACCCTGAACCTCATCACCAGTAAAATCCGCATTGATGCCAACAGACACAGACAACTTGCCAATCCTTTCATCTGGCATTTCTTTGGTTATCACGGCAATGGATCCACCGGTGGTAGAAGCCAACTGATCGGCAGAAAAAGATTTCTGCACTTCAATAGTATCGACGATATTGGCTGGAAAGAGATCAAGCTGAACGTCCCGGCGCAGAGGGTCGGTGCTGGGCATGATGATTCCATTGAACTGTGTCGATATATAACGACCATCCAAACCGCGCACATTGGCATATTTATCATCAACAACACTCAATCCAACGATGCGGCCCAACACGGCTGCGACGTCACTATCACCAAAACGTGCCATTTGCTCCGCATCAACAGCGCTGACAATTGAGCTCGCGTAGCGCTCTAAATTTTCGGCACCATCAGTGGGATTGAACACGCCAAAGGTTATTACCTCTTCCATTGCTGTAGATGGCAGACTAATCGAAATGCCTGAAGCAGGCCTTTTCAGCAGTTTAAATGTTGCATTGACCCCAAGATCAGCAAATATTCGCACTTCTGTGGTATTAGCTGGCAAATATCCCGCTTGCGAAACGTCTATGGTATGCAAACCTCGAGGAAGTTCGAGAGAATAGATGCCCTCTTCATCGGTTTGTGTGGTCACACCAAGATCTGTTACTTCAACTACAGCATTTGCTATTGCAACACCGGAGGGAGAGGTCACACGACCAGCAATGTAGCCTGTCGCTGTGGAATCCAGTGTGAAAATTCGGCTGTTAACTACCGGCTCAATCTCGCTATTTCTATCAAATACGGCAGAAATTTCTATCTGCCCATTTTCAGGTAAATCAAAGCGTACAGGAATGGCGTTGTCATCTGAAATCAAGTAGAGCTTGTGGGGACCAGGGGCAAGATCCACTTGAACCAGTCCCTTTGCATCGGTGACACCCACAATTTTTCCGTCCACTGCTACTTTTATGTGTCGCAAGGGTGCGTCTTCCAAAAACACGAGTACAAAAGTATCTTCTGCAACAACCTTTGCAGTAGGTAATAAAACCGCTAAAACTAACCAAGCTAGCCATTTTTTAGCCATTTTCTTGTCACTCCTTAGCAACCTGTTTTTCAACCTTGGACTACCACATCGCTTTAGCAGGGACTGGTAACAGGCGGTTAAATTAACAAGGAAAAATGACTATGGGATGAATGTTTAATGACAGATATGTGACAGCGTAGTGGCAACGACAAACCTGTAGAAGAGAAAGAAGCGGAGGAGATGTATGGATACGAAAATAAAAAAAGGGAGGCCATGCCTCCCTTTTTAGTCTGTTATTGAAAAGAATTATTTATGCCGAATATCCTTGCCTTTGACCACAAATACAATCTGCTCGCAGAGGTTCTTTGCATGATCACCAATGCGCTCTAAAGATCGCACCACCCAGAGAATATTCAGTGCTCTACTGATACTGCGAGGATCCTCCATCATATAGGTGACCACCTCCCGCAACGCAGTTTTGTAATCCAGATCAACTTGTTTGTCTTCTTCAATAGCTTGCAGAGCGGCATCGGCATCAAATCGGGCGAAGGCATCCAGCACGTGAGCCAACATCTTCACCACAGATGTGCCTATGTGGCGGATTTCTGGATAGCCTCTGGTGGACCCACCGTCTTCGGACAAAAGAATCGCATGGTTGGCGATCTTATTTGCCTCATCACCAATGCGCTCCAGATCATTTACCGCCTTGGTAACCATCATCACCAAGCGCAAATCACTGGCGGCTGGCTGACGGCGAGCAATAATCAAAATGCAAGACTCATCAATCTCCACTTCCATCTCGTCAACCACTTGCTCCTGCTCGATAACCTCTTCAGCGAGTTTGCTATCAGCTTCACTCACGGCTTTGATCGCGTTCTGCAGCTGTTGTTCCACCTTACCACCCATTTCCATCAGTCGAGTTCGAATTTCTTCAAGCTCCTCATCAAACTGTTTCATGATATGGTTTTCAAATGTCATATTTGCCATTTTTTCCTCCTGATACGTCTCTGGCTACAACAGTATCTAGCCGAAACGTCCTGTTATATAAGCTTCTGTGAGCTGATGCTGCGGCATGGTAAACACCTGCTCAGTGGGGTTCACCTCGATTAGCTTACCCAAATGAAAGTACGCTGTGCGATGCGACACCCGAGCCGCTTGCTGCATGCTGTGGGTGACAATGGCGATGGTAAAATTCTCGCTCAGCTCTTCAATTAATTCTTCAATTTTTGCCGTGGCAATGGGATCCAGAGCTGAGCAGGGCTCATCCATCAAGATCACTTCTGGGCTTACCGCAATGGCTCGGGCAATACAGAGTCGCTGCTGTTGACCCCCAGATAAACCGGTGCCAGGTTGATGTAATCGCTCTTTCACCTCGTCCCACAAACTCGCCTTACGCAAGCTATTTTCTACAATTTCATCCAAATCGACTCTGGAATCCGCCAGACCATGGATCTTGGGGCCATAGGCAACGTTATCGTAAATAGATTTTGGGAAGGGGTTCGGTTTTTGAAAGACCATGCCCACACGCGCTCTCAGCTCCACCACATCCAGTTTAGGGGCATAGAGATCATCACCGTCCATAGAGATAGCGCCTTGTACACGGCATCCATCCACCGTGTCATTCATCCTATTCAAGGTGCGCAAAAAAGTCGACTTGCCACATCCCGAGGGTCCAATCATGGCAATAACTTCGTTTTTTGCAATATCTAAACTGACATCAAATATCGCTTGTTTGTCAGCGTAAAAAACATTGACATTGCGCATGGTCATTTTCGGATCATCGCTAAAACAACTTCCTACAGTAACATGATTTTCCTCGATCTCCAGCGCCTGTTCAGAGGGCAGCTTGACTGAAGTCTTGGGCTTTTTTTCTGCCAAATTCAATGTACTCATATTTTAGTCTCTCTTTACCACCTTCGTTCCAGGCGTTTACGCAGCCATACAGCAGAAGTGTTCATGATAATCAAGAAGGACAGAAGCACCATAATGGCCGCTGAGGTCTTCTCAATAAATGCTCTTTCCGGGCTGTCTGCCCAGAGGAAAATTTGTACCGGCAACACTGTCGCCGGATCTGAAAAACCACCAGGGATATCGACGATAAAGGCCACCATACCGATCATCAGCAGTGGTGCAGTCTCGCCCAGGGCCTGTGCCATACCAATAATAGCGCCAGTTAACATACCGGGTAGGGACAATGGCAACACGTGATGCATTACCATCTGGTACCGTGAAGCGCCCATGCCTAAAGCGGCCTCGCGAATCGATGGCGGCACTGATTTAATTGCCGCACGGCTAGTAATGATAATAGTGGGCAGTGTCATCAAGGTTAACACTAAACCACCGACGATGGGGACAGATCGTGGTACATGGAAAACGTTAATGAAAATTGCCAAACCCAACAAACCGAAAATAATGGAAGGCACTGCGGCTAGATTATTAATATTGACCTCAATAAAATCTGTCCACTTATTTTTTGGTGCAAACTCTTCGAGATAGATAGCTGCTGAAACACCGATGGGAAAAGACAACATCAGGGTCAATAAGAGTGTAAAAAACGAACCCATCAGGGCACCGCGAATACCCGCTTGCTCTGGCTCTCTCGAGTCACCCCGAGTGAACAGGTTACTGTTGAAATGTAAGGCAATCTGACCTTGCTGATGCAACTGGTGGATCCACTGAACTTGTTTTTCACTCATTCGCGCGTCGTAGGGATTTTCATCCAACCAAGATTTGTAATAGGTATCTATATCGTCATCCGCCAGAATCCAAACAGACTCAGTTTGATTGAGCAGTAAAGGATTAGCCACAAGTCGATCTTTGAGATCAAAGCCTGCGCCATTACTCAATAATTTATAGAGTTTTCGCTTGTCACTGCGCCCCGACACATCGGGAAAATGTTCCCTCAATGCATATTTTGGCAAAACCTGCCAATTGCCCGCAATAAGTTGTTCTGCATCAGTTAAGTTATCAATACCAATCAGCGCTTGGTCGTAATGAACGTCAAGCTGGATGTAAGTTGCTCTGAATGCACCATGGCCCTTACTGACAATATCGATGAATAAAAGCGCCACCGCCAACAAGCCAATAAATATGGCCATTCGCCCATACCATCTAAAACGAGCTTCCGCGCGATTGCGGCGCGCGAGGGACGATTGAATTTTCGAGAGCACTTGGCTTTTATTATTCATACTGTTCTCGATACTTTTTAACGATGTGCAGGGCAAAAATATTTAATAACAGTGTCACCATAAACAACATCAAACCCAAAGCAAAAGCCGCCAGGGTTTTCGGGCTGTCAAATTCTTGGTCACCGGTTAAAAGTGTCACAATCTGTACAGTTACCGTGGTGACAGACTCCAGAGGGTTGGCGGTTAAATTTGCTGCCAAACCAGCGGCCATGACAACAATCATGGTCTCGCCGATAGCGCGAGAAATGGCTAACATAATACCACCTACAATGCCCGGCAGCGCCGCTGGTATCACCACTTTAGAAATTGTCTCCGACTGGGTGGCTCCCATGGCCAGTGAACCATCGCGCATGGATTGGGGGACCGCGGTAATCACATCGTCCGCTAGGGATGAGATAAAGGGAATAATCATAATCCCCATGACACCACCGGCGGCCAACGCACTCTCAGAGGAAATAGACAAACCAAAGTCATTCCCCAGATCGCGCAGAAACGGTGCCACCGTCAGTGCGGCAAAGAAACCGTAAACTACAGTGGGAATACCCGCCAGCACCTCAAGCGCCGGCTTGGCAATTGTGCGAACATTTTTACTGGCATATTCAGCTAAATAGATCGCGGACATCAAGCCAATAGGTACTGCTATCACCATGGCCACAGCGGAGACCAGCAAGGTGCCAACAAACAGTGGTATGGCGCCAAAGCTACCTGAGGAACCCACCTGATCCTCACGAATCGCCGTTTGGGGACTCCACTCAAGGCCAAACACGAAATCATAAACGGACACAGATCGAAAAAACTGAATCGACTCAAACAAAACCGATAAAACAATGCCGAGGGTAGTAAAAATGGCCAGACAGGCGCAGGCAAAAAGCATGTTCTGCATGACTTTTTCCACCGCCGGGCGCGCTTGAAATTTTGCCTGGACCTTAAGTCTGCCCCACACTAAACCAGACATAGCAAACATGAGTATCAGTGTGGTCAACGACCACCGAGAGAGATTCTCCAAGTACAGTTTGTAGTTAGCCGCATCTACCAGCGCTTGAGGTTGTTCAGCGTAGGAGATAATCCCCAAGGCCAGGTTGGCAATCTTGTTCTGCAATAAGCTGTAGGCGGCATTGTCCTCAGGAACACTGCCGTCGGGGAGAGATCCCATCACCAGACTTTCAATCACGCTGGCATCGAAAACTGTCCACAGCACAAATAGACACAATGACGGAACCAGCGCGCAAATAACCACATGCATGCCGTAATAGGCGGGCAGTGAGTGCAACTGGCGAATACCTCCGAGAGGATTGGCAACCGCGAGCGCACGACCTCGCCCGAGGTAAAAGCCAAAGGTGGCCAAACCGAGGAGTAAAAACAAAATATCTGCAGATTGCATATGGCTGATGTAATTCCTTTAAATAAAGAAAAGCCCGGCTCTTGGAGCCGGGCGATACTGTGTCAAACTCAAGCAGTTATTTCAACGATTCTTTTCCTGTCATTGGTTTTAGTGCCCGAGTATTTTTAGCCATTTCAGCGCGTTCTGCTGCTGGTAGAGGAATCATACCTTTCTCTGCCAAGTAACCATCCTCACCCCAAGCTTTTTCACTGGTAAATTCATTGAGGAACCCTTTGATACCAGGAACCACCCCCACATGAGCCTTTTTCACGTAAAAGAATAACGGCCTTGAGATAGGATAGGTCTTATCTGCAATAGACTCAAAGGTGGGCATCACGTCTTCAATCGTGGCACCCTGCACTTTATCCGCATTTTGATCGAGGAAACTGAAGCCAAACACCCCTAGGGCACTCGGATTGGCCTCCAATTTTTGTACGATAAGATTATCATTTTCACCCGCTTCGATGTAACGTCCGTCTTCCCGCACTGTATGACAAAGCTGTTTGAAGGCATTTTTGTCGGTCTTCTTTAGCGCAGCAATCCAAGCAATCTTCTTACAACCGCCTTCCATTGCCAATTCAGCAAAGGCGTCTCTTGTACCAGAAGTCGGCGGAGGCCCAAGCACTTCAATACCAGCATCAGGTAACTCGGGATTTACCTGTTGCCAAGTGCTGTATGGATTATCGATTAACTCACCTTCGGCCGCTCCTGGAACCTTTGCCGCAAGGGCTAAAAAGATGTCTTTGCGGGTTAAATTCATCGGCTCAGTGTCTACTGAATTGGCGATAACAATGCCGTCATAGCCAATCTGCACTTCGATAATGTCTTTCACTCCGTTACTCTGACATTTTTTAAACTCTGACATTTTGATACGTCGAGAGGCATTGGTAATATCTGGATAGTTTGTACCAACACCAGAACAAAATAGCTTCATACCGCCACCGGATCCGGTGGATTCGATTTTTGGAGTAGGTTTACCGCTTGCTCGTCCATAGCGTTCAGCAACTACTGTTGAAAAAGGATAAACTGTAGATGAACCTACTACCTCGATGCTCTCTCGAGCGAGGGACACAGGAGCCACAGCAATGCTGGTTAGCAATGCAATGGTGGAGACTGTAGAGATTTTGCTGCGCATAGGATTCTCCTAAATAGCGTTATATATAATTTTCAGATCGTTGTGACTCTGCAGAGACGTCAATATATGAAACTTATATGACAGAAATGTGACAACCAAAAATAGTCATAAAATAAATTGTCATAATTTTGTAATAATTTAGACATATATTGGTCACGTTAATGTCACAAACACTGTGATCAACTCAGGGGGCGTATGCCCAAATGCTAAAAAATTAGGTGCTACTTATGAAAAAGTTTTTATGTTTGATCTTTGCACTCAGTGCTTCTGCAAGTTTTGCCAGCGGGCCAATTGATGGCAAGATTTACGGCAAGGCAAATCTATCTGTAGTCAATCAAGATGACGGCGATTCCAGTGAATGGAATCTCAACAGCAATGCTTCACGACTGGGAATCAAGGGTAAAACCTCCATCTCGGAGGGTTTAGAAATTATCTATCAAGCCGAATACGAAATCTGTATCGACAGTGGCGACTGCAAAGGTCAAACTTTCAAACAGCGCAATACCTTTGCCGGAATCAAAGGCAGCTTTGGAACGCTGGTGGCAGGTAAACGCGATACTCCAACGAAACTGGCGCAGAAAAAAATTGATCTGTTCAACGACCTCGAGGGTGATATCAAAAACACCTTTGAAGGCGAAAATCGCGTTTCTAACATCGTTGCATACACCACACCGTCAATGAATGGCTTCTCCGCCTCCTTGGCTATGATACCCGCGGAAGGTGATGATGTGGATCAAGATGGCAACGATGATACTGGCTTAAATGACGGTATGTCCTACAGCCTCAGTTACAGCAGAGACGACCTTTATCTGGCCATTGCAGGCGATCAAGATATTGACAAGCAAGATCTGACCCGGGCAATCGCTCACTATAAAATCAACCAACTAAAACTTGGTTTTATGTATCAGCAAAATGAGGACAACTTGGGCACTAAAGATGAGTCCGGTTACTTTGTCAGCGCAGCGTACAAACTAGACAAAAACCTTACTCTAAAAGCTCAGTACGGCAGCATTGAAGACGATGCTGATGGCGACGAAGAGACAACCCTTTCTCTAGGCGCTGATTATAAATTAGCAAAAAATACCAAAGTCTTTGCGTTCTACACGGACAACACCGATTCTGAAATGGATGCAGACGACGACAAATTCTCTGCCATTGGCATTGGTATGGAGCACAAATTTTAAACCCTGAGCTTGTCGGGCTTAAGGGACGCTCCGGCGTCCCTTTTTTATCAGAAAGAGATATTTTTTATCAAGTCTCATTAAAATTTATGGTCGCCAGAGAAACATCTATTTGCTACATTGGCCTCCGGTCTTCCGTGCAGTTATTGACGGTTTAATCGGGTCCTCTGGAGCCAAATTATGACGAATAATAAATTTGAAATTTTTCCGAAAAATCAGGCGAACTACCAAGCACTGACACCTCTGTCTTTTCTTCCCCGCGCCGCTCTGATGTTTCCCGATCGCCAAGCAGTGGTCTACGGCCAGCGCAATTACAGTTGGCAGCAGCTGTATACCCGATGTCGAAAACTCGCCTCAGCACTGCAGAGGGCAGGGGTTAACAGTGGCGACACAGTGGCAGTGCTCGCCGCTAACACGCCGGAAATGATAGAGTGTCATTTCGGTGTGCCCATGTCCGGTGCTGTGCTGAATACCATCAATACGCGGCTCGACGATGAGACCATTGCCTATATACTAGAACACGGGGAGGCCAAAGTATTCATTGTTGACGCTCAGCTCGCACCGCAGGCAAAGACAGCCCTTGACCAAATAGACACTCAAGAACTTGTGGTGATTGATATCTTAGACCTGCAAAACTCAGCAGAACCAAGCACTATAGGCAGCACTGACTATGAAAATTTCTTGGCCACAGGCGACGGCAGTTTTGATTGGCCGATGCCGACTGATGAGTGGGATGCCATTGCCCTCAACTATACCTCTGGCACCTCAGGTCGCCCAAAAGGCGTGGTCTATCATCATCGTGGGTCGTACCTCATGGCAATGGGTACCATTGCCGACTGGGATCTACCACGACATCCTAACTACCTGTACACTGTTCCTCTATTCCACTGCAATGGATGGGGTCATACATGGACCATGGCAGCAATTGCCGGCACTATCTACTGTACCCGTGCCATTGATCCTGAGGAAATATTCGCAGCGATCAAAAAATATAATATAACCCATCTTGGCGGAGCTCCCATTGTCCTCAATATGCTGTTAAATTCTCCGTCTGCAAACACCTTTAGTTGTGAATATCCTATTCAAATTATGACCGCCGGCGCACCGCCACCGGCCACTGTGTTACAGGGAATTGAGCGCTTGGGTTTTAACGTCACCCAAGTATATGGACTCACTGAGACCTACGGACACACAGTAATGTGCACCTGGAACGCGGACTGGGATGACAACAATGATGGAGAAAAAGCACGGTTGAAAGCACGTCAGGGCGCCGCCATGGTGCAAACCGCTGGCCTGCGTGTCGTCGATACAGAAACGCTTGAGGACGTGCCAGCAGACGGCGAAACCATCGGTGAAATTCTTATCCGCGGCAATACAGTGATGAAAGGCTACCTAAAGGATCTGGATACCACTGCCGAGGCCTTTGCCAATGGTTGGTTTAAAACCGGTGACCTCGCCGTGATGCACCCCCATGGCTACACCGAAATCAAAGATCGATTGAAGGACATTATTATCTCTGGTGGTGAGAATATCTCCTCAGTGGAGATAGAGGGTGTACTGCACAAACACGAGGCGGTTTCTCTGGCTGCGGTGGTCGCTCTGCCAGACGAGAAATGGGGAGAGGTACCCTGTGCCTTTATCGAATTGCTCGATGGCGCAGACGTCTCAGAAAAAGACATTGAACAATTTTGTAGGGCACAACTGGCCGGTTTTAAACGGCCTAAAAAGGTCGTTTTTGGAGAATTGCCGAAAACTGCCACAGGTAAAATACAAAAGTATAATCTGCGTGAGTTGGCCCGAAGTGGCACACTACAATAAGCATTACTTCATCACAAAGAATGTAAAAAAGCAGGCGGCACCCAAACTGCTTGCAGTTACGCTACTGCACAATTTAAACCTTAGCTAAGTTGGATCTGGAGGGAGACCTATGTTGGAAAAAATTGACACTTTTGAACTGGAAAATCTTGCATTGATGGCAGACGATGATGGCATTGTTCAAGTAATTTTATCACGTCCGACAAAGCGCAATGCGCTCAATGCAGAGACCATTGAGGAATTAATCAGTGTTTTCTCGCAACTTCCCCGTATGGGTGCTCGCGCCATCGTCCTCAGAGCCGAGGGCGACCATTTCTGCGCCGGTCTCGATCTGGTGGAACATCATCGCGAACAGCGCCGACCAGAAGAATTTATGCATATCTGTCTGCGCTGGCACGAAGCCTTTAATAAGATGGAATATGGCGGCGTTCCAATCATTGCGGCCTTAAAAGGCGCTGTGGTCGGCGGTGGTCTGGAGCTGGCTTCGTCTGCCCATGTGCGAGTCGCCGATCAAACGACCTATTTTGCTCTCCCCGAAGGACAGCGCGGACTCTTCACCGGTGGTGGAGCCACTATTCGCGTGGCTGATCTGGTGGGTAAAGCGCGCATGATTGATATGATGTTAACCGGCCGTGTTTACAAGCAGGAGGAAGCATTTCAAGTGGGTCTTTGTCAGTATCTTATTGACGGAAACAGCGATGACAAGGCCATGGAAATCGCCAGGACAGCAGCCCAAAATCCGGTACTATCAAATTTCGCCATCTGTTCAGCCATCAGCCATATGCAAAACATGTCGGCCATGGATGCAGCTTACGCAGAATCGGTTGTGGCGGGGATCGTCAACACACAGCCGGCATCCAACGAGCGCTTAGAGGCCTTTGCCAACAAGAGCGCACCTAGGGTGCGGCCAGACTAGCTCAGCACACTTCACTCCTCAGCTTGGGGCAACCAACAGTCAAAGGTTGCCCCCTTACCAAGCTGGCTTCTTATAGTTAGCGTGCCACCGGCCTTGTTCAGCCCATGCTTGGCGATAGCTAATCCTAAACCGCTGCCACCGGTCTGAGAATTGCGGCTGTTGTCACCGCGATAGAAGCGCTCGGTCAAGCGGGGAATCTCAAAACTATCAATACCCACACCGTCATCCTTAATAGAAATCATCACGCCTTGATGACGTCTAGTGACTGACAGATTAATTTCTGCCCCCTGGGGATTGTGCTTAACTGCATTGAACAAAATATTACTTAGCGCGCCGTGAATATCTTTTTCGTTACCCATGATCTCTTTAACACCACACTCCAGATGAAATATATGTAAGCCATTGCTAAGTGATTGGGCCTCGGAGACTAAGCTGCTGAGTAGCTCAGCAAGATTAAATTTTTCCTGCTCTGACGACTGATCTGATTCCTCTAGTCGAGACAGAAGAATCAAGTCATCAGCGAGAGACTGCATGCGCACCACTTGAGCGGACATTTGACCAAAGGCTTTTTGCTGTAACTCTGAGCCCCCCGGGATGTCTTGCAAGGTCTCAATGTAGCCGCGCATGACCGTCAGAGGTGTGCGCAGCTCATGAGAAACATTGCCAACAAACTCAGTTCTCAATCGCTGTAAATGATCGACGTGACTGACATCCTCAATCAGCAAAACGATTTCACGCTTGGCGCCAAAATAAGAAGCGGAGAACTTAAGAAGCACATCATCATGGTTGCTGGACCGGAGCTTAATCGACCCGCTAAAATCCTCCGCGTTTATATAGTCGACAAAGTTAGGATCACGTATCAGATTTAACACCGAGGTTCCGCGATCGGACGTGCGCAGCGATAATAGTCGCTTTGCCGAGCTGTTCCACCAATCTAAATTTCGATCGTTAGTGAGAATAACCAACCCCTCGTCTAGGACCTCAGTGACTCTGGTGACCCGCTTGATGGTTCCGCGCATTTTCTCTTGAGCACGACGATGTCGTCGACGCTGACGATTGAGTGTATCGGTTATTTCACCCCAGACGCCATCGATATCTGGAGGTATGCCTCGCATACCACGATCAATCCATTGAAAAACTCGGTTGGCAACTGTGAACATCCAAATGAGATAACCGATAGCGCCAATGAGAATAAATTCCATAAAGAAACCCACACTCCAGCCTGCCAATGTAAAGACCGCGCCGACAAGCACAATTCGCCGAATTTCGGCCCGCATTCCTGGTCGCAAAAAATAAAATCCTCAACGCACTAATCAGCTTTGTAACTGGGTAGAAAATCGGTAACCCGATCCACGCACAGTTTGCACATAGTTATCGTGTCCTGCAACTGCTATTGCTTTGCGCAATCGACGAATGTGAACGTCGACGGTGCGTTCATCAAGATAGACGTTACCGCCCCAGACGTGATCGAGGATTTGATCACGAGAATAAACACGCTCTTGGTGGGTCAAAAAGAATTGCAGCAAGCGGTATTCAGTGGGTCCCACGTTAATCGGTTTACCGCTAATGCTGACTCGGTGACCAAGGGGATCGAACAAGAGCTCGCCAACAGAAATGGGATCCTTTAACTCTTCGCGACCCACTCGGCGCAAAACGGCTTTAACCCGAGACACCAATTCCCGTGGGGAAAATGGTTTGGCAATGTAGTCATCGGCGCCGGAATCAAGGCCGGATATCTTGCTGGTTTCCTCGGCTTTTGCGGTGAGCATTATTACCGGTAGTTTCTCGGTCATTTCATCGCGCTTAAGCCGACGCAGCAACTCCAAGCCTGTGGTTCCTGGCATCATCCAATCGAGCAAAACTAAATCTGGATGACGATCTATAATCAGCGCGTGAGCTTCTCGTGCCCCCTCCGCCTGTAATACATTGTATCCAGCCGCATCAAGAGATATGGCCAACATATCGCGAATAGATTGTTCATCGTCAACAACCAAGATTGTATGCTTCGGCATAAAATTTTCCTGATTTGTCATAGTGTTCTCGATATTAAAAGACAATGATGTGACACAAATATGACAGAATTGAGTTCCCATTGCACATTTATTAGAGCTCTACCTCTGGCAATTTATACGCCAGGAAAGTCGATATTTTGACCCTTATCAAGCATAATAGGTGTCTCGTTTATTATGGGATGTCCTAATGAGTATCAAACACAACAGCGCAGTTAGCTTCCACTACACATTGACCGACGACAGCGGTCAACAGCTCGACAGCTCAGACGGACGGCAGCCTCTGTCTTATTTACACGGTGCCGGCAATATCATCCCAGGTTTGGAGAGTGCCCTGGAAGGTAAAGACGTTGGTGACAAAATGACTGTGTCTGTGAAAGCGGAAGAAGGTTATGGTGAAGTTCAGCCAGCACTTATTCAAGAAGTTCCAAGGGGATCCTTTCAAGGCGTTGACTCCATTGAAGTGGGTATGCAATTCGAAGCGCAAACTGGCAACGGGGATAGTGTTCCTGTCACCGTTACTGCGGTTACCGACGAGTCAATCACTGTGGATGGCAATCATCCACTGGCAGGCAAAAATCTAAATTTTGACGTCTCTATAGAAAATGTGCGCGATGCCACTGCTGAGGAAATTGATCATGGACATGTCCATGACGATGCCGGTCATACACACTGATCCAAGCTATATCTTGGTAAACCGGACCCTGTGATTGAATCACAATTCCAGTGTAATGCAATCGCTGTCATCGTAATGTAGTAAAGTTGTGCAATATTGTAATGTCATCAGTTTAGGTCAAGGTTATGACAATCAACGTTGGTATTAATGGATTTGGCCGTATCGGTCGACTGGCGCTACGCGCTGCTTGGACGTCTGAGCTGATTAACATTGTTCACATCAATGAAGTTGCAGGGAATGCAGAGGCCGCCGCGCATCTTCTCAAATTTGACTCGGTACACGGAACTTGGAGCAAAGACATTTCCGCTACTGACGATAAGCTGATAATAGACGATACAAATATTGGCTACTCTATGCTGGAGTCAGTGGAAAACCCCGCCTGGTCAAAAGCCGGTGTTGACCTGGTAATTGACTGCAGTGGTCAATTTAAAACAGAGGCTTCTGTGACACCGTACCTCGAGCAAGGCATCAAGCGGGTGGTGGTTTCTGCGCCAATGAAAGATCAAACTCTCAATGTGGTGATGGGTGTCAACGACCATCTTTATACAGACCAGCCCATTGTCAGTGCCGCCTCCTGCACGACCAACTGTCTTGCGCCGGTTGTAGACGTATTGCAAAAGACCTTTGGAATCAAACACGCTTGCATTACCACAATTCATGATTTGACAAACACACAAAGCGTTCTAGATGAGTACCACACTGATCTGCGCCGCAGTCGTGCCAGTGGAATGTCCCTGATCCCCACCACCACAGGTTCAGCCACGGCGATCACGCGGATTTTTCCTGAGTTAAAAGATCGAATTAATGGACTTGCCGTACGTGTACCACTGGCCAACGCCTCGCTCACAGACGCCGTTTTTGAACTCAATCAATCAGTCTCAGCGGAAGCCGTCAACGCCGCGCTAAAAGAGGCAGCCAATACCAGACTGAGCGGCATACTGGGTGTTGAAGATCGACCTCTGGTGTCAGTGGACTATACCAACGATACCCGATCTGGCATCGTCGACAGCCTGTCAACCATGGTAATTAACGAAACCCAGGTGAAAGTCCTTATCTGGTATGATAACGAAATCGGTTATGTTCAACGCATGGTAGAACTGGCGGAAAAAGCAGCTCTGTCAATCTAGTGGTGAGCACATGACTACTGCAACATCTTCTCAACAATATGCATTAGTCACTCTTAGCTATTGGAGCTTCACCCTGACAGACGGCGCTCTGCGCATGCTAATTTTGCTCTTCTTTCACGGCCTGGGCTTCACGCCCATAGAGATCGCCAGCTTGTTTATTTTATATGAACTCTCTGGTGTTATTACCAGCCTCTTCGGTGGCTGGCTAGCCGTGAGAATTGGATTAATCTCAACGCTTCAAATTGGTTTATTCTTGCAGATAGCCGCCCTCGCTATGATGTTAGTCGACAGCGACCAGCTGACCGTTTTTTATGTGATGTGTGCCCAGGCACTATCTGGCGTCGGCAAGGACTTAAATAAACTCAGCGCGAAAAGTAGCATCAAACTATTGGTGCCGAACAACGCAAATAGTTTGTTGTTCAAGTGGGTTGCCATGCTCACTGGCTCTAAGAATGCTGTTAAAGGTTTCGGCTTCTTTCTCGGTGCTGCCCTGCTATCATGGATCGGTTTCACCTCGACTATTCTTGTAATGCTCGCCCTCTTGAGTACCATTTTTCTTGGCGGATTTTTCGTCTTGACCAACCTGGCGATGAAAAATAGCAAACCGGCTTTTAGAGACCTGTTTTCTAAGAGTAGCGCCATCAATTACCTTTCAGCAGCGCGCCTGTTTTTATTCAGCTCGCGGGATGTTTGGTTTGTTATTGCACTACCGGTGTATCTACAGAGCGAACTGACATGGAGTTATTGGCAAGTGGGCAGTCTCATGGCAGCCTGGGTGATTGGCTATGGTGGCATTCAAATCTTGGCACCCAAAATTACCCGTTTTTTTGGGCTGGGCACAGACAATCCAAAACTACTTGTCTACTGGGGCGCGGCGCTCTGTGTCATTCCATCATTGCTGGCTGGTTCACTCGCTTTCTCCTCCAACGAGGGCATCATGATCATTTTTGCCTTAGTGCCTTTTGCCTTTGTTTTTGCTGTGAATTCCAGTGTACATTCGTATTTTATTCTCGCACTCTCAGAGCGCGACAATGTCTCACTTGATGTGGGTTTTTACTATATGGCCAATGCTGGAGGCAGACTCTTGGGCACCCTGCTCTCCGGAGTGATCTATCAGCTGTATGGGCTGCAAGCTTGCCTGTTATTGAGTAGCCTGATGATTCTCCTAAGCACCCTGTGGGCCACCAGATTGCCAAGCCTAGAAAACCACAATCAAATTGGTTAGATTTGCGCCTCTGGACCCTTAACTTGGCTGATGTTCTCTGATAGGGTATCGTTCTTATTCAACAATGAGCACATCATACGATGACCGACAATAGCAATTCCGAGATGGATCCCAATGGATTGTTTCGAGAGGAAAACTTCACCGACCAAAAAATGGGCGCTATTCGAAAACTGACACCAGTAACTGCGGACGGATCCGATGATAATTCCCGTGAGACGCTGTTTTTTGGTTCTGCCCAGGTGATGACACCGATGGGAGCCATTCCGCTAAACTTTGCTCTCGATGGAACCACTGTTGGTGAGGCAGCGTCTGATTTTGCGGATAAAGCCGCCATTGCAGTGGAAGAAGCTGCCAAAGAATTGGAAAAGATGCGGCGTGACCAGGCCTCCCAAATTGTTGTACCCGGCCAAGGCGGCGGAATGGGCGGATCACCTCAAGGTGGCATCATTACCTAATAATTGCCAGTCCATCTTAACGCTCTGCGGGCATCATAAGGTCATCGCCCAAATGATAATCTGCAGATGGATTGACCGCGATGGAAAGACTCAGTACTTGGTCACCACACCACTGACGTGTGACAACCTGCAGACAGGCGCCATGGTTATCATCCTCAAATGCCAATAATTTGCGCTGATCGTCACTGGCGATAACGGCACTGATACTGCAGTCAGTTTTACTCGGAGGAGAAATCCAGGCGAGGTAGTCCTGTGCTGCAACCTTGTTAAAATTTTGCTTTAAGAAGGCGGGAACCAGTTGAGGATTAACATAAAGCCTCTGTAACTGAATAGGACGCTCGAAAAGAGAGTGACGAAATACTGCACAATACAACTGCTGGGTAGGATTCACTCCCATGTTTTTCTCAATCATCTTCTTAGCAACGGAGACCCCTTTTTCCAGTACCTCTATTGTATATCCCTCTTTGCCTCTCATGGCGACAACTTGATCAACCACCTCCAAAGTCAGTGGAGGTATCGACCGTTTCGCCACAAAAGAACCCAACCCGGGCTTACGCACCAGTAGACCGGCATCGTCTAGCTCCTTTAAGGCACGTCGCGCGGTCATGCGGCTGACCAAAAATCGCTGCGCCAGCTCGTTCTCAGAGGGAACAGGAACGCCCTCAAGCCACGATCCTGAAAGAATATGCTCTTTTAAGTACTGCTTTATCAGTAGGTATTTCGGGATTTTAAGAGTTTCTCTCATAACATCATATAATTGTATATACAATTATTTAACTATACATATCAAAAAATATAGCATTTAAAAATAAGAAATAAAAGTGGAATTTAATGATAAAATAATTTATTTTACCGAAATTTATATAATTTTAATATATAGCTTGTATATACAATTGTACCTTAATAAGGTTTGGTGTTGTGCCGTTCTATCAATGCGAACTTTTCTTTTCTGGTCATCTTTTTTATTTGATATTCTCGTTGACTGGCGCTGCTTCGCGAATGCTCTGATTCTAAAAATAAGATATCTAACGGATATTTTCCTCGAAAATATTTTGCCCCGCGCCTGCCCTTTTTGTGCTCAGCAAATCTTCGCATGGGATCTGTGGTTATGCCGGTATAAAGACTGCCGTCACTGACGCTAAGAACATAAACATGCCATGAGAGCTCACTCATTAGGATTGATCCCTTTTCAACATGCCGTGACAAGACTTACAGTAATATCGCGCACCTTGATGGACAATTTTTTGATGCCTAATCGTAGTTAGCTCATGAATCTTACAATCACACTGATAGAGATAGCGTCGATAGTTCCGCTGAGGCACACCAGTCAAGTCGTAGTTATTGGTCACTCTCGGCGAAACACCCAGTGCCAACATGGTATCGCGCCACTCTTGACCATGGGGCTTTACACCCTTGGCTCCCCAAATGGTGTGGACAACATAGTGCGCCACTTCATGAGGCACTGTGTTGCTAAAACTCTCTTCAAAGTATTTGGCAAAAATCCATGGATTATAGCGAATCAGCTGCAGGCCACCGACGGATTTGTACATACCCGCACACTTGCCTTTTAAATCAAACCTTACCGGCAAGAAGGGCAGACATATATCGAAGACAGCAGAAGCCTCGTCGATACGGCGTCGAGTTTCTGCAACAACTGCCTGTTTTTGCGTCAATGAAATTGGTTTTAATGCCGTATTAGTTGTCATAAACTAAGTATATTGCTCATTCTTGTGGCTACAATAGAATTTTAAAATTGTTACAGATTTATGAATGCAGATTTACATTGTCATACCAATCAATCCGATGGTACCTTATCCCCTACAGAGGTAGTCAAGCTGGCTAGCGCTCGACAAGTGGATATCCTATCGATAACAGATCACGACACCGTTAAAGCCTATCAACGCATTACTGAAATACCCACCAATCTTCGTCTAATCACTGGAATCGAATTTTCTTGTCAGTGGCGCAAACAGGACATTCATATCGTCGGTTTAGACTTTGATATCGACAATAGCGATCTTGTGTCGGCAATAGCAAGACAAACTCAGCTGCGTCAAGTCAGGGCAGAAAAAATAGGTCATCGCCTAGCAAAAGCAGGTTTCAGCAATTGCTTTGAAGCAGTCCAAGCACTGACTGACAATCAAATTGGCCGCCCCCACTTTGCTCAACACCTAATCAATATTGGTGCAGTAAAGAATTTTTCTGAGGCATTTAGAAAATATTTGGGTCCCGGTAAAATTGGAGATATTAAAGAACACTGGCCGGATATTGGGAGTGCGATATCGGTAATTGCTCAGGCTGGAGGCATTCCCGTTCTCGCTCATCCAGCAAAATATAAGCTAACCCAATCAAAGCTCAAGTGTCTTATAGGCGATTTTTGCAAGCTTGGAGGAGAAGCGATGGAGGTCATCTCAGGCCACCAAACCAAGGAGGTATCTGAAAAGCTTGCTGGTTTGAGCAACAAATTTGGACTCCAAGCTTCCTGTGGCTCAGACTTCCACACCCCGGGGAAATCTTGGGCCGACCTTGGCAAAACACCATCTCTACCAGATGAGTGCAATCCTGTTTGGTCACGCTGGGCATAATTAAAGCGACTAATTCCACACTAGAAGATTCGAGTGTATAATCCCCGCGGCGCTCCAGCATAAGCGCCAGAATATATTGTTTACAAGAGATTATCGATGTGAATATTTTTATTTTTGCCAGTGAACAGTGGCTGCTGATCAGCGCTTTTCTAGTGCTTTTATATCTGTTTGTACTAACAGAGCGAACCAAGGGTGGAAAGCCGATGACAAGTACTGAAGTGGTCACTGCACTAAATTCAGATTCTGCTGTACTCGTCGATGTGCGTTCCACCAACGACTATCAGGCAGGTCATATCCACGGCGCAATCAACATACCTCATACCAAAACCGCAGGGCGCAAAGCAGAACTGGAAAAACACCGAGATAAAACAATTGTATTGGTAGACCAAATGGGCCAGCACGCGGGAACTGCCGGTAAAATTCTCAGTAAAGAAGGCTTCAATGTGAGACGATTGAACGGCGGCATGAGTGAATGGCAGCACCAAAATATGCCCGTGGTTCAAGGCCGCAGAGATTAAGATCACCGATGTTAGCTTCTCAAACAACAAAAATAACCCTGTACGGAACAACCCTTTGTGGATTCTGTACAGCGGCAAGACGCCTACTGGACGCCAAGGGTGTCTATTATGATTACATTGCAGTGGACACAAATAGTAAACTTCGATCAGAGATAGCAGAGAAAAGTGGTCAAACTACCGTTCCACAAATTTGGATTGGCGAACTTCATGTAGGAGGCTACTCAGATCTGGTGACATTGGAACGCGATCAAAAATTAGACAATTTACTGCAGGCCAAGGGTTGAATTAGCTCTTATAGCCGCCACATATAGATCTAGCATGAAATCCTCACTTAAAGGTTAACAAAATGACAGACGAAAACACTTCCGAAAATACAGCGGCAGCTGCTCAAAATGATGGACCAGCATTTGCTGTGCAAAGGATTTACTTAAAAGACCTCTCCTTTGAAACGCCAATGGGAGCAGCTGCCTTTCAAAAGCAGTGGCAACCAAAGGTTAACCAAGACCTGAACACCAAAAGCGGGAAAGTCGCCGATGATCTTTATGAGGTCTCTCTTCGCCTAACCATCACTGTCACCATAGAAGATGAGACGGTTTACCTAGTAGAGGTTGACCAGGCCGGTCTATTTGCCATAAGAGGTTTGGAGCCCGCACAAATCACCCAAGTGATCAATACAACGTGCCCAAGCTTGCTATTCCCCTATGCACGAGAAGCCATAGACAATATTTTGACCAAGGGTTCTTTCCCCGCATTGATGCTACCTCCAATCAATTTTGATGCCCTATTTGCCTCAGCGGTTAAACAGGCGGAAGAGCAGCAGTCGCAGCAGCAAAGCACCGAGAATAGCACCCACTAAACGGTTCAGATGACCATTGACGGATTGTGCCTCTAAACTCCATGTCTAGGGGCCGCTCCCATCCATATGATATTCTTGTAATTTACGTGTCAGCGTGTTGCGGCCCCAGCCTAACAACAGTGCTGCGTCTTTCTTACGCCCACCGGTGTGGGCCATGGCAGCATCGATCATCGCTTTTTCGAAAGCCGGAACTGCCTGATCTAGAATATTATGCTGTCCGCTTTTAAGTTCATTTTCTCCCCAATCACGCAGCATTTGTTGCCAATCTCCCTGTCGTCGAAAAGCTTGGTCAGTATCCTCGGCCTTTAGCTCAGGAGGCAAGTCAGATAATAACACTTCTCGGCCAGCAGCCATTACGGTCAACCAACGGCAGATATTTTCTAACTGTCTGACGTTCCCTGGCCAGGGAAGGCTGCAAAAAAACTGTTCTGCCGTAGAAGACAAAACTTTTGGCTCCATTCCCAATTCCTTCGCTGCTTTCTGAAAGAAATGCTCCATCAATTGAGGAATATCTTCACGCCTATCAGCTAATTTGGGCAGGTGCACGCGAATCACATTGAGACGATGAAACAGGTCCTCGCGAAATCGATTTTGCTGGACTAAATCCTCGAGGTTTTGGTGTGTTGCAGCAATGATCCGAACATCTACTTTTATGGCGGTTTGACCACCGACTCTGTAAAACTCGCCATCAGCCAGCACTCGCAACAGCCTAGTCTGAGCCTCACCGGGCATATCACCAATTTCGTCGAGAAATAGAGTGCCTCCATTAGCCTGCTCGAATCGGCCCTCACGACGCTGAGAAGCACCAGTAAATGATCCTTTCTCGTGACCAAACAGCTCTGATTCTATCAGGTCCCTCGGAATTGCAGCCATATTAAGTGCGATGAATTTGGCCTCTTTGCGGGGACTATGTTTGTGCAAAGCCTGGGCTACCAGCTCTTTTCCGGTGCCAGACTCACCGTTAATTAGAACAGTAATATTGGAATTAGATAGGCGACCGATGGCTCGAAATACCTCTTGCATTGCTGGTGCTTCGCCAATTATTTCCTGCGATACAAAGGCGACTTCTTCAACGTCTCTGTCGGACTTGAGCTCCGAAGAGAAGGATTCAGCGCGTCTCGCAACATCGACTAACTCTTCTAAATCAAAGGGTTTAGGAAGGTATTCAAAGGCACCACCTTGATAAGCGGCCACCGCACTATCCAAATCCGAGTGCGCCGTAGTAATAATAACCGGAATATCAGGATAGTTTTCATGGATATTCGCAAGCAATTCAAGCCCGTCGATGCCCGGCATTTTGATATCAGAGATAATAATCTCAGGTTTCGAAAAACGCAGTGCTGAGAGCAAGGCACCGCCACTCTCAAAACTCTTAACTGCTTTACCATCTCGTTCAATCGCCTTTTCCATTACCCAGCGCAAGGACCGATCATCCTCAGCAATCCAAACTTCAGAGTTAGTGTTCATAGTCTTCTCTAATTGGTAAATAAATTGAAAATTTTGTGCAACCCGGCTCAGAAGCGCATTCAATAGCCCCTTGATGAGCGTTGATCGCGGTCTGCGCAATAGTTAATCCTAGACCGGACCCATCGGATCGCCCACTGACCATCGGGAAAAATATTTGTTGCGCTATGTCAGATAAAATGCCCGGGCCGTTGTCAATGACATCAATGCGACAAACGACTCTGTACCTAACACCAGCGATAGTGAAACTACGCTGAATGCGCGACTTGAAGGTAATGCAAGGATTTACCGTAGAGGCCTCTAATAAAGCCTGCATTGCATTGCGGGCGACGTTTAACACAGCCTGAATAAGCTGAGTACGATCTCCATGCAAAATAGGGATACTCGGATCGTAGTCACGATGGATTTTTAAGCTACCTTGCACTTCTGCTTGCAGCAAACCAGCAACATGTTCAGTGACCTCGTGAACGTTCAGAGACTCATACTGCGGTATCTGATTTGGGCCCAACAACTGATCTACTAAACGCCGCAAACGATCGGCTTCGGTGGTGATAATCTGACAAAACTCCCGCGGTTCATCACCCAAACCACGCTCCATAATCTCCTGCTCAAGTAATTGAGCCGCCCCTCTTATACCGCCAAGAGGATTTTTAATTTCATGGGCCAAACCTCGAATCAAACTCTTTGAGGTGTCATGTACTGACAGAAGCGCTTCCTCTCGATTGATCTTTAGAAATCGGTCAATAGGCTGCATTTCCACTAACACCATCGCTTTCCCCTCAATTTCAATTGGGGTCACGGTATAGTCAACCTGAGAGGCATCCTGGTCCACCAATACTCTGAGCTGTTCCTGTCGGCGAGTATAGGGGTTACCCGAAGCAATGCCTTGAATCAGTGCTGAGCGAGCACCATCAACATCACTGAATAAATCACATACATCAGAGCCCATTAGACGAGAACTGCCCATCTGCAAGAGAGATTCAGCAGCGGAGTTCACGTAAGTAACATTCAATTGGTCATCTAACAGCAACACCGCGGCATTTAAGTTATCCAGCAATAGTTTGTGAAATATTTCCGAATCCATAAGATCGAATAATCTCCATCAACAACTTAGCTTAGGAACCATTGTTGTTTTACTTGCAATAAATACGCCAAAATTGATCCATTTCAATAGCTCCAGATACACGAGGAAATCCTTGATTTCGCCAAACAGTCATCATTAACACATTATTTACGCACCATTATAGTGCACGCCGTTTTCCTAATCGAGTAGAACAGTGTGTTTTATCGTTGATGTGCTGACGAGAAGAGGACGCAGGAATTCATTTCAATGGAAAATAAATTAAAACGCCCCGATAGTAACCTGACTATCGGGGCGTAAAGAAAAAGCTGAGGGGATGATCAGGCCAGAGCTTCTTTTGTCGTCTTTATGATGGCAGCAGCTACCTTGTATGGATCTGCATTGGATGCAGTCCGCCGATCTTCTAAACGGCCTTTCCAACCATCCTCAACGGTACCAATGGGAATCCGGATGGATGAACCGCGATCGGAGACACCAAAGCTAAACTCATTGATGGACTGAGTTTCATGCAATCCGGTTAAGCGCTGATCGTTGTCCGCACCGTAAACACTGATGTGTCGCTCAATATTCTTACCAAACTCCTCACATATTTTGGTGAAAACTGCTTCATCACCTGACTCACGCATGGGGCTGTTGGAGAAATTAGCGTGCATACCAGAACCGTTCCAGTCCGTATCACCCAGGGGCTTAGGATGATAATTGATAGAGTATCCATATTTCTCACCGGTTCGCTCAAGTAAATAGCGAGCAACCCAAATCTCATCACCCGCTTGCTTGGCGCCTTTTGCAAAACACTGGAATTCCCACTGGCCAGCGGCAACTTCAGCATTGATACCTTCAACATTGATTCCAGCCTCTAGACAGATGTCAAGATGCTCTTCCACGCAGGCTCGCCCGTGTGCGTTAGCGGCTCCAACTGAGCAGTAATAGGGGCCCTGTGGTCGAGCGAAGCCGTTGGGCGGAAACCCTGGAGGTAACTGAGTATCCACATCCCACAAAAAGTATTCCTGCTCGAACCCAAACCAAAAGTCATTGTCGTCATCATCTATCGTGGCTCTACCATTGGATGCATGTGGCGTACCGTCAGCGTTAAGTACTTCGGTCATCACCAAGAACCCGTTGCTGCGATCTGGATCAGGGTAAATCGCCACAGGCTTTAGAAGACAGTCAGACGCGTTGCCCTCCGCTTGCTCGGTTGAACTCCCATCGAAAGACCACATCGGGCATTCTTCTAGGGTTCCACCAAAATTGTCGCGAATTTGGGTCTTGCTTCTTAAGCTCTGAGTCGGCGCGTAACCATCCAACCAAATGTATTCTAGCTTTGCTTTCATTTTTGATGACTCTCCGTTTAGGTTAATTCGAATTTTTTTGCACTGGTTTGTCAACCCATTATATCAGTATTCAAAGGCACTGATGAACCAAACACCGGGTCCCCACCACAGAGTGAGGATGCGCCTCAATATGATGCACAGGCTTATGTCTCAGGGCATCGAGATCCTTGACGCTTTGACTCTTTGTTGATGTTTGCAATAGTCGTGCCAAACATGAAAAGAAAATTAAGTCCTCAAAGAATGCCCTAAAGCCCCAATTTGTAAGGTATTTTACTCGGCGTTAAAAGAGCGTATATTTCACAAAAACTTATTTAGCACTATTTTGGTGCAAATTTTTATTTTAATGCTTTATTTTAGTGCATTTGCAAGCGATCAAATAGCAATTATCCGACCTAAAAATGGCTGGTAGTATTAGTCTTCTGATTACTGTTAGACTGTAAATGGAGCTTTATCAACGAGTTTTAAGCATCATGGTACTTGATAGAAAATCAACATCAGGCGATGTTAGACAGGTTTTTATGCCAGATGTTGGCGATATCATTATCGATATTCGCCACCCCAATGAAGTGAAAAACAAACCATTGATATCAAGCGAAAATAAAATATTAGAAATTCCATTTTTTAAGCTAGCGACCGAAACTAGCAAACTCCATGTAAATCAGCGCTATTTAATCTACTGCGACAAAGGTATTATGAGCCGTCTGCAGGCTCTATCACTCAAGGATCGTGGGTTTACCAAGGTTTCCGTACTGGTAAAAAAATAAACGCTCTGGATCTGTTTAAAACAGGCGATCTACTTGCACGTCTAATGTTTTTTTGAGCCGAACAAAAGATCCGTAGCAGTTTTGTCAAATTCCACTATAATCGCGCCTTTTTTACCTCATTGAGTATTCCTAATGTCAATCACTAATCTGCGAAACATTGCAATCATCGCCCATGTCGACCACGGCAAGACCACACTGGTTGACAAACTCTTGAGTCAGTCTGGAACACTTGATCGCAAAGATATAGGATCTGAACGACTAATGGACTCCAATGATCAGGAGAAAGAGCGCGGAATTACTATCCTCGCAAAAAACACCGCGATCAATTGGAACGACTATCGTATCAATATTGTCGACACCCCCGGACACGCCGATTTTGGAGGAGAAGTTGAGCGCGTTTTATCGATGGTTGATTCAGTCTTATTGCTGGTGGATGCTGTTGACGGCCCAATGCCACAAACACGTTTTGTCACATCAAAAGCGTTTGAGCAGGGACTACGTCCTATTGTTGTTATCAACAAGGTTGATCGTCCCGGCGCCCGCCCAGACTGGGTCATGGATCAAGTCTTTGACCTCTTCGATAATCTTGGAGCAAATGACGAGCAGCTGGATTTCCCAATAATCTACACCTCTGCTATTAACGGTATCGCAGGTGAAGACCATGAGAGCATGGCCACCGATATGACACCGCTATATGAAATGATCGTCTCCGAAGTTCCCGCGCCAGACGTGGATGAATCAGGACCGTTCCAGATGCAAGTGTCGGCTCTGGCTTACGATAGCTATGTCGGCGTCATCGGTGTCGGACGTATCACCAGGGGTATGCTCAAACCAGGTCAGCAAGTTGTCGTAAAAAGTGCCAGCGGGGAACAACGTAAAGGTAAAATTCTCAACGTTAAAGGCTACCTTGGTTTAGAGCAGGTAGAGACACAGTTGGCAGGAGCCGGCGACATCGTGTGCATCAATGGAATCGACGGTTTATCTATTTCTGACACTCTATGTGACCCAGAGCATATTGAAGCTCTGCCTGCTCTGAGCGTTGATGAGCCAACAGTGAGCATGACCTTTATTGTCAATGACTCTCCATTTGCTGGGCTCGAAGGCAAATACGTTACCACTCGAAACATTAAAGATCGCCTCGATCAAGAGCTTATACACAACGTCGCCCTGCGGGTAAAACCCGGTGATACGCCAGACAAGTTTGTCGTCTCTGGTCGCGGAGAACTTCACCTTTCAGTGCTAATAGAGACCATGCGAAGAGAAGGTTTCGAAATGGGTGTGTCTAGACCTGAAGTAGTACAAAAATTTGTTGACGGTGTGGTTCACGAGCCCTTCGAACAGGTGGTCATTGATGTCGAGGAACAGCACCAGGGATCAGTGATGGAAGAACTTGGGATGCGCAAAGCTGAACTGACCAACATGGAGCCCGATGGCAAGGGCAGGGTGCGTTTAGAATTTCTAATGCCCTCTCGGGGGCTGATTGGTTTTCGTGGCGCCTTCCTTACTCTGACGTCAGGATCCGGCATCATGACCAGCATTTTTGATCGCTATGCGCCAGCAAAAGAAGGTGAAAAATTTGCACGTAAAAACGGCGCTCTAGTCAGCATGATCAAAGGTAAAACTGCCGCCTTTGCCCTGTTTAACATTCAAGCTAGAGGGCGTCTATTTCTCGGCCATGCTGTGGATGTTTACGAAGGCCAAATCGTTGGAATACACTCACGATCCAATGATCTGGTGGTAAACCCCATTAAAGGCAAACAACTGACTAATGTTCGTGCCGCGGGTACCGATGAAGCATTGACGCTCGTGCCACCCATCAACCACACGCTAGAGCAGGCGCTAGAATTTATTGAAGATGATGAGCTAGTGGAAGTCACGCCAAGCAGCATCAGGATCCGCAAAAAACTTCTCACTGAGATACAGCGCAAAAGAAGCTCAAGGTAAGATAAGTTACTGAATTAGGCTGTTTCGGTGCTATAGTTTATCAGCACAACAGAGATATCGAGCCAGCATGCGGGAAATTCAGTCGAACCTTCGATCCTCGGCGAACAATGGGCTAAAGCACTTTGTCGCGCAAGGTGTTATTGCCTTGGGCATGATGTTCTTTGACACCATGACCACACAAGCTACTCCAATTTATATGCTGGTTACCATCTACAGTATGCTCAGCATAGCTGCAACTCGGATTTCGAAATCGCAAGAAACTGTAGAGATTCTTTTTCAGCTCCTGCTACTGTGCTGCTATATATACATCCACATGGCGAATTTACAGCCTTTGAGCTTCCTCTGGTGCCTGTGTGCGCTACCCACAATTATAGGTCTCGGCAGCTTCAGAAAAGCTGTAATTTCCAGCATCATTCTGGCAGTTATCAGCTTTATTGCCCTCAGTGGCTCAGTTCAAAATACTACGACAGCGGTGGCTTTTAGCGCTCCTCAGTTGTGGATAATCAGCGTTATCATGTTAACAACATCGCTCTTATTTTCTCGCTATCAGCATAATGCAGAAGATATTCAGGCCATCCCGATAGCCACCAGCCGTACTACTGAATCTAAAGACAAGTTGACTGGCCTTTTCCTGCGGACTTATATGCAGACGTACATTGACCATAAGCTCTCATTGTTAAATGAAACATTCGATGGACTGTGCATTATTATTTTAGATCTAGATAATTTTCGCGCTGTCAATGAACGGTACGGCCATGACAGTGGAAACAGGGCACTTCAGTCTATTACCGAAGTAATAAAAAATACTCTCGATCAAGATTATGTCATTGGACGTTGGAACGGCGACGCCTTCGTGATTGTTTTACCTCATGGCGATGACCAAGCGGCGCTGCTTGTTGGAGAACTCCTCAGGCAAAAAATCAGTGCCTTTAAGCTGAATATCAAAGGGGACAGCGTAAATTTCACTTGCACACTGGGAATTGCATCCTGCAGTGAGTTAACCCATTCCAACGAATTACTTTTAGAGGCAGAAAACAAGCTCTACAGAGGGAAAAAATTTGGTGGTAACCTGTGCGTGTCCAACTAGCTTTTATTGCGCGCAAAACAGCTCATAATGTGATCATTCACAAGCCCCATCGCTTGAAGATAAGCATAACAGATGGTGCTTCCAAAAAATGTAAAACCATAGTTTTTCATGTCCCTGCTTATCCGATCTGATAGTGGGGTTGTGGCCGGAATCTGGCTGTGCGCTGTCCACTGGTTTATCACCGGTTTATGGCCAACATAGGCCCAGATAAAGTCACTGAAGCTACCGAATTTACGCTGTATTTTTTGAAATTTTTGTGCATTATTGACAGCACTTTTAACCTTCAATCGATTTCGGATAATCCCAGAATCCATAACCAAACGATCTATATCAGCGTCGGTAAAATTGGCCACCGCAGCCACATCAAAATTGGCAAAGGCCCGCCGGTAGTGTTCACGTCGTCTCAATATAGTTATCCAGGAGAGACCCGCTTGAGCACCTTCCAAAATCAAGAACTCAAATAATTTTTTGTCGTCTCGGCAGGGCTGACCCCATTCACGGTCGTGATACTCTTGATACAAAGAGTCATCTCCACACCAAACACACCGTACAAGATCACCCATAGACGCGACACACTCTGAGCCAAAAATAAATAGTTCAAGACAAAGTAAAGAAAAGACAAACAGTTGTCTACAGGTAACCTGCTCGTTTACTATTGAGTCTCATTATTTTGGCCTGATCAACATGAAGAGAGCATTTCCGGCAATCCGTCCGTATAAAACTCAGTATATTGCTGTGACGCCCCCTCATACGCTTCATGTAGAGGAATCAGGGAACCCGGAGGGCATTCCCGTGCTCTTTGTGCACGGTGGCCCAGGTGGCGGCACAAGGGTCAGCGATCGATGTTTTTTCGATCCGGACAAGTACAGAATCATACTGTTCGATCAGCGCGGCGCTGGACAGTCAACACCCCATGCATCACTCGAGAAGAACAATACCTCGGCACTTATAGATGACATAGAGACGATACGAACCACGCTTGCTATTGACCGATGGGTCGTTTTTGGTGGCTCTTGGGGTTCAACGCTCAGTTTAGTTTATGCTCAAAAATTTCCCGATCTGGTGTTGGGCCTAGTTTTACGGGGAATCTTTTTATGCCGAGACGAAGACATTGCTTGGTTTTATCAACAGGGAGCCAGCTCGGTATTTCCAGATTATTGGCAAGACTACGTGCAGGTAATTCCCAAATCAGAGCGTCATGATTTGCTCGGAGCATTTTATCAACGACTAACTGGTGATAATGAATTAGAACAAATGGCTGCGGCCAAAGCCTGGTCAGTGTGGGAGGGTCGATGTGCCACGCTTCGTCCCGACAAAGACTTTGTCTCTCATTTCGCCAATCCCCATCTGGCCATCGCTATGGCTCGAATAGAGGCTCATTATTTTGTCAACAAAGCATTTCTCGAGCCAAATCAAATCATCGACGATGCACACAAACTAAAAAATATACCAGCTACCATAGTACATGGGCGATATGACATGGTCTGCCCTGTAAACCAAGCAATTGCTTTGAGCGAAGCGTGGCCAGAGGCACGACTGGAGATAATTGCTGATGCCGGACATTCGTCGAGTGAGCCGGGTACTTTGGATGCGCTTGTCAGAGCGACTGAACGGCTGGCGCACCATTTACAAGATCAGTGCTGAGATAATGATAGGACTTATCCAACGAGTCAGGTCTGCCACCGTGACAGTACAAGAGGATCCGGTAGGTCATATTGAAGCAGGAATACTGTTACTTCTTGGTATAGAAAAAGCTGATGACTACAGCTCCGCAGACAAGCTGCTGCATAAAATTTTGAATTATCGGATATTTTCTGACCACGAAGGAAGGATGAACAAGTCCCTGACTGACATCAACGGTGGGCTGCTGGTGGTGTCTCAATTTACCCTTGCTGCGGACACAAAGAAAGGTTTGCGACCCAGTTTTTCCTCTGCGGCCCGTCCACAACAGGCCGAGGCACTTTACGACTATTTTGTGTCGTCTGCGGCAAAACAGCACAAAAACACTCAACGGGGTAAGTTTGCCGCAAATATGCAAATTTCACTGATCAACGATGGTCCAGTCACCTTCAAACTGGAAACCTAGGTTAGGGCCAGTGCCTTAACCAACTTCTCATGTAACCCACCAAAACCGCCATTGCTCATAATGAGAATATGGCCCTTGCCGGCAGCAAAATCCAATGCCTGCTCAATCAGGCTATCCAACGAGGTTACCACCATGGATGTGGACCTTCGTGAACGAAGTTCATCCATAGACCAATCAGCTAAACCATTGTTGTACCAGAGCACAACATCAGCAGCCAACACGGAGTCTGCCAGTGTTTGCTTGTGCACCCCCATTTTCATTGTTGCTGAACGCGGTTCAATGATTGCCAAAATGGGCTCCTCGCCCACCCTGGATCTAAGGCCCTCTAAAGTGGTTTTTATCGCCGTTGGATGATGGGCAAAATCGTCATAGACTTTAACTCCATTGTGATCATGAATAACTTCCATGCGTCGCTTGACACCCTCAAACTCACAGAGCGCTCGGCAGGATTGCTCTATTCTAACGCCAACAGAGGCTGCCGCGACGACAGCAGCCAAAGCATTTTTAACATTGTGCAAGCCGCAGTGTTGCCATGCCACCGTGGCAGATCTTGCCTCGCCACTAACCCGATTAATGATTCTAAACACTGAACCATCGCTCTCCATTAGTTGATATTGCCAGAGGTTGGTTTCATCAAGACCAAATGTCTGTTTTGTGGACCAACAACCCTGCTCCAAGACGCTTAAAATATTCTTATCTTCGGCGGGGTAGACGATGTCTCCAGCGCTCGGCACCGTTCTTATCAAATGATGAAATTGCGTCTGAATAGCAGCCAAATCATCGAAAATATCAGCGTGATCAAACTCCAGATTGTTTATGATGACTGTATCGGCATGGTAATGAACAAATTTTGACCGCTTATCAAAAAATGCGCTGTCATACTCGTCCGCTTCAACAACAAAGTACTCACTTTCGGACAACCTTGCCGAGACCCCAAAATCCTGAGCTACGCCTCCGATTAAGAACCCTGGTTGAAGACCACTGAAATCAAGAATTTTCGCCAACATACTGCTAGTGGTGGTTTTCCCATGGGTTCCTGAAACAGCAAGAACATGCTTATTCCTGAGAATATGCTCACCTAACCATGCTGGGCCTGAGGTGTACGGCAAGCCATGGTCAAGCAAGTACTCGACACAGGGATTTCCCCTAGACATGGCATTACCCACCACAACCAAATCAGGTTTAGGCTCTAACTGGACGGGATCGAAACCATTTATAATCTCAATGCCCTCAGTTTGCAGCTGTGTACTCATGGGTGGGTAAACGTTCTTATCAGAGCCAGAGACATGGTGCCCCGCCTGCTTTGCTAACAGGGCCAAGCTACCCATAAAAGTGCCACAAATTCCGAGGATATGTATATGCATAACTATGTCCCAAAAACTCGCCTATTGTCGACACAACGAATTCTCACTATAACTAAAACGACCAGTGTCTTTTCTTTCACCTTAGCGTGCAAGCGACTAAAATAAAAGCCCGTTCACAATTAATAGATGAGTTGCCGGTAATGACCAAAAATAAAAATGTATTTTATGCACAATCTGGGGGAGTTACCGCGGTGATCAATGCATCGGCCGCAGGAGTAATAGAAACCGTTAGAGATAATAGAGGAACCTTTGGCAAACTCTACGCTGGTCTCAATGGCATCGTGGGGGCCTTACGAGAGGATTTAATTGATACCGACAGGGAGTCGATGGAAACCATCGCCGCACTTAAACATACTCCGGGGGGTGCCTTCGGCTCCTGTCGCTACAAAATGCAACAATTCGAGCAAAATCCAAGGGAGTATCAACGACTCATTGAGGTGTTCAAGGCACACAACATCGGTTACTTTTTCTATAATGGGGGAGGAGATTCTGCGGATACCTGCCTGAAGGTATCACAAATTGCTGAAAAAATGGGTTATCCCATTCAAGCGATACATATCCCTAAGACCATCGACAACGACTTACCACTCACTGACTGCAGCCCGGGATTTGGCTCTGTGGCCAAATATGTTGCCACATCGACCCGCGAGGCCAGTTTGGATATTCAGTCAATGTGTGCGTCTTCAACCAAAGTGTTTATCCTAGAGGTGATGGGTCGTCACGCTGGCTGGATTGCTGCGTCAGGAGGTTTGGCCGCCGAGCGCGCAGGTGACCCACCACATATCATTTTATTTCCTGAAATACCTTTCTCGAGAGAAAAGTTTATCGCCAAAGTGGATGAGACTATCAACAGAGAGGGTTACTGCGTAGTAGTCGCATCCGAAGGTACTCAGTACAGCGATGGCGCTCATATCTCTGGCTCCATAAATAAAGATGCTTTTGGACACCAACAACTGGGAGGCGTAGCACCAGCGCTAGCCAGCATGATCAAACAGTCCACGGGTTATAAGTACCACTGGGCACTGGCCGACTACCTGCAGCGGTCAGCCCGCCACTTGGCATCAAAAACCGATGTTGATCAGGCCTATGCTGTTGGCCGTCGCGCGGTAGAGTTGGCGGTACAAGGGAAAAGTGCCGTGATGGTATCTATTGAGAGAGACGGAGGCGATACCTATGGATGGTCTCTTGGCGAAGCTCCATTGGCCAAGGTCGCCAATATGGAAAAGAAAATGCCACGATCTTTTATCACCAAAGACGGCTTTGGCATCACCAAAAAAGCACGCACCTATCTTCAACCCCTCATTGCCGGGGAGGATCATCCTCCCTATAAGAATGGTCTACCCGACTACGTCAAATTGCAAAATAAGATGGTCAAAAAGAAGCTAAGGAACCGATTTCAAGACTAACCAGTTTTGCCATAAGACTAGTTAATTGACTTCAACATACCCGATTTCGAGGGTCACCGAGCAACCAGGCCTGAATGTTTCCCGCGACCTGGTCAATGAGTTGCTGCCTGGCTTCTCTGGCAATCCAAGCCGAGTGGGGTGTAACAATCAAATTTGGGATATTTTTATCCAACAATATATTGCCATTAATCGGAGGCTCCTCACGCAGGACGTCAAGAGCGGCACCAGCAATCCGGCCACTCACTAATGCGTCCTTTAGCGCCTGCTCATCAATCAATGCTCCGCGCGCGGTATTGATCAGAATCGACGAATCTTTCATCATTTGCAGCTGGTTTGCACCGATCAAATTTTGCGTTTCAGAGGTCAGCGGGCAATGCAAACTAATCACATCAGCGGCCTGCAAAAACTCATCAAATGGTACCCTTTTTTGCTGAAGGGAATGGGTGCGATCGGGCAGGGCGGCGAATATCACCTTCATTCCAAAGGCTTCAGCAATCTTGGCCACACCCAGACCAAGCTCGCCTGCGCCAACAATACCAATAACTTTGCCTTGTAATTGCCGCACGGAGAAATCCATCAAGCAAAAAAATTTACTGTCTTCCCAACGGCCATCAGTTGCTGCCTGACGGTACTCGTCGAGACGGGTGGTGAGAGCTAATATTAATGCCCACACATGTTGCACCACCGATCCAGTGCCGTAGGCAACAGCATTGCTAACCACAACACCATGCTTTTTCGCTGCCTCAAGATCAATGATGTTGGTGCCAGTAGCAAATATAGAGATGAATTTCAGATGGGTCGCGGCCTCAATTTGTTGCGCTAGAATTGGCGCCTTGTTGATCAAAACAATCTCATTGTCGGCGATGCGTTCAGACACTTCAGAGGGAGAACAGTGGGGGTGCAGGGTCCATCGAACAGGTAATTGATGCAAACTAGACAAGTCAAGATCAGCGGGACCAACGCTATCAAAGTCCAAGATAACACCCTTTTTCATAACAACAATTCTCGCGCTAATGAGCCATCAGAAAGTGGTCAGTCCATGACTGATAATCGACGTCAGTCGCGTGGCGGAACTAACATCAACTTTGAGGTAGCCTCAGTATACGCGATATAATCCGGATCAGAGCCCCATTTTTGCTTTGCTGCGCGATCCAATAAAGGAATACCACTAATTTTTGTCAACAAAACATAGACGAAAAGAGGAGAAATCAGTGTTAACAACTGCCATCCAGATAACACCGGCAGAGCCAAGAGGGTTAACCCACACCACAGCGTAATTTCACCAAAGTAATTGGGATGCTGTGACCAGCGCCAGATGCCCGTAGAGATGAATCGTCCCTCATTGCTCGGATCCTGCTTAAATTTCGTTTTCTGTTGATCAGCCACCACCTCGACAATAAATCCGAATAGCCACATCAATATGCCCAGATAACCCAAAATTCCGAGCTCAGCAGTGTTATTAGAAGTGAGAGCCGCTAACCCTGCTGCCATGGTGACTAACACCCAAAGGCCACCAATTGTCCAGGTCATCAAAAACCAGGCAAATTTTGTTTTCATTACCACAAATCGCGAGTCCTGCCCGTCCTTTTTAATTCTGAAAAAGAGGAAAGAACCCAACCGCCCGGCCCAAATAACAATCATCAGGGCAATGATCCCATCGCGAATATCCCAAGACGGGTTCAATAATACCGCGGCAACCACAGTGGCTATGTAAGACACTGACCCGGTGAGATCGAAATAGTGCTCAGTTTGAAACCAGTAGGAGGGGATAAAAATAATCCAGTGCAATATAAATCCAATGGCGCCACAGACTGCAAATAGAGGCCAGTCACCAATCATGACACTACCCTGGCTCCCAGCGGCTATGATCAAATAACCTAGCACTAACGACAGGCCTATACCAATTATGTGTCTCGAGCTTTTCATCTTACAATCCCCTCTGCACCCCCGCCAAAACCGGCGTAATTATTTTTATCCTAAGTTGACTAGCGTTAAGACCATCGTAGGACTTTATGGATTTCTTTAATACGACCACAATCGAATGTTTAGATGATCAATTTCCACTAAATTGTGACATAGGCTTGATTCCAATGTTACGCTTGGGTATAAATTTGACCAATAAAGCCGCATAATATCTGTATTAGTTTCCTTGAGATCGATCAGGACCATGCAATCTTCCCTTTTTCAAATTTACCAGCGATTAATTTTGCGTCAACCGCGTATTGCACTGCTCATCACAGTGCTTTTTACCATCTCCATGGCTTTTGGCTTGCCAAATTTCAAATTGGATGCATCCGCTGATTCTCTGACGCTAGAAAATGATGATGATCTGAATTTTTCCCGAGAGGTAGTGAAACGCTACGGCAGCGATAACTTTTTTATTGTGACATTCGCACCAATTAATGGGGATCTGTTCAGCCCAGAAAACCTAAATACACTCGCCGAACTTCGCGACGGGCTAGGTCAGATTGAGGGAATTAAAAGTGTCCTGTCTATGCTCGATGTTCCACTGCTCTACAGTCCTAAGGTAGACATTTCTGACCTCACCGGGGAACTCAATACGTTGATGTCAGATTCAGTGGACAGAGCTCAAGCAAAACAGGAATTTCTCACCAGCCCGCTATACAGCAATGTATTGCTCAGCGCTGATGGACAGACTACAGGTATGATGGCAACGCTAGAATTGGATGAGACCTATCTATCCATGGTTGCAGAGCGCGATGATCTTCGTCTCTTGAGAGACACTGAAGGACTCGATCGAGAGCAATCGGACCAACTAGAGGAAATATCTAAAAGGTTCTTAGATTACCGCACCGACAAAGCTGAGTCGGATCGTCAGCGAGTCGCCGAGATCAGGGCTTTGATCTCTGATTATAAAAACCATGCCACCATTTATCTTGGTGGGCCCGATATGATCACCGCCGATATGATTGACTTTATTAAGAGCGATCTGGTTGTCTTTGGTACAGGAATCCTACTATTTATAATCTTTACGCTGGCTGTCATTTTTCGTCAACTTCGTTTTGTCGTGCTTCCACTGGTTACCTGTACTCTGTGTATTGTGTCAATCTTAGGTTTCTTGAGCTGGATCGACTGGCGACTGACCGTGATTTCATCTAATTTTGTCCTGTTACTATTGATTATTACCCTCGCACTGACCATTCATCTCATCGTTCGTTACCGAGAACTGCATGCCGAATCCCCTGACAAAGATGTGTATCTGCTTGTAAGTGATGTTGTGAAGTCCATGGCAAAACCCTGTTTTTATACAGTGCTTACCACAATTGTTGCTTTCACCTCTCTGGTGGTAAGCAATATTCGACCCGTCATAGATTTTGGCTGGATGATGACCATGGGTATCAGCCTTGCACTTATCATCACCTTTATCGTTATCCCTGCTGGCATTTTGCTGCTGGGAAATAGCAAAAAAACATCCAGTGCAGACAAATCCTCTGCTATCACGTCAGTTTTTGCCCATTTCACCCAACGCTATGGAACTGCGGTGCTTTTAATCGCGGCGGGGCTCTGTGCAGTGTCGCTGGTTGGAATCAGCAAACTGCAAGTAGAGAATCGATTCATTGATTACTTTAGAGCCGACACTGAAATCTATCAGGGGATGCAAACAATCGACACAGCGTTGGGGGGTACTACCCCGATGGATATTATTCTGCAGGCACCAACATTTACTGCACTTGAGCAAACCACCAGTATCGATAGCGACGACGATTATGACGACTACGCTTTCGATGACGAACTGGTGGATGAGGAATATGATTTTGATCAAGACTACGATCTCGGAGATGAGAATACTACCAATGATCAGACCATATCGGGCTCAAACACAAACTCAGGACTTGCTGACAGTTATTGGTTCTCCTCTGCTGGGCTCGCCGATCTGGAAAAACTACAGCGTTTTATCGAGGCACAACCCGAGGTAGGTAAGGTCAATTCGCTGGTACAACTCTACTCCGTGGCCCGAGACCTCAGTGGTCGTGAACTCAATGATCTAGAGCTTGCCATTATGCGGCAGAGCATCACTGGCGATATCTATCAACAGCTAGTAGCACCCTATCTTCTCGAAGATATCGACGAAGCGCGGATTCAACTGCGTGCCATGGAAACCGGTGGGGACCTAAAGCGAGCCGAACTGATAGACAAAATTCGCAACTTTGCGATAGACGAAGTGGGACTTCAGCCGGACAAAATTCGCTTCACCGGTATCTTGGTTCTTTACAACAATATGTTACAGAGTTTGTACAAGTCTCAAATTCTCACGTTGGGTGCGGTTTTTGTCGGTATTATGTTGATGTTCATGATTCTATTTAGATCAGTAAAAATTTCTATTATTGCTATCCTACCCAACTTTCTGGCTGCCGGAACTGTACTTGGTGGTATGGGAATCTTGGGGATACCGCTGGATATGATGACAATTACCATCGCTGCCATCACCGTCGGTATAGGTGTCGACCACGCTATCCACTATCTGACCCGCTTCAACAATGAATTTGCCACAGACCAAAACTATATTGCTGCCATGCACAGAGCTCATGCCAGTATAGGGCAGGCACTGTTTTACACTGCCATGACTATCATCGTTGGCTTTTCTATCCTGACCTTATCCAACTTTATCCCCTCTGTTTATTTTGGCTTACTCACCGGCCTTGCCATGTTAGCCGCACTGCTCGGCTCAATGACGCTGCTTCCCAAGTTGATACTGGTAACTAAGCCTTTTGGTCCAGAGGCACAGCCTGATAACAAGCGGCCACTCTAAGTTATTATGCCGCTCATCACCCTACAAAATATCTGCGTCAGCTACGGGCAACCGCCATTGATTAACCGCGTCAATCTGGTGATCAATGCAGGAGAGCGGGTTTGTCTAATCGGTAGAAATGGTGCCGGAAAATCGACGCTGCTGAAAATAATTAATGGTCAAGCTGTTGCTGATGATGGTCAGATTAAGTATGCCAGCGGTGTGAAAATTTCCCAGCTCGAACAAGCCGTACCACAGGACACTGAAGGAACTGTGTTTGAGGTTATCGCTGGAGGTCTTGGTGAGCAAGGAAAGCTCATCCACCGTTTTCACCAGCTGACACACCAGCTATCAACCCGCACTGATCAGAAACTATATAGTGAGCTGGAACGATGTCAGGTGGAGATAGATCGCACAGATGGCTGGGACATAAATCAGCGCGTGGAGTCGATCATCACAAAAATGGAGTTGTCTGCTGACGTGGAGCTGTCTAGCCTGTCCGGTGGTTACAAACGTCGAGTTTTACTCGGAAGAGCACTGGTGTCGAATCCTGATCTTTTACTGTTAGACGAACCCACCAACCACCTGGATATTGAAGCCATTCAATGGTTGGAACAATTCCTCAAGACCTGGCAAGGCTCCCTGTTGTTTATTAGCCATGACAGACGCTTTATGGATAACCTGGCACAGCGATTCGTAGAGATAGATCGAGGGCAATTATCCGAATTCAATTGCAACTACAACACCTATCTCAAACGCAAGGAAGACAACCTTGAAATAGAAGATCGACAGAATGCCTTATTTGATAAACGCCTATCCCAGGAAGAAATATGGATTCGTCAAGGTATCAAAGCTCGGCGCACCAGAAACGAAGGTCGAGTTCGGTCATTGGAGGCAATGCGCAACGAGTACTCTGAGCGCAGAAAGCGTCAAGGCACCGCGAAAATGGATATTCAACAGGCTGAAAAATCCGGAAAAATCGTTGCTGAAGCTAAAAATATCAACTTTTCTTTTGATCACGAATCCGTGATAAATGATTTTTCTGTCCTCATACAACGCGGTGACAAGATTGGTCTGATTGGCCGCAACGGTATCGGAAAAACAACATTAATCAAATTACTACTCGGCCAGCTTCAGCCCAATAGTGGCACAATAAAAACTGGCACCAATCTCAATGTGGCCTATTTTGATCAATACCGATCTGCCCTCGATGAGGAAAAATCCGTTCAAGACAATGTGTCAGGGGGTCGAGATATGTTGGAGATAGGCGGCAAGCAGAAACATGTGATCAGCTACTTGCAAGATTTTTTATTCTCTCCAGACCGGTGCCGACAACCGGTGAAAGCGCTTTCGGGTGGAGAACGCAACCGTCTTTTACTGGCAAAATTATTTACCCTGCCCTCCAATGTTTTGGTTCTCGATGAACCCACTAACGATCTCGATATTGACACCCTGGACTTACTCGAGGAATTGCTGGTTGACTACAAAGGAACCATTATATTGGTCAGCCATGATCGCGCTTTCCTCAACAATGTCGTCACTAGTACCTTGGCTTTCGAGGGAAATGGTGAAATAAACCACTATATCGGTGGCTACGATGACTGGCTCCGTCAGCGATCTGCTGAAGAAAATAAGCGTCCTATAGCGAAAAATAAAGTAACAAAAAAATCTGCCAACAATGCCAAAAAGCTCTCCTACAAAGATCAGCGAGAACTGGACAACTTACCCCTTCGCATAGAGCAATTGGAAGCGCAGATTAGCGCAATTTCAACCACCATGAGCGAGCCCACGTTTTATCAATCAGATCGAGCTCTGATTACACAGACGGAAGCGGCACTTGTGGAATTCGAGAATGAGCTCGCCCATTGCTATGAGCGATGGGAGGTACTGGAGGCCTGAGCTAAAACCTGCCTTTCAGTGGATTAAAATTATTTTGAAAATGTCAGTAGTGTAGCGCCAGACCGTAATTAGCCTTACACTCGAGCACACAAACAAGAGTAAAAGGAAGCCAATGACTAACTCACACAAACCCCTGCTCCTTCTCATTTTAGATGGCTGTGGTCACAGTGATAACAAGAAATATAACGCCGTCGCCAATGCTGAAAGACCGGTCTGGGAGGAGCTCTGGGCCAGAGACTACCCTAGCACAATGATCGAGACATCAGGATTATCCGTGGGATTACCCGAGGGTCAAATGGGCAATTCCGAAGTAGGGCACATGACCATAGGTAGTGGTCGGGTGATTTATCAAAACTACACCAGAATAAACAAAGCGATCACAGATGGTGAGTTTCAACAAAATCACGCCTACTGTGCTGCAATCGATGACGTTGTAAAACATGATAAAGCACTGCATATCCTCGGCGTTGTCTCTCAAGGCGGGGTTCACGGCCACGAGGATCACATCCATGCGATAATCAAACTGGCAGCAGATCGCGGCGCCCAGCGGATTTATTTACACGCATTTTTAGATGGAAGAGACTGTCCGCCCCGAAGTGCCAGACCTTCATTAGAGAGAACCCAAGAAATTTGCCAACAGACGGGGGTGGCGAAAATCGCCTCAGTCATCGGCAGATTTTACGCGATGGATCGGGACAGCCGCTGGGATAGAACAGAAAAAGCTTACCAACTAGTCAGTCAGGGTTTGGCAGATTATCAGGCAAAATGCCCATTGCAAGCACTTGAAGCAGCCTACGCGAGAAGTGAAGATGATGAATTTGTCAGCGCTACCACAATTTTTGACGGGCAAAATAAAAAAGTCACTGTCGAAGAGGGTGATTCGGTCATTTTTATGAACTTTCGACCCGATCGTGCCCGTCAATTGACTCATGCAATTATAGACGATGAGTTTTCCGGATTTGATCGAGGTAAAGCACTAAACTTAAGTCACTTTGTCATGACCACCGAGTACGAAGCCACCCTGAAATGCTCTTGTGCATTTCCTCCCATACCGGTTGTCAACTCATTGGGAGAAGTCCTCGCCAAGCACAACAAGCGACAACTACGCATTGCCGAAACTGAAAAATACGCCCACGTCACCTTTTTCTTGAGCGGTGGCAGAGAAGACACCTATAACGGAGAGGAGCGCGCGTTATTAGCTTCTCCCAAAGTTGCCACCTATGATCTAAAGCCCGAAATGAGCGCCCCAGAGGTCACTGCAGAGCTCATTTCGTGCATTGAATCTGAACGTTTCGATGCCATTATTTGCAACTATGCAAATCCTGACATGGTGGGTCATACGGGGGATTATCAGGCAGCGATGGAATCAATTAATGTGGTCAGCCAGTGTGTAGAGAGGGTTATTGCCAGCATGGCAGAGGTAGGCGGAGAAACCTTGATAACCGCCGACCATGGCAATGTTGAAATCATGTATGACGAAAATACTCAACAGCCTCATACTCAGCACACAACACTTCCTGTGCCTCTGGTGTATGTTGGCAATCGCTCATTGTCATTGGATGGTGGCGGGTCTTTAGCCGACATAGCGCCAACCATGCTTGATCTGATGAATTTACCTCAGCCAGCGGAAATGTCCGGCCGCTCTCTGATAAAAGAGTGATGGGCACACCTCGATCATCTATTACTGCCGCGTCGAGATTTGCCATAGACAATTGTAAGACTATCTTTCTCTCGATTCTCGTGGCTGTTTTGTTAAGCGACAGTTCGTGGTCGAATGAAGCTCGAGAAGCACAACTAAACCAGCTGAAAGCTGATATTTCAAGAATACAACAACGGCTGACTAAACAGAGCGTAACCTATTCAGGCTTAGAAAAGTCACTGCGTCAGCTAGACCTTAAAGTCGGCCGCACCCTGCTGGATATTCGCAACTTAAATCGGGATATTGACTCCCTAGAAACACAAATTATCCTAGCGGAAAAGGAAAAACAACAACTGCAGGTGAACATCAAATCCCAAGCAGAAACCATTACTGGCGAACTCTTATCGGCACAGAAACTAGGTACTCAAGAACCCATAAAACTTCTCTTGAACCAAGAAGATCCGGAAAAATTTTCACGAATATTAAAATATTATGATTACTTTTTGCACGCGCGGAGTGAAAAAATTGCTGCGTACAATACCAGCATCCAACAACATGATCATCTCATACAAAATATTGAAAAAGATAAGCTCCAATTGTTACGAAAAACTGCGTCATTAAAAGATCACCAAAAAAGTCTCACCGAAAGTAAAACACAGCGTCAAACAACCATCGAGCAGTTAAAAAATACGATGGAATCCGACACCCAGAAACTGCGCAAGCTCCAAGTTCAGCAGAAAGAACTTGAGAGTTTACTGCAGGCGGTTCAATCAGTGGTTGAAAATACTCTTTTGTCCGCTGACACTAATTCCTTTGCGCAGAACAAGGGTGACTTTAATTGGCCGCTAAAGGGCAAGCTTAGCAAACGCTTTGGCAGTGCTCGACAGGGCCCAGTTAAGTGGCAGGGGTGGCTGATAAAAGCCAGAGCCGGCAGCGAGGTCAAATCCTTGCACCAGGGTCGCATTATCTTTTCAGATTACTTTCGTGGCTTTGGCTTACTTCTTATTATCGATCATGGCGATGGCTACATGACACTCTACGGCCATAATCAAGAATTGATGGTGGATGTTGGCGATTGGGTTAACACCGAAGATGTAATCGCTAGAAGCGGAAGTAGTGGGGGCCTAACCACTCCCGGATTGTATTTCGAGATACGCCACCAAGGACAGCCCAAAAACCCTCGTCATTGGTTGAAAAAAATATGATAAAACGACTCCACTTTGTCGCCATCGATGGTTATGCTAGAACCATCGTCGTTTCAATTATCACAGCGTAAAAGGATCCTTAGAATGCGACAAAAATTTTCTTCTGTTGTCCTCACAGCAGCCTGCATACTGGCTGGTAACGTATTGTCTGATGAGCAAATCAAGTCAGAAAATTCTGATCAAGGGCTGCTCCCTCTGCAAGAGCTGCGCACCTTCACTCAGGTATTCGAACAGATTCGATCTGGTTATGTTGAAGAAGTGAGTGACACCGAACTTCTTGAAAACGCCATAGAAGGACTCTTAACAGGATTAGACCCACATTCCACTTATTTAAAACCAGAGGCCTATGAAGACCTCCAAGAAAATGCCTCAGGAAGCTACGGTGGCTTGGGCATAGAAGTGGTGGGAGAAAACGGCGTTATCAGAATAATATCCCCAATTGACGGCACGCCCGCTGCCACCGCGGGTATTCAAGCGGGTGACCTTATTGTAGAAATTGATGACTCACCCGTTCGTCGAATGGCTTCCCGGGCAGCTATCGATAAACTGCGTGGTGAAAAAGGTAGCACGATAAAGCTGACCATATATCGACAGGGTCAAGACGGCCCACTAACATTTAATTTGATCCGAGATATTATTCAACTGAGCTCAGTCAGTGGCCGCTTGTTACAAAAACACTACGCCTACGTTCGAATAGCTCAGTTCCAAACCACCTCGGGCGATGACTTTATCGATGAACTCACACGCCTCAAAGAGATAGCTGAAGGCGGTCTCAAAGGACTTGTGATCGATCTGCGCAACAACCCAGGGGGGCTGGTGCCGGCCTCTGTCACCGTGGCTGATGCACTTATCAATGAAGGAACAATCGTCTATACCGAGGGTCGACTTGCCAGTGCAAACAAACGCTTTGAGTCCACGCCAGGCGATATCGTTAACGGTGTACCCATTGTTGTACTGATCAACGGTGGCAGTGCTTCGGCATCAGAAATCGTTGCCGGCGCACTGCAAGATAATGGTCGAGCAGCTGTACTTGGTACCAGAAGCTTCGGTAAAGGATCAGTACAATCGCTTATTCCCCTGGATACTGAAAGGGCAATTAAACTCACCACAGCACGATACTTCACCCCCAGTGGTCGATCGATTCAAGCCGAAGGTATCGTGCCCGATATCATTATCGAACCGGCAGAAATACGCCTCTACAAAAACCCGGACCAACTCAGTGAAGCAAAACTTGATGGTCATCTCGAAGGCGACAATGAAGAACCTAATTCGTCAGGCGAAAAAGCAACATCAGAGGTGGACCAAAGCATACTTAATGACAACCAGCTCTATGAGGCGTTGAACCTTCTCAAAGGCTTCCATTTGTTGAGACCACAACAGTATTCCTCGGCGGAACCAGATTAACCTTAAAATCGGATAAAAGTTCAGGTATCCAAGTCCACCGCAAGGCGGTCGACCTTTTGAAATCCGCGTGGCAGCTTATGCCCTCGCCGACCACGCTCTCCTCGGTAGTGTTCCAAATCCTTGGCTTTCATAACCAAATAGCGTTTTCCAGAGTGCACCACAAGAGCTTCACCCTCAGGGACAATGGCATAATCAACCACAAACTCTTCACGATTCTGCAGGCGAGATGAGGGAATGTTAATAATTTTATTGCCTTTTCCTCGGGCCAACTCAGGCAAATCGGTGATAGGGAATACCAACATGCGCCCTTCATTACTCGCCGCAGCGATCAAGGTATTGCTATCTGACACCATTTTGGGCGGTAGTATTCGAGCCCCTGCAGGTATGCTAACCACCGCCTTTCCAGCCTTGTTTTTAGTGAACAAACCTCCAATGGTAGTGACAAAGCCATAGCCGGCATCGGTTCCCATGAGCACTTTTTGCTCATCACTTCCCATGATGACTGTGGTAAACAAAGCACCAGATGCGATGTTAAGCCGCCCAGTGGCCGGCTCTCCCTGACCTCGGGCCGAAGCCAATGTATGCCCCGCCAGCGTGTAATAACGACCACTGGTATCCTGCAAATAAACATTCTGATTGCTTCGCCCGCGTGCTGAGGACAAAAATTTGTCGCCCGACTTATAATTCAATGTTGTGGGATCAATTTCATGTCCCTTGGCCGCTCTTATCCAGCCTTTATCAGAGAGAACCACGGTGATAGGTTCTGCAGTGAGCAGATCTTTTTCGTTAAACGCTTGAGCTTCGCCACGCTCTATCAGTGGTGATCGGCGCTCATCACCATACTCTTCAGCAGTGGCTTTAAGCTCATTCTTAATTAATGTCTTGAGCCTAGCATCGGAACCCAACAACAACTCCAACTCAGCCTTTTCGCTGATTAACTCGTTCTGTTCAGCGCGGATTTTTACCTCTTCAAGTCGTGCCAACTGCCGCAACTTGGTATCCAAAATATACTCAGTTTGGGTCTCGGTCAGACCAAAACGAGCGATCAATGCCGGTTTTGGATGATCTTCAGTGCGGATAATATTGATCACCTCGTCAATATTGAGAAACGCAATCAACAGACCATCAAGCAGGTGTAAGCGCTTATTAACCTTTTCTAAACGATAATCCAAACGGCGTCTTGTGACATCCGTGCGAAAGCGCAGCCATTCCTTGAGAATCTGACGTAGGCTCATCACCGCTGGTCGACCATCAATACCAATAATATTGAGATTGATTCTGTAACTCCGCTCCAAATCAGTGGTGGCGAACAGATGATTCATCAGAGCCTCGACATCGACGCGATTAGAGCGTGGCGAAATTACCAGACGGGTTGGATTTTCATGATCCGACTCATCGCGTAAATCCTCTACCATGGGCAACTTTTTGTTGCGCATCTGAGTTGCTATTTGCTCAAGAATTTTCGACCCAGACGCCTGAAAGGGAAGAGCCGTAACAATGATGTCGCCATCTTCGCGGTGCCAAATACCCCGCATCTTTACTGACCCGCGCCCCGATTCATAAGCACTGTAAATGTCAGCTCGACGAGTAATTATCTCAGCTTCAGTGGGGAAATCCGGCGCCTTAACATAATCCATCAATTCAGCCACGGTGGCTTTGGGATTGTCCAACAAATGAAGACTGGCGTTGACCACTTCACGTAAATTGTGCGGCGGTATATCCGTGGCCATGCCCACCGCAATGCCTGTGGTGCCATTGAGCAACACATTGGGCACTCGCGCGGGGAGTATTTCCGGCTCATCGATAGTGGCATCAAAGTTGGGCTTCCAAGTCGCGGTTCCCTGGCCTAATTCTGATAACAACACATCGGCATAGGGTGATAGTTTCGATTCAGTGTAGCGCATGGCGGCAAATGACTTGGGATCATCAGTGGAACCCCAATTACCTTGACCGTCCACTAGGGGGTAGCGATAGGAAAAAGGTTGTGCCATGAGCACCATAGCTTCATAGGCAGCACTGTCACCATGAGGATGAAACTTGCCAATAACATCGCCGACGGTGCGCGCCGACTTTTTATACTTGGCATTGGCTTTGAGCCCCAATTCACTCATAGCGTAAACAATTCTGCGCTGAACTGGCTTTAAACCATCCCCAACATGGGGTAATGCGCGATCGAGTATTACATACATGGAATAATCCAAGTACGCCTGCTCTGCATAAGTGCTTACTGGCCTGCTCTCAAGGCCCTCATCATTAAAAACTACGCTATCACTCATCATCGCTACCGTATAAAAAATTAAACACTGTCATTGTTAGCCAAATTACCTTTGTTCTCCAACCAAGAACGTCGGTCAGAAGCTCTTTTTTTGGACAACAGCATATCCATGACGCTGTGAGTTTTGTCACCATGCCTCAAACTCAACTGAACGAGTCTTCGGGTATCTGGATCCATAGTGGTCTCTCGCAATTGCAATGGATTCATCTCACCCAAACCTTTAAATCTCTGAACATTGACCTTGCCGCGCTTCTTCTCTGCCTCTATGCGATCTAAAATGCCCTGACGTTCAGCATCATCCAATGCATAGTACACATCTTTGCCAACATCAATCCTGAACAGTGGCGGCATGGCGACATAGACATGACCCTGACTCACCAACTGTGGAAAATGGCGAACAAAAAGCGCACACAACAAGGTGGCAATATGTAAGCCATCAGAATCAGCGTCAGCGAGAATGCAAATTTTATGGTAACGCAAAGTCTCTAAGCTCTCCGCAGCGGGATCAATTCCCAGGGCCACAGAAATATCGTGTACTTCTTGAGAGCCCAAAATCTCCTGCGAATCCACCTCCCAAGTATTCAATATTTTGCCTCGTAAAGGCATGATGGCCTGATTTTCACGGTTCCTCGCCTGTTTTGCAGAGCCCCCCGCCGAATCTCCCTCAACCAGAAAAATCTCACAGCGCTCGGGCTCATCACTGGCACAATCTGCCAACTTCCCGGGCAGCGCCGGCCCCTGAGTGACCTTTTTGCGCACCACTTTTTTACTTGCTCGCATGCGTCGCTGGGCTGCGAAAATACACAGTTCAGCAAGTTTTTCTGCATCCTCGGTATGCTGATTCAGCCACAGACTAAAGGCATCTTTAACCACACCAGACACAAAGGCAGCCACTTCTCGAGAGGAGAGCCGATCTTTGGTTTGACCTGAAAACTGTGGATCTGTAAGTTTGGATGAGAGCACAAAACTACAGCGATCCCATATATCGTCGGGAGTCAGCTTAATACCACGCGGCAGAAGACTTCGAAATTCACAAAACTCACGCATAGCCTCCAACAATCCTGTGCGCATACCATTGACATGGGTACCTCCCTGCGGCGTTGGTATTAGGTTGACATAACTTTCCTGAACCAATTCGCCACCTTCAGGCAACCACTGCACCGCCCAGTCAACAGCCTCATTCTCGGCCGAAAACGCGCCGGTAAATGGGTCCTTGGGAAGGACTTCCCAACCCTGTAGAGCCCCGCTGAGGTAATCCTTTAAACCATCTTCGTAATACCACTCGTCATTGGCCAAGGTCGCTTCATCATGAAAGCTCACTGTCAGGCCACCACAGAGAACCGCCTTGGCCCGCAACACATGACGCAGACGAGATAGAGAAAATTTTATGACATCAAAGTAAATTGGATCCGGCCAGAAGCGCAAAATTGTCCCAGTGTTGCGCTGACCACAGGTATCAATCACTTGCAGATCTGAGGTTTTCTCGCCGCCGGCAAACCGCATCTGATGGACCTTGCCCTCGCGCTTTACCGTCACTTCCAATTGAGTCGACAGCGCATTGACCACCGACACCCCCACGCCGTGTAAACCGCCAGAGAATTGGTAATTGTCGCTAGAAAATTTGCCCCCCGCATGTAGTGTTGACAAAATCACCTCAACGCCTGGGAGGCCCTGCTCTGGATGCACATCTACCGGCATACCACGACCGTCGTCACAAACTGAGAGCGATCCGTCTTTGTGCAGAGTGACATCAATACGCTTGGCATGGCCAGCCAGGGCTTCATCCACACTGTTATCTATAACCTCTTGAGCGAGGTGATTTGGCCGACTGGTATCCGTGTACATACCTGGTCGCTTGCGCACTGGATCTAATCCCGTGAGCACCTCAATATCTTTTGCATCGTAATTGCTCATGACAACCTTATGTTTTATCTATGATGTGCCCATCATCAAGAATTGATATATATCAGGTAAATGCCGCTCATAATGCATAAAACTATGATCACCACCTTCCTCTATCACCACCGTTGCTCCCCGGTATCTCATTTTCGCATCCCTAAAGTCCAATACTTCGTCGGCAGTTTGCAGTAGCACCATGTAGTGGTGTGGATACCGGATAACCGGCGGATCGAGCGCTTTAAACTCGGCAATATGAGGCTGTTCAAACACCCATTTTTCACCGGTAATATAATTTTCGTTTTCCCCAATCCAAGAATCCAATCCTCGAGCCGGACTTACTGCTGGGTTTATTAGGGCAGCCAGCATATTGTACCTCTCAACCAAACAGGTCGCGTAGAATCCACCCATAGAACTGCCAATTGCCGCTATCTTGCGATCTTTACATGATTCGACAACACCCTCAATAATAGCGAAAGCCTGATTGGCAAAAGGCGGTAGATCAGGACAGATAAAGTCAACCTCTGGTGCATTTTCTTCCAACCAATGCTGCGTTTGCAATGCCTTTTTTGATTGGGAGGAACTATTGAACCCATGTAGATAAAGCAGTGTAGGCATCGAAATCTCTTTAGCAGGCCAATCTTTATTATAGCTAATCGGCGGCATAAGTCAGTGTTTGATTTCGCTTCAATATCCTGCAATCTGAGTATCAGGGACCTGAGTAAAATCGTCGATAAACTCGACACCGGTGACAAGACCGCCCTTGGGCCCGAGAGAAAACCAGCGATAGCCCGGAGGTAGCTGCGAAATGCAGAAGTCATTGCTCCTCGGTTCAAATTGAACACAGGAAGAGGGCGTGGTGTAGAGTGGCAGCTGATTCCACAACCCATCGTACTGTTGATGGACGTGCCCAGTGACAACCGCTCGTATATTCGAATATTTGGACAACAAGGCGTGGAGCTCATTGGCATTTGCTACTTTTTGACTATCTAACCACCGACTGCCCAGTTCAATGGGACAATGATGCATGGCCAACATAACTGACCTACCTTGTAACTGACTGAGCCGAGCATCTAAAAAAATCAGTTCTGTGTCACTGATAAAACCAGCAGGTGTACCTGATTGGGAGCTATCCACAGCAAGGATTGTCCAGGTTCCAACATCAACGACTGATGATCTTGGGTAGTTGACTAAACCCGCTTGCATCAAGTCTAAATTATCGTGATTACCCGGCAACCAAATCGCACTTTTTGATCGTCGCTGCAGAATATCATTGAGGTAAATATAAGCTTGTTCGCTGCTGTCTCCAGACAAATCACCGGACAACAACAGCATATCATCACCTCGTCCAGCACTGTCAACTGCATCCAGCACAGCGTTAAAGCTGTCCAGAGGATTTATGCCCGCAAGGTTGAAATCTGGCGATTTTCCCAAGTGGAGATCGGTAATCTGAACAATATCGACACTGCGCATTACTGAGGTGTTTCAATGATCACAGTGCCATGCTGCAAGCTGTGAATAAGCAACTCACTGAGGAACAGATTCCACTGCCATTTTTCATCTCTTGCCTGCATACCCTTGGACTCTGAAAGAGTCCAAGGTATGGTTCTGTCCGAGCACCACTCAATCACTTCGAACATTTTAGCATCGCGATAGGATCGAGCCTTCAGGTTAATCTCTGGCAACCACTGAAGACCTCTGCCATTGGCAACAATCGCCAGCGTGCTGGTATATCGAGTAACCTCGATGACCTCAAACTTGACTGATCCGGCTGCAAGCCCCTTAAACTGAATCTGCAATGAGGTGGCCAAGGAGAGAGTATCCAAGGGTAGCTTCGCTAGACGCCGGAAGTTACGCTCGCACTCATGGTGCAGACGACCCAGATCCAGTTGATGTCTGTCAACTCTAAAGAAAGACACGCGAGTTACTCTCTAAGGTTCAATGACTTCATATTATAACCACCCATTTGTTACGTATCATAAGTTTTTATGATTCAACTGCAACCACTGCAGTCCTATGGTAACAGCTGCGCTGTTGAGCAAGCCTTCTCGGAGTGCTGTGATCGCTTCATCATAGGTCCAGACATGCAACATAATGTCCTCGTTTTCGTGCTCTAAACCAAAAATTCCCTTCCGCCCAACAAGATTAACCAACCCACAGTACATATGCATTTTTTCATCGGTACCACCTGCACTGACAAGATAGTCACAGATGGGTATCAATTCATCCACGGACAATCCAGCCTCTTCTTGCAGTTCAGATTGAGCTACCTGTACCGGAGCTTTCCCCGAGGGCACCATACCTGCGACAACTTCAAATTGCCAAGGACCCCGGGGTTCAGACAGAGCACCGACTCGGATTTGCTCAACCAGACCAACCAAATGATGCTCTGGGTCGTACAGCAGAACGCCAACTGCCTCACCACGTTGAAAAACTTCCCGCCGTATTAACTTACTCCAACCTCCACCAAAAAGACGATGTCTGAAACTGATTTCGCTAACTTTGAAGAACCCCTCAAACACCGTTTTAGTTGACTTCACTTCCGCAGCTGATCGATCAAACTGGTGCGCCTTACTGTAAACATCCGACATTTCAACACTACCCCTGTCAATTGGCTACCTAAATCCCCACCAGGATCACGCTAACCCTTGATACGTCATTTGATCTTGAATCACCGCCCATGGATCAATACATTAGGTAATAGGTGAAGAAGATACACCTGTATGAAGTATACGTACTAAATGCTGAGCGTGTATCGGTGCTTGAAGGTTGGATATACAGACTGTTTAAGTAGTCTGTCATCCAAAAGCCCGGCTCATACGTTGTTATTTACCGTAAGGTTGCGAAATCTGTTAAGCTAGCGCCTTATTTTTTGCCATAAGTCGAGAACGACATTTTTTACTGGAGATTTTATGTATAAGGTAAGACAGGGAATTTTTACAGCAGGATTAATACTCACATTATCGCCTATCACTTTGGCTGAAACGCTCAGCGAGATCTACCAGAGTGCCTTGCAAAACGATCCTGTTTTACGCGCAGCCAGAGCCAACTTTAATGCCGGTAAAGAAAACGAATCCATCAGTAGAGCCTATTTGCTTCCCGTGATTAGCGCCTCTGGGAGCTACAGCGAGTCCGAGCAAGATTCCGAGTCGGCGAGAATATATTTCGGTGGCAGTCCCGCCTTGAGCAAGACTTTTTCTGACTCAGAAACCACAACCTACGGAGTATCTCTGAGTCAACCTCTGTTTAACATGCCCGCTTGGTATCAATTCCAGAGTGGCAAAGCACTGAGTAAAAGTGCCAGCGCACAGTTTGCTGCCGACCAACAGTCTCTCATCCTTCGTGTCAGCACAGCCTACTTAGATGTACTCAGGGCTTATGATAATAATGAAACTCGAAAAGCCGAGCAGCGCGCGATTCAGCGACAATTGGAGCAAACCAAAGAGCGGTTTGAAGTGGGTCTGCTACCCATCACCGACGTACATGAGGCCCAGGCTATCTTCGATGATGCGGTGGTAAATAGTCTTGAAGCCAACGGTGCAGTCAACATTGCTTTTGATGGATTACGAGTGCTAACTGGGCGAGAGCACAGAGCTCTGGCAGGTCTTAAAGACAACTTTTCTGCAGTGAATCCAGATCCTATCCAAGGTGATGACTGGGTAAACTTTGCCCTCTCGAACAATTATCAACTCAAGGTAGCCAAATTGGGTAAAGACGCGAGTTATAACCAGGCTAAGGCTGCTACTGCTCAGTTGTATCCAACAGTTACCTTCACTGCGAATTACTCTGATAGTGACTCTGATGGCAGTACCATTGCCTACTTGAATGAAGGCAATTCCGTGGCCAATACTTTCGCTCGCGGGGACGGTCACAGTTTCAGCGTAAATCTCTCGATGCCCATCTGGTCCAGTGGCATCAATGCAGGTAAACGTCAGGCAGCACAGCAGTCTATAGCCTCCAGTGAAAATTACGAGGCAGCCAAGCGCAGCACTGCTCAATCAGCGCGAGCTCGCCACCAACTGGTGGTGACCAACGCAGCGAGAGTCAAGGCACGCAAGCAAGCCATCACCTCCGCAGAAAGTGCGCTGGGCGCTACCCAAGCCGGCTATGAGGTGGGCACCCGAAATATCGTGGATGTCCTTGCGGCACAACGTTCCGTGTTTCAGGCAAAACGTAACTACGCCAACGCAAAATACGATTACATACTGGCGATGATGAGCCTCAAAGAAGTTGCCGGTCAGTTATCCCCCGATGATGTATATCAACTGGATGCCTGGCTTGATCCATCACTGACAGTCACTCTATAACTGTCTCTGGCCGAACAACCTTTTCGACATGGTAGAGAAGCTTGCTTATGGCACCACCGTTCATCTCAGCTACCTTCTGAGCCGCACTGCCTGTGCTTGATCTATACGATGGATTTTGTAGTAACTGCAAACAGCGTTCGGCTAACTGTTGCGCGTCGTCACACAAAAGCAGCCCACCGCCATCTATCATTAACCTGGATGATTCAGCAAAATTAAATAGATGAGGACCAGAGAGAATCGGTATACCCCAAACAGCGGGTTCAATTATATTGTGCCCACCAGTGGGAACCAAGCTACCACCGACAAAGGCAATGTCTGCAGCGCCATAAAAGCTATTGAGTTCCCCCATAGTGTCGCCCAAAACAATATCTGAAGAGGTGATGATATTTTGATCAGATCGTCGCGAGATGAGAAATCCAGCGCTTTTGCAAAGATGCGCCACCGATTCGAATCTCTCTGGATGACGGGGAACTAGCACCAGCAGTACATTAGGCAGTTGCCTTTTTATGAGACCAAAGGCCTCCAAAATCTGCTCGTCTTCACCTTTGTGGGTACTCGCAGCTAAAAAAATGAATCTATCCTCATTAGCTTGCCAATGAACACGAAGCGCCGAGGCCTTTAACCTAATCTCATCATCTAATGACAAATCAAACTTTAGGTTACCCGTGACTGATATGGCCTCTTCGGGCAGTCCTAGAGAGGAAAATCTCTGTGCATCATCACCGTGCTGCGCAGCCACTAGACTAAGTTGTTTCAACATTGGCTGTGTAATTCGACGGACTCTCCTATATGCTTCGAATGACTTTTCTGACAACCTGGCATTAGCCAACACCACCGGTATGTTGCGCCTGTAACAGGCAGCTATAGTATTCGGCCAGAGCTCAGTCTCCATAATAATCAGCATCTCAGGCTTCAATTTATCCAGAAATCGCGCCACAGCACCGGGCAAATCATAGGGTGCATAACAGTGCTCCACGGCGTCGCCAAACAAAGCCCGAACTCGGTCAGAGCCAGTTGGCGTCGTCGTTGTAATCATAAAACGATACGTTGGATAAACTGTCTGCATTGACTTCACTAGGGGAGCTGCCGCGATTGTCTCACCTACAGACACTGCATGGAGCCAAATAATTTTATTTTGACCAGTTAATTTAAAATAGCCGAACCGCTCAAACCAACGCTGTCGATAGGCCGGTGTCCGGAGACTTCGCCATAACAAGCGCAGACAAATCGCAGGAAGCAAAAAGTAAAAGAACACTGAATATAAAAATCTCGGCATAAAGTAATGACACTGCTCTGCAACAGATAATTCCCAAACGCCACCAAAATAGCAGAAAACAACACCAAGACCTAATCAAATCTTCTAAAGTGGAGCTAGCAATCACCGAAGCCAAGCCAAAACCCACACCTTGACAAACTATTTTTTATGAAGGTTATTTGCTATAGTTTCGTCGTGTTTGTATACATCAGTTTTACTTGGATGATTGAGCTTCTCGCTGTCTAATCTGTTATTGTCTAATTGATAATCTCTCTAAAATAAAAGAGGATATCCATGGGTGTGAAACCTTTGACTGAACTTCCACACTACGACTACCTAATAGGTTGATAAGCCCATGAATCATCCTGTACTTATTCTATGCATGAAATGGGGATCGAGGTACGGTCCAGAATATGTAAATCGATTGAAAGATGGCGTTGCAAAACACTTGCCAATACCGCACCGATTTATCTGTTTTACTGATGACAACAGCGGCCTAGATCCAGAGGTGGAGATTTTTCCCCTGCCAAAATTAAACTTGCCAGAGGGTTCAGAGGATAGGCGCTGGCAAAAGCTCGCTCTGTTCAACAAAGATCTTTTCGGCCTGCAAGGCACAGCACTATTTCTCGATCTTGACGTGGTTGTGGTCGCCGATTTGAAGCCCCTTTTTACTGTGGAGGGTGACTTTCTCATCATTCGTGATGACAACCTCTTCCGACGCAAGCCTTTTCGCTGGCTCAAGCCAGAACTTAATCGTTTCCTGGCCACTGTGGGTAACAGCTCGGTCTTTAGATTCTGTATCGGGGCCCACAGCTACATCCTAGATAATTACACCGCGGACCCAGTTGCGGCGATGAGAGATTATAAAATTTCGCAGCAATTTCAGAGTGCCCAACTCGCACAGCACGGCCAGCTCGCATATTGGCCCAAAAGCTGGTGCATTAGCTTCAAAAATCACTGTGTTCCCCACGCTACAAAGAGCTTTTTTGTCGATCCAACCCTTCCAAAAACTGCCCGTATTGTGGTCTTTGCGGGCGATCCGAAAATGGCTGATGTAATTGCGGGCGAGGGAGGCAAATGGTATCGAAAAATCGGTGACATCGACTGGTTAAAATCAGCCTGGCAGGGAGAACCCGATGGGAAAACCTAAAGCCGAAGTGCCGGATTTTTCCTTCCACCAGCCTTGGAGTACTTATGCTCCCTCAGCTATTAATGCAACACTATTGAACATTGCACACAGAATTCCGGCATCCATAGCTTTCTTAACTAAGCCACTGAGAAGGCCCATCAAATATCATTTAGACACACCGCTTGATCTCACCATCTGGGGCTTCAAACTCAGACTTCTCCCACGCGGAAATATGTCTGAACAAAAACTCTACACAGCGCCACAACTATTTGATCGGGAAGAGTTATCGGCATTGGAACGCTGTTTAAAACCTGGCTCGGTATTTATCGATGCAGGCGCCAACATTGGTATATACAGTTACTGGGCTTATAAATGCATGCAGGGTAATGGCTCAATAATCGCTGTGGAGCCCGACCCAGAAATGCGTCAACGATTAGCCTTCAACGCGACCAACAATAACATGAGCATTATTGAAGTATCGTCGGTTGCGCTCAGCGACCGAGAATCGACCGCCGAATTTTATATCAACCGTAATCAGCGCGGAGAAAATACTCTGGATGCTGAGGAAGCAGCAAGAGCAGGCGGCATTCGATCTACTCAAACAGTCCAACTAATGCCTCTACTGGCCCTCATTGAAAAATATAAACTAAAGAAAATTGATGCACTGAAAATAGATATTGAAGGCCATGAACCAACAGTATTGAAACACTTTTTGACCAATGCACCTGAGACACTTTGGCCAAAATTAGTTATCAGCGAATTTAAACATCAAACGGCCACAGATATATTGGAAATTTTCAAAGAAAGAGGCTACCGACAGCGCACCTCCACTAAACTCAATTTTATTTTAGAGCTGGCATAGCAAGTTACTTTTCTCCCCGCACCTCAATAGCTTTAACGCCAGTGATCTGTTATCCAAGTTGCCGGTTTAAATCGCCGATACCACTTGCCACTCTGACCGACAATGGCATTATGAGGGTCAGGTTTACCGTGAAACACAACAACTCGGGCATCGTCAGGGATCTGGGTTTCTCGAGCAACCAAAAAAGACCAAGATTTGACGCAATGTCGCTTGAAACTGCGGCACCAATGGTCAGGCCAGTAAACCAGGGCATTTTTCGCTATCAATTTAGCTGAGAGATATTCCTGCTCATTGCGATGTCTGTGTTTAATCTGGTCAAAGAAAGCTTCAAATTCGCTCAAAATCTCTGAGTGGGCTCCCAGCTCAAACCGATAAACCGAAGAGTTACCGGTGCCATCTTTTTTAATCCAGTCTTTAATAATTAATACGTCACCCGGATAATCGAACAGATCATCCAGACCTCCAGTAATAATAAGGTCAAGATCTAAACAAAGCACCTTCCCCTTTAAATCGTAAAGATTTTCAGCAAATACTCCAAGTTTATTCCAGCCACGCTCAGGACCCTCTAAATCTACCTTCATTTGAGGTAACGGGAAAGACTCAACCTCGGGAGCGAGGCCCTTTGCGTCTTCAGTCAAACAAACAAAGCGAAACGGTCTGTTTAAATTGCGAGCCACCATGGAGTAGAGTCTGTTGACATAGTCGGCGGGGTATTTAGTACCCCACTTCATACACAATACGTTGACTACATCATCCATCACTAAATCCAATCATCACATGCCTTACCTCAGACAACGATTATTCACAAAATGCCGAAATTTACCGTGTTTTTAAAAGTTTTGTTCCACTGCGAGTCTTCACGCAGCCTTGATTCATCCGTCAACAGGCGTAAGCCAATTGGCGTATTTTGCATTTTTGCCTCGCACTAAATCAAAGTAATCTGCCTGCAATGTGGCCGCCACCGGCCCGCGCTTGCCAGTGCCAATCACTCGACCATCATACTCACATATGGGCACCACTTCGGCCGCCGTTCCAGTGAAAAAAGCCTCATCACAGATATAGACTTCATCGCGAGTGATACGTTTTTCCCGCACCTCAAAACCTTGGTCCGCCGCTAATTTAAAAATCGTGTCACGAGTGATTCCATCGAGACAGGAAGTCAAATCTGGTGTGTAAATCACTCCACCACGCACCATAAAGAAGTTTTCACCGCTGCCTTCGGCAACATAGCCCTCGTTATCCAACAGCATAGCCTCGTCACATCCAGAATCGAGCGCCTCGCGCAGTGCCAACATGGAGTTTATATAATTGCCACTGGCCTTGGCCTTACACATAGTGATGTTGACGTGATGACGGGTGTAGGAAGACGTTCGCACCTTGATACCCGCCTCCAACGCCTCGGGCGACATGTACGATGGCCATTCCCAAGCGGCAATACCGACGTGCACTTTTAGATCATTGGCGCGTAACCCCATCCCCTGAGACCCCAAAAACACCAAGGGTCGAATATAGGCCTCCTTCAAGTTATTAACCCGAACCACTTCGCGGTGTGCAGCGTTCACGACGTCCTGAGAATAGGGCACATCGAGGTGTAAAATTTTTGCCGAGTTAAACAACCGTCTGGTATGGTCTGCCAAACGATAAATGCAGGTGCCAGAGACATCATTATGGTAGGCGCGAACACCTTCAAATACTGACAAACCATAGTGTAAAGAGTGGGTGAGGAAATGCGTTTTCGCATCTCGCCAATCAATCAACTCTCCATCCATCCAAATAAAACCATCGCGATCTGCGAACGACATCAAAGATTACCTCTTATAAAAAAACCATTCTCGGTCTGCACATTTTCGTTGACCGCTCAGTATAGCACTGAAGTAATCTCATATAACGCCATATTTACCAACAATCCTGCTCTATTACAGAGGATTTATAATTTTAAATTGCACTGTCCGGTGTGTTTTATAACATCTGTGAAAAGCCTGTGGGATTCTACAAAGCCAATAAACCATGGCATTTTTTGTCAGCTAATCCTTCCCTGATTAAAATCTTACTTATTTGCTGCAATTTATCTGATAAAGATTATTTCCACTGCCTTTATCTTCCGGGGTTGCTTATAATCACACCATGGATCAGACAACTTACGTAGACTTCTTTAGACAGACGTCACCCTATATACACTCGCATCGCGGCAAAACCTTTGTCATCGCGCTGTCCGGCGATGCCGTTCTGGAAGCAAATTTTCACAGCATAATTCACGACATCGCACTGCTACAAAGCCTCGGCATTCGAATTGTTGTTGTTCACGGCGCTAAGCCACAAATAGACAAACGTCTGACAGAGGCAAATATAAAACCATTGTTTGAGCACAATGTCCGCATCACAGATGCCCCGGCAATGCACGTGGTTAAAGAGGCGGTTGGAAGCACTCGGCTCGCGATTGAGGCTGAATTTTCAATGGGTTTGCCTAATTCTCCCATGCACGGATCACAGATTCGGGTTGTCGGCGGCAACTTTATAGTCGCCAAACCACTGGGCGTTCAAGACGGCATCGACTTCCAACTCACAGGGCAGATTCGTCGTGTCGATACATTGACCATAGATCAGCAATTGTCACTCGGCTGTCTGGTTCTGATATCTCCGGTAGGCTTCTCTCCTACCGGAGAATTCTTCAATTTGAACTATCAGGATGTTGCTGCCAATGTGGCGACTTCTCTGAACGCAGAAAAACTAATTTATATTAGCCAAGACAGGGGTATCAGTGACGGTAACAGTCTGCTGCGCAGCCTGTCGCTTCATCAAGTTGCTGAATTACAAGAAACAACAAAAGATCCCGAACATGCCGAACTACTCAATTTTGCAAGTCAGGCCTGTGAGAACGGCGTCGAACGAGTGCATCTTGTGGGCTATCAGCAAGACGGCGCTCTTTTAACCGAACTCTTCACTCGCGAGGGGAGCGGTACACTGATCACAAAACAATGCATTGAGGTGATACGATCGGCATCAATTGAGGACGTGGGTGGTATTTTGAACCTAATCACGCCACTGGAAGAGAGGGCGATCTTAGTTAAACGTTCACGCGAACTGTTGGAAAATGAAATATCTCAGTTTGTTGTAGTGGTTCACCCCGAGGGGCTCATTATTGGCTGCGCCGCTCTCTATCCAACTACAGACCTCCGAGTTGGAGAATTGGCCTGTGTCGCAATCCATGAAGAATTTCACAATCAGGGAATTGGTGCAAGACTGCTCAACCAAATTGAGATCAACGCGGCAACAGCGGGAATTGAACATCTATTGGTAATGACCACCAAAACCGCTCATTGGTTTATCGAAAGAGGATTCTCAGAGGCTAACATTCGTGATCTGCCTGATAACAAACAGTCAATGTACAATTATCAGCGCAACGCACGAATATTTCGCAAACCAATTTAAACATATAGACTGTTTCTGGTATGCTCCGCGGCTGAGCAGTCCGGTCATCTAACAGCAAGAGACGAACAAATGCCCAAGTATCGCTCCCACACCACAACCCAAGGTCGTAATATGGCAGGAGCACGTGCACTCTGGCGCGCCACTGGCATGAAAGATGACGACTTTAACAAGCCAATGATTGCTATTGCTAATTCCTACACGCAGTTTGTTCCTGGACATGTGCACCTGAAGGATATGGGTGACCTAGTAGCCGGCGAAATAGCCAAAGCGGGAGGAATCGCTCGAGAATTTAACACCATTGCAGTGGATGATGGCATTGCCATGGGTCACGATGGCATGCTCTATTCGCTGCCGTCGCGAGACGTCATCGCCGACTCAGTGGAGTATATGGCCAATGCCCACTGTGCGGATGCCCTCGTGTGCATCTCCAACTGTGACAAAATCACACCGGGAATGTTAATGGCAGCCATGCGCCTCAATATTCCCGCCATTTTTGTCTCTGGCGGCCCCATGGAAGCTGGAAAAACCAAACTTTCGGAACATAATTTAGACCTTGTGGATGCCATGGTTATCGCCGTTGATGACAGTGCCAGCGATGAAAAAGTGGCGGAATACGAGCGTTCCGCCTGTCCAACTTGCGGTTCATGCTCCGGTATGTTCACAGCCAATTCGATGAACTGTCTCACCGAAGCGCTAGGCTTGTCCTTGCCCGGCAATGGTACTGTTTTGGCCACCCACTCCGACAGACGAGAGCTGTTTCTCGAGGCCGGACGGACCATTGTCAATATGGCTAAACGCCACTATGAGCACGATGACTATTCCGTGCTTCCGAGATCTATTGCCAACTTTCGCGCCTTCGAAAATGCAATGACCCTAGATATTTGTATGGGTGGCTCTACCAATACAATTTTACATCTGCTTGCCGCTGTTCAAGAGGGCGGTATTGATTTCGACCTCTCTAATATTGATCAACTGTCTCGAGTGGTACCTCAGTTATGTAAAGTTGCGCCAAACACGCCAGAATATCATATCGAAGATGTTCATCGCGCCGGTGGTATTATGGGCATTCTGGCAGAGCTAGATCGTGCCGGACTGATCCATAACGATTTACCCACCGTGCACTCAGCAAGCTTAAAAGAAGCACTGGAAAAATGGGACATCATCAATCGTCCCAGTGACGCAGTAAAAAACTTCTATAAAGCGGGACCAGCCGGAATTCCGACACAGACAGCCTTTAGCCAGAGCACTCGCTGGTCATCGTTGGATGCAGACAGAGCCAATGGTTGCATCCGCAATATCGACAATGCGTTTAGTCTAGACGGTGGACTTGCTGTTCTCACTGGTAATTTAGCGCCTGACGGCTGTGTGGTGAAAACCTCTGGTGTCGACGAATCTATCCATGTTTTCGAGGGCCCCGCTTTTATTACTGAAAGCCAAGATGCGGCGGTTGATGCAATTCTTAATGATGAGGTTGTTGCTGGAGATGTGGTCATTGTGCGCTATGAGGGTCCTCGCGGTGGACCCGGAATGCAAGAAATGCTGTACCCCACAAGCTATATTAAATCCAAAAATTTGGGAAGTGCCTGTGCGCTGATCACCGATGGGCGTTTTTCCGGCGGGACGTCAGGCCTTTCCATTGGCCATGTCTCACCAGAAGCCGCGGCCGGAGGTAATATAGGTCTGGTTAAACAGGGTGATCAAATACGGATTGACATTCCCAATCGAAGCATTGACGTATTGATCTCTGAGGATGAATTAGAGCGACGACGCAAGGAGCAAGATAAAGCGGGCTGGAGGCCTGTTGATCCTCGCCCCAGAAAGATAACGCCCGCACTTAAGGCCTATGCCAAACTGGCCACCAGTGCTGACAAAGGCGCGGTGAGAGACCTCTCGCAGCTTGACTGATGTTTATTCGGTGCGATTAATGTCAAGCTCATGATAAAAAGCCCGGCGTCGCCGGGCTTTTTTAACGGTACTTAGCTGAGCTAACTACGCTTTACTGCAACTGGGAACTGTAGCGCCCACATCACGCAATTTCTGTAAGCGATCGCCCTCATAGTTGGCGAACTTTATCCACTGCCGAGGAAATCGTTTTTCCCGTTTAGTTTTAGCTGCTTTTACAGACTTGTTGAACGCTTTGATAGCATCTTTGTAACAATGCAGATTAATTAAAGCACTACCCATTTTGCTGTAGTTGGCCGCAGGATTTTTAATACCGCCTTTTTTAGCCGCCTTGACCGAGGCTTGATAAGCTTTCTTATCTTGTCCCAAATCCAAATAAATAGATGCGATACGATACTGGATCTCACCCGAGTCAGCCAACTTAGATGCACTCTCAAATGCCTTCAATGCCTCTGGAAGATGCTTGGCTTGAAGCCAGGCAGTCCCCAAAAGATCGAGGTATTTTGCATTTTTATCAACGATATTGTCACGCATTCCCTTTTCTATGATATTCGCAGCGCGATAGGGAACATCAGCACCGAGATACATGTACGCCATGCTCATCACGTCACTTTCAGTGGTGAGCTCGTCGTTGAGATAAATTACTTCATAAGCCACCAGTTGGTTCATGTCTTGCTCTTGAGAACCATACATGCCACCAAGGTTCTTCCAGTACATCCATTTGGGATAATGAGTCACCAGCTTTTTGAGGATAGAGGTTACTTTTTTAAGGTCATCTTTTTCGTAATAAAGAACCCGTTGCAAAGCCCACATGCGCTCTTTAGGAATAAGCCCCTTAGCTTCCATATCAGAAATACCCAACTCAACAGTACGCAGTGCGTCGTCCTTTCGATCTAACTGATAATAAATGGACGCCATGGTTAATCGCTGGTCAGCACCAATAACAAAAGCTTTCTCAGCCCACAACTCATATTGAACGATAGCCAAGGCATACTGCTCAGTTGCTGCGTAAAATTGCGCTAGCGTTAAGCGTGTATCCAACTTGAATTCTGGGGGAGCACCTTCACTCTCCACAATACGCCTGTAATAGGTGATAGCACCGGGAATATCATCCAGTGAATACTTCACGTAACCCAACATGTTCCAAACTTGGGTTTTCTCGTAGTCCGAGCTGCACACTTTTGGTCTGGACTCGATGTTGAGTAACAGGTCCTGAGCCTCTCGCCAAAGGTCGGAGGTATCCACACCCTCCTCAGCTTCGCCAGCGAGAGCGATGGGACCTTTTTCACCCTGCACTTTATCAAGGGCCTTGGCACAGGTTTTCCCCACAGACGCACGTTTGCGCGTCTTGACGTCTTTATACTTGGGTTCCTTTTTCTCTTGAGCAAAAGCACTGGCAGAAAAGGCTGAATCAGTAGTTTCAACAGAGATCAAAGCGGGTACGACATAACATATAGTCAACAGGCTAAAGAGTTTAAATTTATTCATTGCTATCAACTCCTTATTTGGCCATTTGGAAGGTAAATTTATAAAGTACACCGGGCACTTCTTGGCCGACGCCGTCTACCACTCTAGGATTATATTTAAGCTTGTTCGCTGCCTTCACAGCGGCTCGACCAAAGCCCCAACCCTCCGGGAATTCCTCGACCATAACCGGATCACGCACCCCACCGGTGGTGGTAATAATCACTTCCACCACGGCATAACCCTCTTTACCACGGGTTTGAGCTCTCCTCGGGTACTGTGGTTGCGGCACGTACACAGGAATGTAATCCGAATCTCGAGAAAAGGTGCCGAGGCCAACATTAAGATCGCCGCCCACAACAGGTGCCGCCATGCTTACAGCATTGTCTGGCACTTCCACATCTAATTGATCTTCCGGTAACTCAGGTGGTGGGGTCTCGGGCTCGTCCGGCTTAACCACCTCGGTTTTCTTCGCATTTTCCTCGACTTCACGCTCAACATGAAGAAAATCCGGTATTTTAAACGCTTCTCCCTCGTCTAACTCTTTAGATCCTGAATCGATCAGTTTGTACATCAACATCACCAACCCAAAGGTTATGGCCAGTCCGAGTACGCCAGAGATTCCAATTCTTATCGCTGCCATAAGGTATACTCAATCTCTCTCTACAGAAACCGCTACTGGGGCTATACCGATATCGCGAGCGATATCAGCCACCTTGGCAACAGATTCAATATTGGATTCATTATCGGCTTGGATAACCATGCCGCCCTTGGGATTTTCATTGAACAACCGTGTTAAATTAATTTTTAACGCCGTTGGCTCAACTCGCTTTTTGTCAATCCAGTACTCATTGATATCGGTGACAGCAACTAAGATTCCGACCTTTTTATAGTCGTCTTCGGTCTCTGTATCTAACTTATTGACTTCCGGTCCCGGGAGTTTAATAAAGGTCGCGGTAACAATGAAAAAGATCAGCATAATAAAAACCACGTCTAACATGGGAGTCAAATCAATTGTTTGCCCCTGTTGCTGTGGTTTGCCAGTTCTATTGCGCATAGTTAATTCTCTTTTGTGCTCTGCGGATCAGCTTACAAGTGCTCAGTGATCCAGCATCAGGTGATCTTCTAAAAGCTGCTTCTCTCGCTCTGCAATACGTTCGATGTAAGTCATGCCGAACACGCCCGAAAGTGCCGCAACCATTCCCGACATCGTCGGAATAGTTGCTTGTGAAACACCGCCAGCCATCGCCTTGGCGTCACCGCCTCCCGTAAATGCCATGACGTCAAACACCGTAATCATGCCAGTTACTGTTCCCAGAAGACCAAACAGTGGTGCCACTGCCACCAACGTTTTTATCATCATCATATTGGTGTCAATTTCAATGCTCACTTCAGAGATCAACTTTTCTCTTATCTGGTGCGCACGCTTGGACTTGTGTTCCGAGCGCGCGCTCCAGCTCTCTAAAGCATTGTTTACATCGACAGTGACGGTCGAGCGAAGATACCACATACGTTCAAAAATGAGAGTCCACATAATGAACAGCAGTACGACAATGGCCCAAAGAACCATGCCGCCTGAATCCATAAATTTACCCATCTCTGCGAGCGTATCTTCAAAAAACATTTTATCGACCCTCTACTGAACCAGCGACAATACCCGCACTCTGCTCTTCAAGAATATGAAGAATACGTTGTGCCTTACCGTTCACCAAGGTGTGCATGAGCACGGTGGGAATTGCAACCACAAGACCAAGTACCGTTGTGATAAGAGCCTGCGAAATACCGCCGGCCATCGCCTTTGGATCACCAGCACCGAATAGCGTAATCATCTGGAAGGTGATAATCATACCCGTCACCGTACCGAGCAGCCCCATTAGAGGAGCAACCATCGAAATAACTTTCAATAAGTTGAGACCAGATTCAATGCTGGGTCGTTCTTTGAGCACGGCTTCATGAAGCTTTAACTCGAGGGACTCAGCATCCAAATCCGGATTGTCTGCAGCCACCTGCAACACACGACCCAGGGGATTGCTAGTATCTGAAGAGTCACTCTCGAGCTGAGCTGATACTTTGCGAGACATCCCTGAAAGGACTATAAAACGCCAAAGGGCCAGAAGAATGGCGATGACAAACACGCCCGTAATCACGTAACCAACGAGTCCACCAAAGTGCCAACGCTCAACCAGTGTAGGTGCATTGATCAACGCACGCAACAAGCCGCCGCCCAATGGTCCACTGGGGTCGAGGCCCACCTTGGTAAAACCAGAAACTGCTTCTTGTAACTCAGCGGCGCTGGCCTGGTGACCCGAAGGCTGTCGGACCAATTCAGATACCAATCCCGTGCCGGGGTTGTACTCTAGGTACATACCATCGGAGACGAGGTTATAGGTTCCCACTCGAACCACCTCTTTCACAGCTTGCTCTCCGTTGATGAGGACCACGGGACGATCAAATTTAACTACCCGCGAACTTTCGATCATCTCACGCTGTTGCTCGTACCAAAGCTTCTCAATATCCTCAATCGAAGGGAGCCTAGTGTCACTGCTCATCTTCTCGATCAACTCACTCAGAAAGACATCGCGATCAGCGAGCTGAGCGCTGACAATGGACTGTTTGATATTCTCGCGAATATCACCAGCGGCGCCGGTAAGATGTCCAAACAGCTCCTTCAAAGAACCGAGACGTTTGTCGCGCTGCTCTCTCAGCTTGGCAATTTGAATATCATTATCGCGAATGGTCTGTTCCAATCGATCAGATCGTCGCTCTTCCGCAGTACGGGTGTTTTCCGCGCGTTTCAGCGCGTTGGCCTGGTTGCGCTGATCGCTTTTAAACTCTGCTTCTCGCTGCTTGGAATCTGCAGTCTCTGCAATGGCTGCAGATTCGATCATCTGCAACAGTTCATCAAGTGTTTTAGCATCTTGAGCAACTGCGGGAACACTGACAGACGCGGCCACAACAAAGGTCGCAAAAAATTTAGCTATATTTTTCATTGTACTGCCTCCGGCGCTGTAATAGGCATTTGCATAACATCCTGAGGCGACAGTTTCTTCGCGATTCGGATTCCTTGATCAATAGGTCGACGATAATCGGCACTCAGCGTTTGCCATGAACCCGAGCTCTTGTCCCAAGCACCTGCCTGCGACTTATCTTTCGTCTGATACATCAGCGCCACTCGACCAATCCGCAACATCACCACTTCAACTTCGGTACCATCACCATTGATGTCAACCATGTCGGGGTAGGATTCAAGCGACAAACTGTATTCTGACTCGATATCATAAAGCTCTAAAATCTGCCGAAATTTCTCAGCAGCAGAAAACTTTGCACTGTCCAGGTTGCTGGTTAGATCGGAAACCGCTTCCAAACGCATCTCTCGCTTGAAGGGTATATCCAGAGCAACGAAATCTTCGAGGGCTGCTAACATATTGACCATCAGGGGTGATATACCTCTTTCGATCACGGTGGCGTTGGCAATAGATTCTTTCAGTTCTGCCATCATCTGTTCTTGATTGGCAATCTGTCGATCCAGCTGAGAGTTGTAAACTCTCAAAGACTCGATCTGCTTGTTCACTTGCTTAAATTCTTGCAAGAGCGAATCTGTCTGATCGGCAATTCTGTCGACTCGAGTCTGCGATTGCTTAGCTGATTGGACCTTAGCGGCTCCAGTTTTTAGTATATCGTTCACTTCAGTGGCCTGGACTGCGAAAGCAGGCAAACCGCTGACGAGAGCACCGATCAGTACTAATGCTTTTAATGGTTGCTTGTTCATAGTTCCCTCAATTTGGGTCTACCGGTTTAGTGTTTCATCAGCGCTTTGTGACGAGTGCGCCGAAATCTGAGAAGAGCGAGTAAATTAACCCCACCTGCTATTTGTAGCAGGCTGTCGGCCAAGAAGCAATCAGACGGCCAATGAAGGAACTGTTTTAGCCATCTGTGAGTATATATGTTACTTAAGGTAACATTTTGTTCTGAACAGTTGGTCTGACTCCGTCTAATAAGCCAAAGGCAAGCGCACTAAAACGTTTTGTTTTAAATAAAAACAACTTTTTCAGCTTCAACAGCATTTGCGATCAAGTACCACAAACCGGTAAGCATAGTTGTCCATATTATCGGGGAACTCCACACGGCTCTGATCCCAGTGTGTTAGATCTAACGGAGGGAAAAAAGCATCACCCTCCACAACGGCGTCTACTTCGGTCAAATAAAGTCTATCTGCAGTTGCCAATGTCATCGTGTAAATTTGCTCGCCGCCAATAATCATCACCTCATCGATCCCAGATTTAACAGACGAGTGCTCGGCTGCCGCCATTGCCGCGTCCAAATCATGAACCACCACAACACCGTCGGCTGTCCATTCCGCGTCGCGAGTCAGCACAATGTTTGTTCGCCCCGGCAGAGGTCGCCCAATGGATTGGAAAGTTTTTCGCCCCATAATCAATGGCTTGCCCATGGTCACCGATTTGAAATAGCGCAAATCGTCAGGCAAATGCCAAGGCAATTGATTGTCCACACCTATAACCCCATTTCGACTCAAAGCAACTATTAATGAAACAATCATAATCGATCCTACTAAACGGCCACAGGCGCAGATATAGCACCATGCGACTGATAGTTTTGCAGTTCAAAATCGGAGTAGACAAAATCAAACAGAGAGTTTACATCGGGATTTATCGACAGCCTTGGCAATTCATATGGCGAGCGTGACAACTGCTCTTTTACCTGATCCATGTGATTCAGATAGAGATGGGCATCGCCAAAAGTGTGCACAAAATCTCCTAAGCCCAAACCAGCAACCTGAGCAATCATCATAGTGAGGGCAGCATAGGACGCAATATTAAAGGGCACACCAAGAAATACATCGGCACTTCGCTGGTACAACTGACAACTGAGGCGACCCTCAGCCACATAAAACTGAAACAGGCTGTGACACGGAGGCAGGCCTGACTTAACCATCACTGGCAAATCTTTTGGGTTCCATGCCGAAACGATAAGTCTTCTTGAGTCTGGGTTGTTTTGGATATCATCCATCAATTGTGCGAGCTGATCAACACCACCAAAATCGCGCCATTGCTTGCCATACACTGGGCCGAGATCACCGTATTGTTGAGCAAACTGATGATCTGTCTTGACTCGCTCGACAAACTCCTTCATACCAGAACGCCAGTCATCCGAGTACATTGGTAACGCCCTGTCCTGACCGCTTTCTCGCAACCAATTTTGATAGGGCCAGTCGTTCCAAATTCCAACGCCATTTTCTACCAAATAGCGTATGTTCGTGTCGCCGCGAATAAACCATAACAGCTCATGCAAAATTGATTTGAGGTGCACTTTTTTCGTGGTAACTAGAGGGAATCCCTCTGATAGGTCAAAGCGCATTTGATGACCGAAGATACTCAGCGTGCCAGTGCCAGTTCGATCTTCTTTTTTGACACCTTGATCAAGTATATGCGTCATGAGATCTAAGTACTGCTGCATTTAAGATGGCTCCAAAACTGATTTATTAACTAACTTACGCAGGGTTACACGCATGAACCAAAGGCCGAGTAAAATCATAGGAATACACAGAGTCTGACCTCGAGTCATCCAGCTAAACGACTCCACCAGAGCCGGCTGTCCTGCAAACTGCGCATCAGGTTGGCGGACAAATTCCACAGCAAAGCGAAAAACACCATAAAAAATCAAGAACATGCCAGCCACAGAACCATACAAGCGAGGCTTTTGAGCATACAAATTGACAATAAAAAATAACACCAGCCCCTCCAAAGCAGCCTCATACAGTTGCGATGGATGTCTCCCCAGCTGCTGTGGGTCGGAGGGAAAAACCATGGCCCAGGGAACATCCGTCGGCCGGCCATAGAGCTCCTGCCCGATAAAATTACCTATTCGCCCAAAAAATAGCCCAGCGGGAACCAGAGGGGCGACAAAATCAGCCAAACTCAAGAACGGTATTTGATATTTCCTGCTGTACATAAGAATCGCCACAGCAACACCGATAAGACCCCCATGGAATGACATGCCACCCTCCCATATTCGAATCAGCATCGCTGGATCGGCCAACCATTTGTCTGCACTGTAAAACAGCATATAGCCAAATCGGCCACCCAAAATAACTCCAAATGCGCCATAGACAATGAGATCTTCCACCTGTGCCTGTTTTATTGGTGACCAAGGTCTCTGACTACTTCGAAGCGCCAATCGCCAAGCGAAAGCAAACGCCAACACATACATGATGCCGTACCAGTGTATCTGTATGGGGCCTAGAGCGAGGGCAACTGGATCAATTTCGGGATAGGGAAGCATATAGTATCTCACTTGAATATATCTAGACTGGTGATCATAGCGGTTTATCTGAGGCACTGCCAAGAATCATGACGCGATCAGAAATAAAAAGTTATACTGAGCCCATGTGTCTTCTCGCTTTTGCCTACCAAAAAGAAACTGAAACCCCCCTTGTGGTGGCCTCCAACCGCGACGAATTTTATCAGCGCCCGACACTTCCTATGCACTGGTGGCATGATAAACCCATATTAGCCGGGCGCGATGAGCAGGCTGGAGGCACCTGGTTGGGCCTTTCAAAGACTGGACGGTTTGCTGCGGTTACCAACTTCAGAGATCTAAACAAACAAAAGGCATTCTCAATCGAGCTGTTGTCCCGTGGAGATCTAGTTGTGGAGTTTCTCATGGCATCGACAACAGCGTCGGAATGGGGTGCACACATACAAAACCGTAGCCTTAAGTACGGTCCCTTTAGCCTGCTACTATACGATGGAGAAGAACTTGTTTACTGCAACAATCAAGGCGATCCGTGCCGTAAACTAACGCCCGGATTCTATGCCTTGAGTAATCATCAGCTGGATAGCCCCTGGCCGAAAGTAAACTATGCAAGGACGCAGTTAACCGAATTGTTCAAATCTGTAGTCCCGAGCATGGAGACATTACCAGTACTGGTCAACTGTTTAGCGCTAAAAACTACTTACGCCGATAGAGTGCTACCTGATACGGGAATTCCAATAGAGTGGGAAAGGAGACTGTCATCCCCCTTTATTACGGCACCAGAATACGGAACCCGAGCCAGCACCGGTGTAATTTTTTCAAAATCTGGGGCTATCGATATCGCAGAGCAGAGTTTCGATAACGGAGTCCAAAGCGCCTACGCGGCGTTTAATTACCAGCCATCAACCGATTAGATGGAGATTTTTTTGCCGGCGGTGAGGACTTGTAGTGGCGATCAATTTAGACGCACTGGTTTGTTTTAATGATTCTTCTATAAAGATGGCTATTTCCGATGCACTGGACATCTTCAACGCTTTTTTAGCCAAGATTTGAGCCTCTTTGCGACTGAGATTCAGCAATAGAGATTTGACCTTGAGTAAGCTACTGGCGCTCATAGAAAATGTCTCGTAACCCATACCCAGAAGAACAACGACACTCAGTGGATCTCCGGCCATTTCGCCACAGATACTCAGCTGACAATCAACGTCTGAGGCCTGCTCACGAATATGTTTTAGTGCTCTCAAAACACTGGGATGTAACGTATGATAAAGATCAGCAACTCTCGGGTTGTTGCGATCCACCGCCAGTAAATATTGCGTGAGGTCATTGGTTCCCACCGATACAAAATCTACGCGCCGGGCTATTTCTGCCACCTGATAAACTGCTGCTGGCACCTCAATCATTGCGCCAATAAGCGGTCGCTGAATGGAGTAACCCTCTTCGGTGGTGAGTTCGATGTAAACCCGATCAATGAGCTCCAGAGCACGCTCCAATTCATGAGTATGACTTATCATAGGCAACATAATCCGCAGATTATCAGTCTCTGCACTGGCCCTCAGCATAGCTCTGATTTGAACCAGAAATATCTCCGGATGATCCAGAGAAATGCGGATGCCACGCCAGCCTAAGAAGGGGTTTTCTTCCTCAATAGGAAAATAGGGAAGATCTTTATCACCGCCAATATCCAAGGAGCGCATCGTAACCGGACGAGGATAAAAACCTGATAACTGCTCTCGATAAATTTCAACCTGCTCATCTTCAGTGGGAAAACTGGATCGCATGAGAAACGGAATTTCAGTACGAAACAATCCTACGGCCTCTGCCCCACTGCGAATTGACTGTACCGTATCCTGACGCAACCCAGTGTTCACCCAGAGTGAAAAGCGCACGCCATCAGCGGTATGACAGGGTAAATCTCTCAGCTTCTCGAGATCCTTATTAAACTGTTTTTCCTCGCGCTGCCGCTGCAAATAATGACGTCGCACAGAGCGAGTGGCACGGCTAACAATGTCGCCCGTAGACCCGTCGACAATAAGTTCTTGGCCCTCCAACTCACCCCAGGGTAGTGTGACTGCGCCCATCACCGCTGGAATACTCAGCGCTCTACCAACAATGGCCATATGGGAGTTGCTCGAGCCTTTCAATGAAATGATTCCGACCACTCGGTCCACCGGCACATCTGCCAGCGCGGTGGCGGACAACTCTTCCCCTACCAGCACAATGCGCCGGGGCAGAACTCTTTGCTCTCGCTCTTTAGCTTGCAGGTAGCCGAGCACCCGTTGGCCAAGATCGCGCACATCCGCCGCCCGCTCGCGCAAATAGGGATCATCCATTTTCTGAAAGGTCCGCACATGACGCAAAATAACACCACTCCAAGCACTGGACGCCACCTGGCCATGATCAATAGCCTCGAGAACTTCATCGATCAGCACCCTGTCATCCAGCAGACGAATATAGACTTCAAAAAGTGCGAATTCCTCCGCACTAAGTTTGTCAGCTAACCCTTCCCCCAAATTGTGCATATCACACTTTGTGGCTTTCACAGCCTGACGGAAAAGTTTCTTCTCTGTAGCCGTATCCTCTGTAAAACGTTCGGGTACCGCTTGTAAGTCCACCTTTGTATTGACAAGAACAGCCTGACCAATACCCACTCCAGGGGAACTAGCAATGCCAGTAAAAACAGCTTCTTTACTGCGACCACGACCAGCGGAAGCCAATTTTCGTAGCGCACCTGTCGCCTCTGCATGAGCAATCGCGCCTGACAATTGCGCACAGACAGTGACCACAAAAGCCTCTTCCTCAGAGGCAAATCGACGCCTGTTTTCCTGCTGCAGGACCAGAACACCAACAACTTTTCGATGATGAATAATGGGTACACCCAAAAATGAGTGAAATGGCGCCTCACCTGTCTCCTCAAAGTAACTAAAATTGGGATGCTGATCGGCGTCCTCTAAATTGAGCGGCTCCTCTTTGGCCGCCACTAAACCCACTAAACCCTGACGCAACGAGAGGCGCACTTTACCAACGGATTCCTTTCTCAGCCCTTCTGTTGCCATGAGTACATAATGGTTATCAGACGGATCGTGCAGATAAACAGAACAGACCCCCGCATTCATCGCGCTGCGCACTTCCTTGACAATAATAGCGAGTACTTCAGGCAGGCTGCGAGCACTATTGACTTCTTGAACAATGGTACGCAGTGACGATAACACGATTAGTAACCTTTATTTTTTAATTCGAAACGCATATTAGCGGCTGAAAATTCAGCCAGTGCTCGCCTGTAGACATTGCGTTTAAACGCCACGACCGATTGAACTGGATACCAATAGTTAACCCATTCCCAGCCATCAAATTCCGGAACCCCGTCAGCATCAAAACGAATAGATGCCGGATCACCCACTAGCTCAAGAAAAAACCATTTCTGCTTCTGGCCGACACACAAGGGTTTGGCTCGTCTGCGTTGCATTGACGGCGGAATTCGATAGCGCAACCATTTTTTTGTTCGCTGTACAATTTTCACATCGCTAGGTCTCAAACCAACTTCTTCATAAAGTTCCCGAAACAGAGCTTGCTCTGCAGACTCTCCCTTGTCTACACCTCCCTGTGGAAACTGCCAAGCATCTTGACCAAGTCTTTTGGCTAACAGTACGCGACCGCGACCATCACTAATAATGATGCCTACATTGGCACGAAAACCGTCTTTATCCAGCACTTTCATCAAATCTCGATTACAATATTAGTCAACTCTAGCATAGTTCTTGGGGTTAAGCGTATCGGCAATTGGCTATTGGCCATCAATCGATGATACCTGTCCTCTCACTGCAACCAGAAAACTGAGGAATCTAATGGCTCTAGCAATTTTTGATCTGGACAACACGCTTATCGCAGGCGACAGTGACCACAGCTGGGGGGAATTTCTAGTCACTGAAGGACTTGTGGATCAGCAGAGTTTTCGTGTCGCGAATAATCAGTTTATGGAAGATTACAATGCTGGAAAGCTGGATATACATGCTTACCTTAAGTTTGCCTTGGCTCCACTGGTCAATAAACCACCGTTGGAGCTCAAGAATCTACACAACAAATTTATGCAGGAGGTTATCGAGCCGCTAAAGTTACCCAAAGCCTTTGATTTACTTAATGTCCACAGGCGTCGTGGCGACAGGCTGCTGGTTATCACAGCAACCAATCGTTTCGTCATAGAACCCATTGTTAAATCATTGGGCATTGAGGAATTTTTGGCCACTGAGCCAGAACAAATAAATGGCCAAATTACAGGCAGTGTTATCGGCACTCCAACCTACCGAGAGGGCAAGGTAACTGCGCTCAATGAATGGCTAAAAAACAATCAACAAGATATGGTCGATAGCTACTTTTACAGTGACTCAATCAATGACCTGCCACTTTTGTTAATCGTCGACAACCCCATCGCAGTGGATCCGGATCCAAGTCTGCGAGCGGAGGCTGAACAGAGAAACTGGGAAATTATTTCACTCCGTAACTAAGCGTCATCGATCACTGATTGATAGGCATCGGCGTCAAGCATTGAATTTATTTCCTCTGGGTTGTCCAGACGAACACAAAACAACCAACCATCAGTATAGGGTGAACTGTTAACCAAATCTGGCTGATCCTCCAAGGTCTCGTTAATCATCAGTATCTCTCCCGTCACAGGGGAGTATATATCAGAGGCAGCTTTAACTGATTCCACCACCGCAACCTCGGCGCCGGCATCAATCTGAGCGCCAACGTCGGGCAATTCTACATAGACCACATCACCCAACGCATCCTGCGCATGATGGGTGACACCGACAAAGGCAGTCCCATCTCCCTCCAATCTCAACCATTCATGGCTTTCAGCATATTTAAGATCCCTCGGCAAAGTGCTCATTTGTTTATCCTCAATTTATCCAAAACCAACATTCAAGAAAAATCTCCATGCTCCAATTATTGTGCCATTGTGCGATCACATTCGAAGTATACTTTGTTACAATTCGCGCGATTTCAGTATGGCAATCCTGCATTACCAACGCAACCCAAAAGAGGATATAAGCGCGTGCGATTAGATCATTTCATCGTTGCTATCTTAGCAATGAGTTACTGCTTTCAATTTGCCTCGGCAGATCAAATTTTATTGACCAATGGTGATGTAATCGAAGGTTTGATGTTCGAGGAAAACGACGAAACCATTGTTTGGCAGTCAGACAATTTTGGTAAACTGAGCATCGACAGGGGCAGAGTGGCTTCGGTGATACGCTCTAATATCAGCGACAACGGGGCGCAAGTTGAACAAAAGCCTATTATTGCCTCAGGAACACATGCTGCGAGTATCAAGGGCTCTGTCACTGTGGCAGGTACGTTCATCAGTGGCAATGAGGACCGAGAGGAATGGGCGGGAGCTGTGGGGTTATCACAGCGTCAAGATCATCTCAGGCACAGAGCAAACTTCGATTATCAGTTCCGACAAGATCAAAACCAGTCCTCCAAAGAAAACTATAATCTGACCTATGCCTTCGACTGGTTTTTTAAAGATAATTGGTTTTGGAGCAACAACCTCAGCTATGGTGCAAATGACGATCGAGCACTGGATCAGTTCTACACTGTCAGTAGCCTGCTCGGAAACCAGCTCTGGGACAATAGCAGTGGAGCCCTGTCCTTTGAGACCGGCGCCACTTGGATAAATGAGGTTCTCAACACAGACATTGAAGAGAGCAAATTGACCTGGAACTGGTCCACAAATTATCGTAAAAGTTTGTTTAAAAGTATGGTTTTTTCTCACTCCAACCAATTATTAGTCGCCATTGAAGACTCTTCCGACAGCCTATTTCAAGGCAACTTTGCCTTGGATTTCCCTTTAGTAGACCAACTTTTTACCAAGCTAGAGTTACGCTGGATTTATGATAACGAGCCACCCGAAGGCATAGAAAAAATCGATAGAAGGGCAACCATTGGAATAAACTACAACTGGTGAATCAAGCTCAGGGCCGGACTTCAATGGGCGGCTCGTTGAGTGCGGCGAACTGCTCTCTGAGCGCCAGTATATGCTCACTCCAATATCTCGGTGAATCAAACCAAGGAAAAGCGTTGGGGAAAGCTGGATCCCTCCAGCGCCTGCCAATCCAAGCACTGTGATGCATGATCCTCAACGTTCGAAAGACCTCAATAAGCTGCAGTTGGCGATAGTCAAAATCGTAGAATTCGTTATACCCCTCAATCAGCTCGGTCATCTGAGCTATTTGTTCGTGACGATCTCCTGACAGGAGCATCCACAAATCTTGAATGGCTGGGGCCATTCGAGCATCATCAAAATCAACAAAATGGGGGTAATTATCACGCCACAATATGTTGCCAGAATGACAATCCCCATGCACTCGAATGAGGTCTAAAGGGCCATACTCCGCTATGACTTTGTCCATTTTATGCAATAGATCCAGCGCCAGAGACTCATAGGCTAGCAATAATTCGTCAGGGATGAAATGCTCTCGAATCAATTCAAAAGATTGCCAGCCAAAATTGGATATATCAAGCGCGGGGCGATGAACAAAATGATTACCCGCTCCTACCCCATGAAAACGGCCTAACAGGCGACCCAAGATAAACAAATTATCTAAATTATCCAGCTCGGGAGCATGTCCACCTCGACGTTCATACAACGCAAATGTAAATCCAGCATGATGGCTGATACTGTGGCCCTGCAGATTTAGCATTGGACAAACCACGGGTAGCTCTTGGGCTTGGAGTTGGAAACAAAATTCATGCTCCTCCAAGATTTGCGCATCGCTCCAACGATCAGGGCGATAGAACTTTGCAATAATCGGTGCCTGGCCCTCGATACCCACTTGGTACACCCGATTTTCATAGCTGTTAAGTGCTAAAAAATGGCCATCAGACAACTTACCCTGGCTCTCCACCGCATCAATTAAAATATCCGGAGTCAGCTCACCAAAAGGATGATTAGATTGTTCTTCCATGTTTTTCAGTCCAATCGCGGTGTTGCACGCAAGGTCTTTTTCTTGCCTTG
>CAXRFT010000033.1:0-5663 GCA_964230135.1 Porticoccaceae bacterium | reverse complement strand
TAAGGTTCGCAGTCTAATAGGCGCTTTCTGCTCCGCAAACCTGATTAATTTCCACACCGCTGACGGAACTGGCTACCAATTTTTGGCCGACCAAATCATCGCTTTAAACCAGGCTAACCCTCAGGTGGCAGCGAGATTGGTAACACCTCTGACCCGTTGGAAGGGTTTTGCCGAGCCCTACGGTGGTTTGATGCGCAAACAGTTACAACGCGTTGCGGACCACCCAAATTTGGTTAAAGACGTGCTAGAAATTGCCTCTAAATCACTTTAGCCGGCCAGTGGCTTTGCGTAATGTAGTAGCTAGGGTTAACCTCGCTTGACTACATTGTCGCTGCGTCGGTTGCGGTCAGAGCGGCGGCTTCTGTTTCGAATGCTGCGCCCTCATGGGCTTGCTTGACGACGTAGGCTCTTATCGCTTCCGCATCGCTCTCAGACAGGTATTTATTAAAGGACACCATACCATTGGCGGCCAAGACACCGTCCAGAACAATAGCCTTCCATGCAGAAGTATCTGCGGTTGTCTCCGACCAGCGCAAATCGGGTAATACCCCGGAACTGATGGCGAAAGGACCATGACAACCCATGCAGTTATAGTGGTACAACTCAAAGCCCGTCTGGACCGTCTCTATGCTAGCGAATTGAGCGGCTTGTGGTGTTTTTGGTTTGATTACAATGTTTGGCTCGGGAATAATGCCGTCGCCATTGAGTTTAAATGTCACCACCTTTCCGACAACCGGAGCTACCGTTTGATCATAGGCATAACCATTGCTCAAGCCAAAGGCTGAGCCCCAACCGGTAGTGATGGTGACATATTGTTCTCCATCGATAGCATAGGTTCCGGGCCCTGACGCGGCACCGGACTTAACGTCCCGAGACCACAGTTTTTCTCCGGTGGCGGCATTGTAGGCGGCGAACTCACCCTCTAGACGGCCCTGAAATACGATTCCGCCTGCAGTGGAGAGAACACCACCATTCCAGGCATTGCTATGCTCGACTGTCCATCGCGGCGTTTGATTACTTGGATCCCATGCAATGAGGCGCCCTTTAAGCATGGCGCGCATTGCTTTTGCCGTTGCTAAATCAAGCTTTAGGGGAGCCTCTGCAATCATATTAATTCCAAGGTTCCAAGGTTGCAATCGCTCATTAAACATAGTGTCGGCGGCATAGATTATTGGCACCTCCTGTGCTGGGATGTAGGCCAAGCCTAGATCTGGATTGAATGCCATGGGATGCCAATTGTGTGCACCCAGAGCACCCGGACTTGCCAAAAATGGTGTGCTCGTGTATCGGGCCTCAGGCTTTTCAATAGGCCGTCCATTTCCGTCTAATCCCTCAGTCCACGTTTGAGGAACAAAGGCTTTTCCCGAGATAAAGTCACCGCTTGCTGCATCCAGTACGTAAAAGAAACCGTTTTTTGGTGCCTGCATGGCCACCCTGCGAGCAGCACCATCTTCGCCAAGGGGTAGATCGGCGAGGATAATGGTCTGTGTCGCTGTATAGTCCCAGTTATCACCCGGTGTGGTTTGAAAATGCCATTTATAGATGCCGGTGCTGGCGTCAACCGCGACTATTGACGACAAAAACAGATTGTCACCACTGCCGCTATCGCGGACATCCCGATTCCATGGAGAGCCATTGCCGACACCGAATATAATGTTATCGTTAACCTCGTCATAGACAATAGAATCCCACACTGTGCCACCGCCGCCATCGGTGGTCCAAGCACCTTCATCGCCCCAAGTGAGATTGCCAATATTCTGCAGAGCGGCATCGGATATTGCATTGTCTGGTTGCTTGTTGGGATTGGGCACCGTGTAGAAACGCCAGACCAATTCGCCTTGATCGGCGGAATAGGCTGAAAGATAACCGCGAACGCCCAATTCGGCTCCACCGTTGCCGATTAATACGTTGCCCTTGACCACTCGCGGCGCACCTGTGATGGTGTAGGGTTTGGACTGATCCACGGTGATCGTACTCCACACCAGTTCGCCCGTGGCCGCATTCAGTGCTTCCAGACGTCCATCAATAACGCCGAGGTATATGTTACCTTGCCAAACAGCAACCCCTCGGTTTACTACATCACAGCAGGCTTTTACGCCAACGGCTCGATCCACTTTTGGATCGTAGACCCAGAGTTCTTCACCGGTTCTTGCGTCTAATGCGTGCACCACAGACCAAGCCGAGGTCACATACATAACGCCGTCCACCACGATGGGCGTGGATTCTACGCCTCGCGCCGTCGCCAAGTCGTAGGTCCATGCCACACCCAGTTGATTGACATTTCCTGTATTGATTTGCTTAAGTCTCGAGTGCCTCTGCTCATCGTAAGTGCCACCGTAGGTTAGCCATTCCTCCGGTGAAGCCGCGGCATTGAGAAGACGGTCGGCGTCTACATTAGCAAATTTGGCGGCTTCCTGGCTGCAAGCGCAGAGATAGAGAGAAATAATAATCAGTATAAATGTTCGATCAAGTGTCACTGTCATAGAGGATACCTATTCTTACAATTATTTTGCGTCAAGATGATTCCATGCCGAGAATATACTTAATCGCGGTTATATGCCACAGTTTCGCAGGATCTGCGCTTTTCTGATACTGTCCCTTTAACCTCTGTATTGTTAGTTGCAGCAGTTTCAGCAATAATCTCTAGCAATAACAAATTCTACAGAAAGGGGTATTCATGTTTTCAACCACTCAGCTGATTCGACGAATTGTGCAAACCGCGGGCCATCAGTTAGCGACGGTAGATGGCGATCGGCAACAAACGTGGCAACAATTTGAAACTAAACTCGCGCATTTTGCTGGTGGTTTAAAAGCGTTGGGCGTGAAGTCTGATGATGCAGTGGCCATGCTGGCGCTAAACAGCGATCGTTATTTTGAATTTATGTACGCAGTTCCTTGGGCCGGCGCTGTATTCCAACCCATAAACACTAGATTAGCCGGACCCGAGGTGGTCTATTGGTTAAACGACTCAGAGGCAAAGGTATTATTAGTGGACAGTACCTTTGTGCCCATGATCGATCAAATTCGGGCTGATTTGAGTCACGTAGAGCATTTTATCTTTGTCGATGATGCTCAACTCCCCGAGGGTTACAGTAGCTACCATAGTTTGATCGATGTGCAACCCATGGATGATGCAGGGCGTCAGGGTGACGATGTTGCGGCACTATTTTATACTGGTGGCACCACCGGACGGTCAAAAGGTGTTATGTTGACCCACACTAATCTGGTGGCGAATGCCTTGCAGTCTGTGGCGGTGATGGACTGCCTGCCCGGCGATAAAATATTGCATGTTGCGCCAATGTTCCATATCGCCGATGCCTTTTATTGCATGACTTCACTGGCCATAGGCGGAACAAATTATTTTTTGCCGGGCTTTGACCCTGTGGCCACCATGCAGGGCATCGAGCGCCATCAGATTGATCGTGTGTTGATGGTTCCCACTATGATCAATATGTTGGTGCATCATGCTGACATTGAAAACTATGATCTCAGCTCTTTGAGGGTGGTTGCCTATGGCGCTTCGCCCATGCCTGAAACCGTTATACGCAAAGCGCTGAAGGCTTTACCGAACGCCGGTTTTTATCAGGCCTATGGGCAAACTGAGGCTTCACCCATTATTACGGTGCTGGATAAATCTCGGCATGTGTTTGACGGGCCGCTGGCGGGTAAAATTAAGTCAGCAGGTCAGGCCATTCCCGGTCTGGATATCGCTATACAAGACGAAGATCATCATTTTTTGCCTGTCGGTGAAGTGGGTGAAATCTGTATTCGAGGGCCTAATGTGATGAAGGGCTACAGGAACATGGATGCCCAGACTGAGGCCACAATTGTCGATGGCTGGCTACACACCGGTGATGGCGGTTACATGGACGAGGAAGGTTTTGTTTTCATTGTTGACCGGGTTAAAGATATGATTATTTCAGGCGGTGAAAATGTTTATTCCTCTGAAGTGGAGAACGCTATCTATCAATACCCGGGGGTGAATCAGTGTGCGGTAATAGGTATCCCCAGTGAAAAATGGGGTGAGCAGGTGCACGCAGTACTTGTCATGAATGAGGGGTTGTCAGCCTCCGAGGAAGACATTATTAGTCACTGCAGAACGCAAATTGCCGGATTTAAATGCCCGCGGTCAATCTCTTTCCGCGCTGAACCCCTGCCACTGTCCGGTGCAGGTAAAATTCTCAAAACCGAATTGAGAAAACCGTTCTGGGCCGATGGCGAGCGCAATGTCAATTAGCTTAATAACTTGGATCTGATTTAGTTTTCAAATTGACCGTCAAGATAATTTAAGGCCCCGGTGATGGCGGCCACTTGCGCGAGAATACAGTTCTCGTCGTCCACTTTCGGGCTGTCAGGGTAGACCTCAGTGGTACTCACGTACTCGGCATCGGTGTAACCGGCGCAGAGCCCGAGGGCTTTCTTTGGATAGTTAATCACGCCATGTTGTTGGATAGGCTCGCCAATCAGACGGCCGCTCTCATCTGCGGGTGCAATATGGGTAACCTGTGCAACACAATCAATAATCGCTTTCTGAAATTCAGCTTGCGGTTTGTCGCTGTCACCTACACCGTAGAAGCCATCAGGAATATCCCACAACTCTTGAATCACAGCATCGCGAGACTCTAGGGCTGGCCTAAATTCTGAGTTATCGGTGTCTGTGGTTTCGTGCAGATCTATATGACACTTAATGTCTGTTTTTTGGGCTGCCAGATAGTTCATAAATAACTGACATTCCTCCACCACAGACCCTTTTGTAAATGAACGATTGGGGTCTACTGCAAAGGCTGTCCAACGGTTAATGGTTTCGTATCCCCATGGACTGATGCAGGGCATCACAATGAAATTGTAGCGATTGGCAAAGCTGCTCAAGGCTGTCTCAATGAATCGCAAGGCACCCTGAACACCGCTAGTCTCGTAGCCATGCACACCACCACTGATTAGGACAGTGGGTTTACTGTGCTGCCAATGCTTGGATTTTAGCGCCCAGAGGTTGTATTTATCTGGATCTATCGACAGTGATCCATATTGCTCAACCAACAGAGCATCGCCCATCTGGTGTTCAATCTGTTCAATTTTGCTCACCACTTGTTGATGGTATGAGCGCTTGATCGCCTGCCGATTGAACCAGATTTTCTTCTCCTCTGGACCCCAGGGGATGCCGGGAGTACCTATTATTCCGTTATCGTTAATAGTCATCTTTATTGTTCCATCCCATAGTCACAGACTGGCTAGTCAGTCATTTTTAAAGATTTTCACCAGGGTTTTTCCCTGCTTGTCTATGCTGGCGCGATACATACCTGTGGTATTGAATGAAAAGGCAACGTTGGCATCTTTATCAATGCCAATAACACCGCCAGAGGCATTCATTTGTACTAACTTATCTTGAATAACCTGATCTTGTGCAGCCTGCAGTGAAATACCAGTGTAAGCCATGCGCGCGCAGATATCGTGAGCCACTACGGCACGAATAAAGTATTCACCATGACCAGTGGCAGAGATACCACAAGAATTATTGTCAGCGTAGGTTCCGGCACCAATGATTGGCGAATCACCGATTCGACCATAGCGCTTATTAGTCATGCCGCCGGTGGATGTGCCCGCGCTAATGTTACCTCGACTGTCTATGGCAACAGCGCCGACGGTGCCCAGTTTTTTTTCGTCGA
>CAXRFT010000032.1:0-23237 GCA_964230135.1 Porticoccaceae bacterium | reverse complement strand
GCCACTCTCATCGAGTAAGAATTCCACCGTGCCAGCACCACGATAATTGACACTTTTTGCTGCATCGATGGCCGACTGGCCCATTTTTTCCCTCAGTGCATCTGTCATTACCGGACAGGGCGCCTCTTCCACCACTTTCTGGTGGCGGCGCTGCACGGAACAATCACGCTCACCGAAATGGATGGTATTGCCGTCACTGTCAGCAAATACCTGAATCTCGACGTGACGTGGTTTTACAATGGCTTTTTCCAAAATCAGCTCACCAGAACCAAAGGCGCCCTCTGCCTCAGCGCGAGCCAGTTTGATCGCGTTGCCGAGCTCTTTTCTCTGATGCACCAAACGCATACCGCGACCCCCACCGCCGGCGGCAGCCTTCACCATCAGCGGTAGATCAATCTCTTGTGCCTCGCTGAGAAGCGTCGCATCAGATTGATCTTCACCCTCGTAGCCCGGCACACAGGGGACACCTGCCGCTATCATGCGCCTCTTCGACTCGGCCTTATTGCCCATTATCTCAATTGCTTCGCTGGAGGGTCCAATAAACACCAGGCCCGCATTCTCCACGGCGTTGGCAAAATCAGCGTTTTCGCTTAGGAAGCCATAGCCCGGGTGAATCGCCTCTGCGCCGCTAGCTCTGGCGGCCTCAAGTATTTTTTCGGGCACAAGATAAGATTCGGTAACAGGACCTGCCCCGATTCGAACCGATTCATCGGCCAACTGAACATGGGGTGCAGAGGCATCAGCATCGGAGTAAACAGCAATGGTTCTGTACCCCAACTGTTTTGCTGTACGCATCACTCTACAGGCGATTTCGCCTCTATTGGCCACCAATACACTTCTAAATTTTTTCATTAATAAATATCCCTAATCTATTGTTATATAACAATATTTTAATATTCAATCTTTGTTCCATGAGGCTTTTCGCTTCTCGACAAAGGCAGCAACACCCTCTAATCCCTCCTCACTTAACATGCACTGAGCAAATCCATGGGAAGCAAAATCCAAAGCCTCGGCCCGAGGACGACGCAGAGTTTCAAACAATATACTTTTAGTTACTGCGTTGGCGCCGGGGGCACAGGCGTTAATCTGTTTGAGAATGGCACGGCACTGAGCATCAAGCTCCTCAGCATTGGCCACTAAACCGTGAGCTATACCTATTCGAGCGGCTTCTTCACCATTAAATCGAGCCCCGGTGAGCATCAAACGTCGCGCCTGGGTTAAACCCACCCGCTCAGTGACAAACGGCGCTATCTGCGCCGGCGGTATACCCAAGCTGGTCTCGCTGAGACGAAATTTTGCATCCGCAGTCACCAGCGTTACATCGGCGACACAAGCCAGACCCAAGCCACCCCCGATGGCGGCACCTTCAACCAAAGCAATAACCACCTGTGGCTGTTCATTGAGTTTAATCATGACATCGCCGAAGGCGCGATTATTCTTGGCAACCTCATCGGCGTCAATCGTCTGCATCCCAGACTTAAATCCTTTGATATCGCCACCTGCACAGAACACCCCACCACTGCCTCTGAGCACGAGAGTGCGAATAGAGCGATCCGGTGCGATGGCGTCGAGTACCGCTACCAACTCATCGGTCATCTCTGCACTGAGTGCATTTTTTGCTTCGGGCCGGTTAAACCAAACATGCAACACTGAGCCCTGTCGCTGTATCAGCAATGTCTGAGTTTCTGGCAATCTAGTATTTTCTGGTTGACTCATAAGACTCTCCACCATTTCGCTACGTTACAGACGGGCAATACCAAAACTATTCGGCCGAACCACTCGGCATCGAGCTTCGCGGACAGTTTCAAGCAACATACCCAGAGTTGGGCGCAGATTTCTTGGGTCAATCATGCCGTCATCCATCATATGCCCCGAGGTATAAAAGGCATCGGACTGAGAATCAAACACATGGGCGAGCATCTTTTCCTGTTGTGCCAGCATCTCTTCGTCGGGCTCGACACCAGCCGCAGCCGCCTTGCCACGGGCTACCATTGACATGGTTTTGGCCGCCTGCTCACCGCCCATCACCCCCATTTTTGCGTTGGGGAACGTATACAGGAAGTCAGGGTCATAGCCGCGCCCACACATGCCATAATTACCGGCGCCGAAACTGGCACCGGTCATAATAGTAATGCGCGGCACCTCCAGATTTCGAACTGCCTGAATCATTTTTGATCCGTGTTTAATCATTCCCGCCTGTTCCGATTTGGTGCCAACGATATAACCGGTGGTATTCTGAAAAAACAGCACAGGGATATTCGCCTGATCTAGCAGTTGCAGGAACTGTGTCGCCTTGTTGGCCCCCTGAGGGTCAATGGGGCCATTATTGCCAATAATACCCACTGCCTGACCAAAGATTTCCGCTTGTAGACACACTGTGGAAACACCAAATCGCGGTTTAAAATCGAGAAAGTCAGAGCCATCCACCACCCGCGCCACCAACTCTCGCATATCGTAGGGCGTGCGATAGTCCACTGGAATAACGCCGGCAAGCTCATCCGGGTCATAAATAGGCTCAGCAAAACTGCGCTTGTCCGGCAGTGGACAGTTATCGTTCCACTGCAGTCGGCTAATCACTTCGCGGGTTATCTGAATTCCATGGCCGTCGTTCTCTGCCAAATACTCAGCCAGACCCGAGGTAGTGGCGTGCATTTCAGCACCACCAAGCTCCTCTTCGCTAGCTATTTCACCGGTAGCCGCCTTGAGTAGTGGTGGTCCAGCTAAAAACGCACGGCCGCGGCCCTTAATGGCGATAACATAATCACTGAGGCCAGGCATATAGGCGCCACCTGCCGTGGAGGAGCCGTGCAATATGGAAATAACCGGAATACCCTCTTTGCTCAGCTTGGCCAAATTGCCGAATAATCTTCCCCCTTGGCTGAAACCCTCAACTGTATAGTTAAGTAGATCCCCACCAGCGCTTTCAACCAGATGAACAAAGGGCAATTTCTGCTCTAAGGCAATTTCCTCTGATCGTTGAACGCGATAACCTCCCCCGGTCATTAATGCGCCGGCGTTAATACCACTGTCATCCACAACCACCATGCAGCGCACGCCAGAGATGAAACCAATACCTGCAATCACTGTGGAACCGGGAATTGATTTCTCCTCTTTTTTACTGTCCAGCATATAGCCAGCCAAATTGCCCACTTCAAGAAATGGCATTCCTGGATCTAACAACCTTGCCAGTCGCTCCCGCGGGGTCAGCTGACCTCTAGCATCAAACCGCGGCTTGCGCTTCTCTGATGCGATACGCCCACGACCGTTGAGCTCAGAGAGTCGCTCCACCAGCGCCAACATATCTTGTCGGTTGCGTAAAAAACTGTCCGAATTGGGATTTATTTTTGAGGCAAATACTGCCATTTACTTATCTCCATTTGACGTAGTGGACTGCGATGAAACAATATCTGCCGCCATTGCAGTGGGGACTAAAATTGGCGCAGTCAATAACAATTGCGCGAAGCCTTTACCTTGAGGGTCATTGCGAATGCTGGCCATACCGCCGCCACCCAGCACTTGGTGTAAAAGAAAATTAATTGAATGAGAACCCGGCAGCAAATACCGCTCTACGAAGCGACCACTATTTTTAACCGCCCCCTCAGGCAGAAAATGGGCAAACAGCTCAGCAACTTTCTGCTCCGTCAATGCCGCATAGATGTAAGGTAAATACTCCGGCTTGCGCGCGATAATACCAATGTTGGCCTTATCTCCTTTGTCACCACTTCGACCCAGAGCCAGATCAATTAAGCTCACCTGAGTGCTAGCATCGCCCACCGACACGGGGCTGGGCGGTCGAACAATCGCCTGTTGATCAAACGCGGCACTCTCTGCCTCTGATTGCGGACAATCTATAGATAGACCGTCAATTTCAACGCGAACCCTGACCTGGTTTTTTGGCAATAGGAAAGAATACAATCTCACCACCGGTGAGGGTTTTGGTCTGGCACCAGCAAAGCCCGACAACCCCGGTGGCGTGGCCAAACCCAAACCAACGCATTCTTTGAGCAAGATACCTATTCCAGCTGCATCACGGTGTTTAACAGCAATTTTCATGGATAGCTCTCGGCAGTCTTTCAAACGAGCTCCGTCACCAAACTGGCTCTCAGCGCCTATCAGCTCGACACTGGTCTCTGTGTAATCAGGCAAGCCAAATTGCGCCAAGGTTTTGCGCGAGGCCTCAAAAATAGCCTCGGCGAGCCTATGGGCCTTTTTCTCCGCATCGACACCATAAAAGGTCATATTGGTGCCACCGCGAAATTGGTCCGCATAAGTAGTACACACTTTATAACTGCTGGGCGCAGGCAATCCTTTAGCACCGGTGACCCTGACAAGATTATCCTTGATCTGCTCGATTTCAACCTGAGAAAAATCGCACACCACATCGGGCAGTAGATAAGCTTGCGGGTCACCTATCTCATACAACATTTGCTCTGCCACCGTGCCCACAGAGACCAAGCCGCCGGTATTTTGTGCTTTCGAACAGACAAAACTGCCATCTGCGCTGATTTCGGCAATTGGGTAACCTATGTTATGGATATCATTGACTAGGGCCCAATCGGTGAAGTTACCGCCGGTGGCCTGAGGCCCACATTCCAGAATATGTCCGGCAAGGGATCCACCGGCCAACTTATCGGCATCGCCCGCATCCCAATCAAAGGCATCGATACAGGCGCCCAAGGTAACCGCGCTGTCGACACAACGGCCTGTAATAACAATATCAGCACCTTCGCCAAGTGCCCTGGCTACAGGAAAGGCTCCCAAATAGGCATTGATGCTCGCGACTCTTTCCACAGCTGGAAAGGGCTCACCGGTAAACATCTCCCGATGGCCGTGTTGAGCGATTTCTTCCCGTTGAGCAATTAAGTCGTCGCCAAGAACACAGGCGACCTTGAGATCTAAACCCTGCTCCTTGATGACATGCCTAACTGCCTCGGCACAAGCTTTCGGGTTGACGCCGCCAGCATTGGAAATAATTTTCACGCCCTGCTGAGCGATTTGTTTGAGATTGGGCTTAAGTACCGCACTGACAAAGTCTAGCGCATAGCCTGTGTCGGGATTCTTAGCTCGTGCCCGCGCCATAATTGACATGGTGATCTCAGCCAAGTAGTCGTAGACAATGACATCAACATCGCCCTGATCGAGCAATTGCGGCGTTGAACGAGAGGCATCACCCCAGAAACCGCTGGCACCGCCTATGCGAATAGTCTTGTCTGTCATCAACCTAACCCTCGGTAATCCATCGCCTGTCGAAACTGAAGCGTAGATGGTACGTCACTGGGAGTCTCAGCTCTTTGGATTTGATGCCAGCAATGTTCGCGTCCATGCCAAGCGCTATAAGTTTTAACATGACTCACTCAACCATCATAGGATTATGAGCTATCCGGCAATCTGCTTCTCTCCAGGTAAACAGACGCCGCGATAAAGCTCGCCGGAGCGCCCCAAGAAAGCACATCGGCGCTGAGCAACGCTTTAGTGAGCGGTTCAGCAATCTGGTAAGCGGACAAAACATCGCTGAGTATGCCTGTCATCATGGCACCGATCCCCAAGCCCAATAAATTGCAAGCAACCAGCAACAGGCCCGTCATGACACCGCGCAGACGCGCTGGGGTGAGATCTTGCACAGTGGAAAAGGCCGGCCCGTAGAAGGAGCTGACGCTAAACATACCCGCCGCCATACCGATATAAAACCACGCTGACGAGGGTGAAACAAAGCGAAACGACACCAACAGTGGCACCATGGCGAGCATTAGCATGGCCAGAAATCTAACCCGGCCGCCCCTGAATCGGGTTTGATACCAATCACTTGCAATTCCGCCTAGAAGCGTACCTGCCGTGCCGAAAATGATATAGATGAGACCGTAGGTAGCGCTGATTTCTCCTACGCCAAAGCCCCTCTCCCGCTCTAACCAGACAATGGCAAATTGACCAGCACCCAGCGGAATATGTAAAAACACAGCACCTATCATGGTCCAAGCCAGCGCTGGTGTCGCTTTTATAACCGACACTATATCGGATACCGTATTGCGCCAATCACTGCCAATCAAGGTAACTTCCTGCTCATCTTCAGAGATAACAGCAACCTCATCCATGGCACCGCGCTGTGGATCTCTAACGAACAAAAGCACAACTGCTAATAGGATACCGATACCGCCCAGCAACAAGAAGCAATTACGCCAGCCTATCATGGGACCAAGAATTCCAGCGACAATGAAGCTGCCACCGGCGCCAAGGGGCACTCCTAGATAGTAGATACCCGTGGCGCTACCGCGTCGAGCTTTTGGGAAAAGATCAGCAATCATGGAAATGGCCGACGGAGCCATTGTCGATTCGCCAACGCCGACAAATAGTCGCGCTATACCAATCTGCGCAAAGCTTTTTGCTACCCCAGACACTGCCGTGAGCGCACTCCAGAGAAATAAACCAGCGGCAATGAGCCGGGGGCGGTGAACACGATCAGCCAAAGCGCCCATAAAAAGGCCCATTATTGAGTAAAAAAACACAAAAATGGGCCCAGTTAACAAACCAAATTGTGAATCACTCAAGTTGAGATCTTCGATAATAGCGGTGCCAAAACTGGTGATCAGCGTTCGATCAACCATATTCAAAATATTTAGCAGCAGTAAGAAGGCCAACATGGCCTTGGCGCGGGATGTAACCTTTGTCGAATCCATGATCTCGTTTTAACCCTATCAATTATTATAATGTTGACTTAGCAATAAGCTGTCGGCAGTAGTCACCCAAATTATTAATAGCCTCTGCATAATTGGCGAAGCGCGAATCACGACTGTGCTTATTGACATAGCGATAGTGCAACTGCTGCATTATGCCGACTAACCGCCAGTAACCATAGACCTCATAAAAACCCCAATGACTCATGTCATATTGGGTTGTTTCGCCATAATAGGCAATAATTTCTTCACGGCGCATCATTCCGGGAACGTCGGATGGTTGTTTGAGGATACTTCGCAACACCGGTGGATCATCGGCGTGCACCCAGTAGGCCAGTGCATTGGATAAATCCATCAACGGGTCACCCAGTGCTGCCATTTCCCAATCCAGAACAGCAACGACAGAGAACGGATCAATGGGATCCAACATCACATTGTCGATCCGATAATCCCCATGAATCAGTGCCGCCGGCGGCTGGCATCCATCCTCTGCTGGCAGGTTGTCTTGCAACCATTCCTGAACGTCCTCAAACCTCTGAACGTCGGGTGTGGCTGCATTCTTAAATCGCTTATTCCAACCCTCTATTTGTCGCTCCGCGTATCCTTTTGGACGGCCAAATGCACTCAATCCAGCAGCAGAAACATTCACCTGATGTAATTCTATTAATTTATCAAAAACCACCTGACAAAATTGTTGGTAGTCAGCCACCCTAAAATTCCAATTTGCTGGGAAACGATCAGTGACCAACACGCCTTCAACTTTCTCCATTAAATAGAATTCCGAGCCGAGAAAGGTCTCATCATCAGTGTAAAAAATCGCTTCTGGTACAGTGGGATAAACGTCTTTCAATGCGCAGATTACTTGATACTCTCTGGCCATTGAGTGGGCGCCCGCGGCTTTGAGCCCAAACGGCGGCCTTCTCAGCACAAGCTCTCTGTTTGAGTAACAAATGAGATAAGTTAAATTGGACGCGCCCGACGGGAATTGTGTGACCACAGGATAGCCAACCAGAGTGGGGACTATCTGTTTCAGAACAGAATCCAGAGTTGGCAGATCTAATTCTTGTCCTGCACGAACGGCGATAGTTGGGTTCTTTGGTTGCATAGTTTCACCACTCAAATGGTTTCCATGGATGTCTCTAAGCTAAGTTAGGCTCAATAACCGCTCAAGTCTTGGTTAGGGATGCCAGCTTCCATGGCGCTCGTGCCAAACTTGGAGTTGCACTCACAAATAGTCACTGCAAAAACGTTAGGAAGCCATAAAGCTTGATTTTCTGTTCTCAGCTTTTTAGAGTGTCTCACACAACCAGTAAAATAACATAGCGTGTGACATAACCCACCAACGAGGATTTTTACTATGTCTCTAGATGCTGTAACAACAGGTATGAAGGAAAAAATAGGGGAAGACTGCGGTTTAGGTGCAACCTTAAAGTTCGATTTTGGCGACGATGGTATCTTGTTTCTGGATGCAACCCAAACACCCAATATCGTTAACAATGACGATGCTGATGCTCAATGCACCATGGTTATAAGTTTAGAGAATTTTATGGACATGGCAGACGGCAAACTCGATGGCACAGCCGCATTCATGACCGGGAAACTTAAAATACAGGGCGATATGGGAATTGCCATGAAACTGGGTCCAATTTTGGCTTAGTAATTCAGTTTACAATGTGTAAACCCAAAAAAAGCCTCTGCAACCTGATGCAGGGGCTTTTATGTTGTAAATCCCTACTGTCTTAACTGTTAGTTAATGAAATAACAATACCACCAGCCTAGATACCATACTGCCTAGCTGCCAAGTCGCGCATAATTTCCTCTGACCCACCACCGATGGCATTAACCCTTACCTCGCGATAGATTCGCTCCACCCGACTGCCTCTCATGTAGCCTATGCCGCCGAGAATCTGCATGGCCTCGCGGGCACAGTATTCCATTGTCTGACTACACTGAACTTTCAACAGCGCAATATCACCGGCATTTTCACGGCCGGCCAGAACGTCATTGCTAACCGTATAAAGATAGGACTGGGTTGCATTAATGCGCATTTTCATGTCGGCAATTTTATGTCGTATCACCTGATGATCAGCCAGCCGCTGACCGAAAGTCTGTCGCTCACGTGCCCAGGCCACAGCATCCTCAAGACAGACACGAGAATAGGCCTCCATGGCCGCTGACATAGCCAGACGCTCTGAATTGAAGTTGTTCATGATAACGCTGAATCCACGATTTTCTTGACCAATTAGGTGGTCTACTGGAACCCGTACATTATCAAAATAGATAGTTGCGGTATCGGAGCACCACCAACCCTGTTTTTTGTCTAAGGCCGTGCGTGAGACGCCTTCGGCATGGGCGGGAATAAGCAGTGTGGAGACACCGGCAGCTCCGTCCCCACCGGTTCGCACCGCGGTGGTAAACCAGTTGGCGTTCATGCCGCCGGTAATATAGGTTTTTGAACCGTTGACCACGTAGTAATCCCCCTCCCGTCGCGCCGTGGTTTTTAATTGCGCAACATCTGAACCACCGCCAGGTTCGGTGATCGCCAAGGAGATTCTTTTGTTGCCAGCCAAAACAGCTGGCGCCACTTCATCTGCGATCTCGGGGCGAGCAAAATTTATCACTGGCGGCAAGCCAATTCCATGCACCATCAGCGTGGCACTGATACCACCCACGGCTACTCTAGCCATTTCTTCATTGAGGATCATCTGGTGCCACAGATCGATTCCCTCAGAAACACCACCGAATTTCTCGGGGTACCCCAAACCCAAGATACCAACCTCAGCGGCTTTCGGCCACAAATCATCAGGAATCTGTCCCTGCTCATCCCAATCCTCGGCAAAGGGAACCACTTCACGCTCTAAAAAGCGCCTCAACTGATCTCGCCACTGCTGATGCTCTTCTGTCAATTTTGGATTATGTAGTCTCGCACTATCGAAATCTAATGACATGATTATCCACCTCTACTGGATGTTAGAACCAAACACAGCTCTCTGGAAAACAACTGTAAAACTACTGTAAATACTAGGGATGAGTAACAACCCAAGCAAGAGAATTAACGCCAACTATTGAGGAAACAACGCCATCAGCAAAGCTATTTGCGTCGATAATCGCGCGGCGAAACCCCATGCCAACTTTTAAACGCACTGGAGAAGGAACCCTGATCAGCATAACCGAGCAAAAAAGCGATCTCTGTTATGCCCAGACGATCATCCGATAAGTAGCGCAGGGCTATTTTCGATCGAACCTCTTGTAGAACATGTAAAAAGTTGGTGTCACGCTCAGATAAACGCCGTTGAAGTGTCCGACGGGAAACGTTCAACTTGCTCGCCAATTTATCGATAGTGACCTCACCCTCGGGCAAATATTGCACAATTGACTGCTTTAATGTGTATAACAGCTGATCTGCGGGATCATCATCTTCAAAGAAATCCTTAAACGGATTGCTTAAATCCGGACCACCAGTGTAATCCTGTTCGAGCATGGGTAAATCAAGACAGTTGCGATGAAAAAAGAGACTACTGTGATCGTGATCAAAAAGTAAATTTTTTCCAAAAATCAGCTCTAATTGATTGATATTATGTGGTTTTTTATAACTAAATGTGGCTTTTTCTACTCCGATAGGCATCACGCATAAGGAGTTAATAATACGCACCGACGTAGACAGTATTTCATCTGATAGAAACCGAAACTGACCTGTTTCCGCCAGCAGAGGCTGCCATCGCAATTCAACAAGTTCGCCATGTCGGTAGGCCTTTACCTCGCCTATATCACCACGTAACTTCAGCATACTGGGCATCAAATTGAGATAATCTCTAAAGGTACTGCAAACGGTGGCCATATACAGCTGCAAATTGAGACCTTTGAGGAAACTAATTCGACCAACCGCTAGCGCCAAATCCGGATTTTCCAACATGTCAGCGGCGTTTTGATACAGTTGATAATAGGCGCTTACCGGAAATCGTCGATCAGGAATACTGAGATCCTGCTGCTGGATATTAACCTGCTTGAGTAGATGCTGTTGATTAGCGCCCAACTGCTCAGCGGTCTGAAGTATAGAGATTAAAGGCGGCGCTAGTACGGACCATGTGGGATTTAAGCTTAAATTTACCGTCTGATTACCCGCCATCTGTATTGTTTTCGTCCACTTTGACTATGCGTAACGAGTGTACCATCGTGATGAAAACCAGTACAAGGATTGGGATCCTGCGCTGATGTTCAAGGACGCGTAAAAATCCATTTTGATGTATTAAATAAGATATCTATTAGTGTTGACTTGAAATCCAAAAAACACCAATATACTGTATAAATAAACAGTATATTTTGATTCTTTGACAATAAAATGCCTAATAAAGAAATACTGCACAATTTATTCCACCGACAGGATACTTGGCGGGGTCGAAATCGGTCGCTACGCAATAGGGTAGTAACCACGGGTTTCAAAGATCTCAACCAGCTACTACTTGGTGGCTGGCCACTGTCTGGTCTCACTGAATTAATCAGCCCGCAAGACGGTATAGGTGAAGTGAGCCTACTATTACCTACTATTAAACACTATGTTAAACAAAATACTCTCTGTGTCTGGCTAAATCCACCCTACCAACCCAATGCCCAAGCGCTACTTGAAGCCGACATTTCACTGGACCAGTTATTGCTAGTGCATACTCAAAACAGCAAGGAATGGTTGTGGGCAGCGGAGCAAATTATTCGCAATAATGCACTGCTATCGGCATGGACCACGGACATAGAGCCCAATTACGCGGCCCTGCGCAAATTGCAATTGGCCTCCTCTGAAAGTCTGACACCGGCTTTTTTATTTAGCCCCATAAAAGCACTTAACTCACCTTCTCCAGCACGCTTGCGTATGGGTCTCAACAGTGAAAAAGCCAATATTTTGAATGTCACTTTACATAAACTTAAAGGCAAAATGCCTGGAGCCAAAACACAGATAGCGTTCTCCAACCACCAAACAGAACGCACCCCACTGAATAAGTTACCGGTCAACATTCATTATCCAGAAATACCACAACCAGATTACCAAATACCAAAAAAAGATACGCTGAAACGACTCAATACCTAGACTGAATAATTGTATTATGAAAAATAGAGCCCAGTCTTATATAACAGAACCTCTTTGGTTGTACGTGCATTTCCCCAAACTCGCCAGCGAAGCTGTGCTGTCTGTAATCAACAATGCGCCCGTGGATAAACCCATTGTCGTCGTCAATCGCCAAAACAACGCTCAGCGTGTTGCTTGCTACAATGAACCGGCCAAGCAGTGGGGTATTGAAAAAGCACTATCACTATCAACCGCTCTGGCCATTTGTCCTGAATTAGTGGTATTGGCAAAAAATCCCCGACAAGAACAGCAGCTGTTAAAGCAATTGGCAGTAATAGCCTATAGTTTTAGCTCTGACGTTATTATTGATACAGAGGGTTTATGGCTAGAACTTTCAACCTCTGAGCTACTATTTAATGGTTATACACCATTGTTAAAGCGACTCCATAGGCAGATTTCTTCACTTTCGATTACCGCTACCAACGGCATGGGGAAAAGTCCGTTGGCGGCGAAAGTACTGTGTACAGAGCATTTTCGTACACACTTACCAAACAATTCGCAGATAATGGATGCTTTAGAGGCAACTAGTCTGGAAGTACTACCTAGCAATAAAAGACAACAACAAACCTTCAAACAGTTGGGTCTAATCACCATCGGCGACCTGATTAAACTTCCTCGCAGTGCTCTAAGTCAGCGTTTTTCACCTGATTTACTGGAAACTTTAGAGCTGCTCTTGGGTGAAAAGCCCTACTCTGCTCCGCGATTTCAGCCTGCCACTGAATTTTATGATGATATGCAAAACCCTCAAGGGATCTATAGCAAAGAGGGTCTAATCTTCCCCATGGAAGCGCTACTTCGACGCTTCCACCACTATTTGATTGCCAGGCAGTGTCAATGTGCAGAAATAATCTGGCAATTTGAACCCCTACTGGGTGCATCTCAATCAATGACCGTTAATTTATCCGATAGCAGCCAAGACTGTGCAAATTTACTCGACTTGAGTCGTCTGCATTTAGAGCAATTAAATCTTCCACCGAGTATCGAACGAATATCATTGTTTTGTAATCAATTCACCACGTCATCAAATCCAGTCTTCGATTTATTTGATGATCTAAGGGCAGAAAATTGCCCTTCATCCAAACTAATTGATTGCTTACATGCGCGTCTGGGTAAAAATGCAATTTCTAAAATCACCGCAGATGCTGAACACCTACCCGAGTTAGCCAGTAAAATAACTCATATAGGAAGTCAGCCCTCTACTCAACCCCAGCATAAATTAAACGGGGCTCAACGACCCATTTGGTTACTGCCTGCCCCGGCGCCAATTAGAATGTACCGACAACAATTATACTGGGAAAAACCACTCACCATTGTGCGCGGTCCTGAGAGGTTATGCGCTAACTGGTGGCAATCTGAACAGCAGCGAGACTACTATCTTGCCAGTGATCATCTGGGTGCACACTATTGGATCTATAGAGAATCAACTGATAATACATGGTTTTTACACGGAGTTTTTGCTTAAAAAGGCATCAACATAGCTTAGAAAATATCACTAAATGCCAAAACTGTCACATTAATTAATTTAACTTATGTGATACTGAATAATTACTTATTAATTTTATCTACAACATTAACGGTGATTTAAAATGAAAAAGTTCATTGTTCTAATTCCAATATTGCTACTGCTCTTCGCTTGCGCTCAAGAGCAAACTGAAACAAAAACAGCAGAGATAGTTTCAACCAAAACACTAACTGAGATGGCTGAGAGCAATCCAAATTATTGGGGCTATATCGATTATATCTGGACAAAAGATGGTGAGGCCATGTCTGATAAGTCCCTCGCTGCCTATGTTGTCGACTGGATAAAAGAGGCTGATGCAACTGGAGTTCCTTACAGTAGTTACGGCTATGTCCCCGTGGAAGCTACTGATAATTACGATGGTATCTGGGTCGTCGCCTGGAAGAGCAAGGCTCTTCGAGATCAGGCTTGGGAGAAATGGATAGCCAATGGATCTCGAGCAAAACTGGATGCAGCTCACCCCGACACTATTATGGTTGGCGGCGAAAACTATGAAGATGTCTACAGCTTTTATTCATTCCGGCCGAGAGAGCCTGTTGGTGAGTGGTCTGTTTCAACCGGTTCAGATCAAAAGCCCTACAACATCGACGTAACATTTTGTAATTTTAATGAGGGTCAAGGGTTTGATCAGTTAAGAACTGTTCTCAATGACGACTTTTATCCCTGGTTAGCGGCTACAGAGCAAGACATTTCCGCGAACTCTTACTTTTTTAGTATAGAAATACCGGAGAATCAGGATGCCTCTTACGATTACATGTGGAAAAACTTACATCTTAGTGCCGCTGAAGCCGATGCCGGCAGCGCAGCTTTCCAAGCCACTGGCACCGCTATTCAGGAAAAATTTGATCAAATCGCCAACTGCAATCCTATGACTAGGTTCAATGGTTACTTTATAAAACTGGAAGAGGAAGCCTAATTTAAGATTCAAAAAAGGCCGCAAAGAAAACTATCTTTGCGGCCTTTTTTGATTAAAACCGCTATGCAGCAAACTGTTCTTTCAATTTGAACTTCTGTACCTTTCCAGCGGGATTTCGTGGAAGAACGTCAATAATCCGCAATTCGCTGGGCAGTTTGTAGCGCGCTAAAGATTCTCCTGCAAACGCTCGCAAACCCTCAAGATCCAGTTCCGCACCCTCCTCTAGAACGGCAATGGCAGTCACTGCCTCGCCCCATTTGTCATCCGGCAAACCAATAACAGCAACTTCTACGATTGAGGGGTGACCGTATAGAATACTTTCCACCTCTGCTGGATAGACGTTCTCTCCACCGGTAATAACCATGTCTTTGACACGATCACACAAAAACAAAAAGTCTTGGTCATCCAAGTAACCCACATCGCCACTGTGAAACCAACCCTGTTCATCAATCGCCTCAGCGGTCGCCTCTGGGCGATTCCAGTAGCCTTTCATCACGTTGGGCCCTTTGATGCAGACCTCACCATGCACGCCTGCAGATACGGGGTTATTGTCTTCATCAACAATGCGCACCTCGGTGTACATGGGCGCTTTACCCGCAGACCCCACCTTTTCCATGGCTAAATCACTGCTCAACAAACTGGCAAAAGGTGCTGTCTCGGTAAGACCATAACCCTGACAGAAACTGACACCGCGCTCACCATAGGTTTTTATCAGTGGCACAGGCACAGGAGCACCACCACAAATCAGGGCATTGATACTGGAGAGGTCTGTAGTTTCAAAATTCTCATGCTGGGCCATCATCAAAAACATCGTGGGCGCGCCAAACATGCTGGTGACACTGTGTTTCTCCAGTAGCTCCAAAACCAGTCCTGGCTCAAAGCTGCGCAACAACACCACCTCAATACCCTTAGCCAAAGACAGAAGCGTAGTGACGTTTAGACCACCAATATGAAACAGCGGCGCACAGGTCAATGTTGTTCCTGTCATGGTATCTTCACCAAAACAGACGTTGATGCTATTCCAAAAAATATTGCCATGGGTGAGCATCGCACCTTTGGGTAGCCCAGTGGTGCCAGAGGTGTACATAATAAAGGCGACGTCGTCTGTCTCCACACCCACAGTCTGGGTTAACAACTCCGCCTTCGCCATCAGCGGTTCAAGGGAAGTCCATCCATCGGCATCGGATTCTATGGTAAGGTAAGCCGAGCAGTTTAGATTGTCTCTTTCTGAGTCGATCAATGGTCGCAACATATCATCAGCAAACATTAACTTGATATCCGAATCATTGGCAATAAAACGTACTTCGGGCCCCGTAAGACGAAAATTCAGCGGTACATAGACTGCTCCTACACAGCCACAAGCGTAAAGTAATTCCAAAAATGCTGGGTGATTCAAACCAATATAGCCAACCCTATCCCCTTTGGTAACTCCAAGATCAATAAGTATGGTTGCTAAGCGGCGAACGCGTTCGCCCAGCTCCGCACAGGTCAGGGTTTCACCCTCAAAGGTTAGAGCTCTTGCAGTTGGTGTTATTGAGGCGCGACGCAGTATGGTATCGCCGAGCCCAATGGCAGCTTGTTGAATTGACATAATGAATTCCGATTTATAGTTGTAGTTGATTTTGCGCTTATCGGCGCACCCTCTGTGAAAACTTTTACTCGATTTATTAAAAACCCCATTGTTTGGCACGGTTTCTGCTATGACGAAAGTAACTAAATGTGGAAGTTTAAGCTGACAACCCTATGTTAAAGCAAATTCCAAGTATCGTGTCACCAAACGCCGGTAAGGTTATATTAGGTGGCCGATCTGTGTCAAAGAAGCTCAGCGTTTCGCACCATAAAGGTGCAAAAATATGCTGAATACAAACGTTTTGACCAACAAAGGAACACAACGGCTAATTTTTACCGATCTCGACGGCACGTTGCTGGACCACAACACCTATCGCCATGATGCTGCCACGGTGCTACTCGATAAGCTCAACCAAATTGGCATTCCAGTTATACCCATATCCAGCAAGACCTTTGCTGAGATTCTGCCGTTGCGTGAAAAAATAAATAACCAACATCCATTCATTACTGAGAATGGCGCCGGCATATATATACCCAAGGGCTATTTTGAAGATTATAACGGCAATAACAACTATTCCACCGCACAAGATTTTTTGACGATTTCCGCCAGTAGGCCGCGAGCGACATGGCTTAAAATGTTGACTGAACAGGCATCAGAGTTCACCACCGAATACCAAACCTTTCACGCGCTGAACAAACTTGAGGGGCCAGAAGCCATCAGCCGAGTCAGCGGCCTCAGCACTGATCAAGCTGTTCTCGCAAACCAGCGAGAATTTAGTGAAACTGTTGTATGGCTAAGTACGGATTCCAGAAAGAAAGCATTTATTAAAGTCATGTCCGCAGCAGGCGCAAAGGTACATCAAGGCGGCCGATTTTTAAGTATCACTGACCAGATAGATAAGGGCGCCGCTCTGGAATGTCTGACATCAATCTACGCGCAACAAAGCAATATTAAAAGTTGTGAGACGTTGGCAATTGGCGACGGTAATAATGATATTTCAATGCTAGAGGTTGCGGACTCTGCATTGATCATTCGATCTCCTCATCACCGACCACCGGTGCTCAAGCGTACCGAAAAAGTATCTACAAGCCTGAAAAACGGCCCTGAGGGCTGGGTCGCAGGTGTAACCCGATGGCTCCAAACCTTTTAACACCAGAGGAATTCAACTATGGGTGACTTTCACCAAAACGGCATCATCACAACCTTACATAACCTCGGTGGACGATCGCTGGAGGATACGGAAAAAGAGCTCACGGCTTTCTCTGTTGTACGCCCACTGGGGCTGATTCTACCCTCCCTCTACTCCGAATTAGAGGGGCAAGCCATGCCCAAGATACTCTCGGAACTCATCAATGTGCCCTACCTCAACCAAATTGTGGTGGGCTTAGATCGTGCTGATGCAAGTCAATACAAGGCGGCGCTATCATTTTTCTCGGAACTTCCGCAGCATCACCGCATACTTTGGAATGACGGACCACGTCTACGAGCAATAGATCAAAAACTCTCTGAGCTGGATCTTGCCCCCAAAGAGTTGGGCAAGGGTCGTAACGTCTGGTATTGCATGGGCTACATCTTAGCGTCAAACAAGGCCGAATCGGTCGCCCTACACGATTGTGATATCACAACATACACTCGGGAAATGCTTGCCAGACTTATCTACCCCGTTGCCAACCCACAATTTAACTACGAATTCTGTAAAGGCTATTACGCTCGCGTAGCGGATGGGAAAATCAATGGACGAGTATCACGATTGCTTATATCGCCATTACTACAAGCACTAAAAACCAGTCTTGGCCAAATGGATTATCTTGATTATATGGACAGCTTCCGCTACCCCCTTGCCGGTGAATTCTCTTTTCGGCGCGACGTCCTCAATGATATTCGGATTCCCAGTGACTGGGGGCTCGAAGTCGGCGTTTTGTCTGAGATGTATCGAAACTACGCCAGCAATCGTCTCTGTCAGGTGGATATTGCCGACAACTATGACCACAAACATCAAAAGTTGTCCTTGGATGATGAGTCCCAAGGACTATCGAAAATGTCCATCGATATCGCCAAGGGACTGTTTAGAAAACTTGCCACTCAGGGGGTAATATTCAGTCAAGAGACATTTCGCTCAATCAAAGCCACCTACTATCGTAAAGCACTAGATCTTATCGAAACCTGCCACAATGACGCCATTATGAACGGTTTGACACTGGATGTTCATGAAGAGGAAAAAGCCGTGGAAATGTTCGCTCAAAATATCATCACTGCAGGCGATGTGTTCATGGAAAAGCCCATGGAGCGGCCCTTTATTCCCAGTTGGAACAGAGTTGTCAGCGCGGTACCCGATATTTTTGATCAACTAGTAACCGCGGTAGAGGAGGATCATTTAGAATTCAGTCAAGAAATTAATTCCTGCAGCATACAAAAAGAGCAACTCTATGGCTAATAAAATCAGTGCCCGCGATCGGGTCAGCCAGCATCTCAATAAGATCTATTGCGATATGTCGGAGCCGGTGGTGAAACAATTGGCATTCGAGCTGATTGAAATAATAGATATTGGCCAACAGCCAACCATGAGTCGATCCACCAAGTCTCAGTGGAATCAAAACGATGTTATTGCTATTACTTATGCCGACACCATCCTCGAGCACCGTAAAAAGCCACTTGTGGCTCTGAAACATTTCCTCGATAGCTACCTAAAGAACACAGTGAGTGCGGTTCATATTCTGCCATTTTTCCCCTTCACCTCGGACGACGGTTTTTCTGTATTGAATTATTCCTCGGTCAATGAATCGGTGGGCACTTGGGAAAATATTGAAGCCATAGCCAGGGATTACCTTTTGATGGCTGACCTAGTGATCAATCACTGCTCAGCGCGCAGTCAATGGTTTGAAAATTTTATTAAGGGTGTGGAGCCAGGTCGAGACTACTTTGTCACCGCCGACCCAAATGCCGACCTCAGTGCGGTGATAAGACCCAGGACTAATGACCTTTTGCGTGCCGTTGAGACCTCTTCAGGAACTCAGCACGTGTGGTGCACATTTAGTCACGACCAAGTAGATCTTAATTTTCAAAACACCGAGGTGCTTAAGGAATTTGTTAAAATTATAAGGCAGTACCTCAATCACGGTGTACGGATATTTCGGTTAGATGCCGTGGCATTTCTATGGAAAAAATTTGGCACCAACTGTCTCAACCTTCCGGAAACTCACGAGATCGTAAGATTATTGCGTACATTGATCGAAGCCAGTCAGCCCAACGCGATTATTATCACAGAGACCAATGTACCCAATCGCGAAAATTTATCCTATTTTGGCAACGGTAACGAAGCCCATTGTGTCTACAACTTTTCACTGCCACCCCTACTCCTTAACACGCTGGTAACAGGCAATTGCCGAGCGCTGAAACAATGGATGATGAGCATGCCGCCAGCTCGAGTTGGCACGGCCTACTTCAACTTTATTGCCTCTCACGATGGCATTGGACTGCGACCGGCCGAGGGTCTGCTCACTGATAGTGAAATAGATCAGCTGGTAGCCACCATGAAAGACTTTGGCGGCCATACTTCATGGCGAAAACTAGCCAATGGAGAGATCAAGCACTACGAAATCAACATCTCGCTCATCGATGCCTTCAAAGGCACCACAGAAGGGCTCGATCAATGGCAGATCGAACGCTTTATTTGTGCTCACACCATCATGTTGGCGCTGGAAGGCATCCCTGGAATCTACTTACACAGTTTTATCGGCACCGAGAATGATCACCAGCGGGTTAAAAATAGTGGCCATAATCGGGCGATTAACCGACATCAATGGCAGTACTCTGACATCGAAGAGAAACTTAATGATCCCAATAGTTCCCACTCTATAATTTATGCACAAATGCAAAAAATCATTGAGCTTCGACGTCAACAATCGGCTTTTCATCCAAACGCTACTCAGTTTACTCTCCATCTCGGTGATCATCTGTTTGGCTTTTGGCGCCAGAGTATGGATCGCGAACAGAGTATTTTTTGCATCAGTAATATCACTAATCTGCCCCAGACATTGAACCTCTCTGACATCAACCTAATCGATAACCAACAATGGATTGATATCATTAGTGGCGAACTCTGTGTGGTCGATCATAACCGTATTTCCATGCAACCCTATCAGACGTTGTGGATCAGCAATCAGTTTGAATAACTATCACCGTTGAGATTAAGGTTATACCAAACTAGTATAAAGTAGACTTAGCCTGCCTTTACTCAATTCGCGTATACTCGCGCGCTCAGATCTAATGTAAAGGATATTCACCAATGAAGTTTGAAACCCAAGCCATTCACGCTGGTTTTAAGGACGACCCAACCACCAATGCAGTGGCTGTGCCCATCTATCAAACCACCTCATACAGCTTTCGCGACACCCAGCACGGTGCTGATCTATTTAATCTTGCAGAGCCAGGTAATATTTATACCAGAATCATGAATCCCACCAACGATGTACTTGAACAGCGCGTTGCTCAGCTCGAGGGTGGTATAGGCGCACTCGCGGTGGCATCAGGTATGGCGGCTATTACAGCAGCCATCCAAACAGTAGCCAGCGCCGGCGATAACATTGTCAGTGTCAGTCAGCTGTACGGTGGAACCTACAACTTCTTCGCTCACTCCCTACCAAATCAAGGTATCGAAGTGCGCATGGCTGCGGGCGAGGACATCGATGCTCTGGAAGCGTTAATTGATGACAACACCAAGGCCCTGTTCTGTGAATCTATCGGCAATCCAGCAGGTAACATCGTTGACCTGAAAGCGCTGTCTGATATGGCACACAAACATGGTGTCCCAGTAATCGTGGACAACACAGTGGCAACACCTATCCTGTGTCGCCCATTTGAGCATGGCGCTGATATTGTTATTCACTCATTGACCAAATATATCGGTGGTCACGGTACAACCGTTGGTGGGATTATTGTTGATTCGGGTAAGTTTCCCTGGAAAGACAACCCTAGATTCCCTGCATTCAATGAGCCAGACCCCTCTTACCATGGCGTGGTCTACGCTGAAGCGCTGGGCGAAGCTGCTTTTATCGGTCGCGCGCGAGTGGTCCCCTTGAGAAATATGGGTGCCGCCATTTCTCCTTTTAATGCCTTTTTAATTCTACAAGGCTTGGAGACTCTTGCGCTGCGCATCGAACGTCACACACAGAATGCTCTCTCTGTGGCTGAGTATCTGAATGCTCATGATGCAGTTGAGTGGGTTAACTACGCCGGACTCGAATCAGACGAATACCACCAGCTAGCTAAGCGCTATGTGGGTGGTAAACCATCAGGTATTCTCAGTTTCGGTATCAAAGGTGGCGAAGCTGCTGGTGCTCAATTTATTGACGCGCTGCAATTAATCAAACGTTTGGTGAACATTGGTGATGCTAAATCACTGGCTTGTCATCCGGCCAGCACCACGCACCGTCAGCTCAATGATGAGGAACTGAAAGCTGCTGGAACCAGTCGTGAGATGGTTCGCATTTCTGTCGGCATCGAACACATTGACGACATTATTGCAGACATAGATCAAGCACTGGCTGCCGTCAAATAAGTTATCGGTGAAGTAAACAAAAACGGCACCTCAAGTTAGTTGGGGTGCCTTTTTTTTACACAATCCCTATCCATCAGACGTTTATTAATATCCTTACCCTCGCTCCTTAAAAATTCACTAATAACTCGTAACGGCCAATACCTGCAAGCAAACTCAATCTAATCGCAACTTCAGAGAAAAACTAAGCTAACCTTAGAGTAAGGCTAGTTTGAGAGTTTGTAATCATATGGGCATCAGAATTCCCGCAAAACTTATACTATCTGGCGTTTTATCTTGGATAATTTTCACCATCGCTCTGAGCTATATAGTATCGGTGTCAACTGGATACTCTCCTCTTTGCAACCCCTTTATTAGTGGCTGCACATCCATATCTGCCACGGGAACCCATTATCCAGCCGCTTATTTTTACACCTATGGATTAGTTGCCGGTTCAGCTTTTCTTAGCCTTGTGTGGATGGTGATAATAAGTTGGCTAATAAAAAGTCAAAAATCTGTTGCCAGCAAAACACTACAAACCTACCTCTTTTTTGCCGTAATAGGGTGTTTCTCACTCGCTTTTGGTGAAGCATTTTTACCGGTTGAAAAGCATACCAAACAGATAGTCCATGTTCTGTTCACCAGTATATTTTTTATTTCTAACGTAATGACAATTTTTTATGTAACCAACCTTCTGTGCCGGTCAGATTCTGATAATCACAGTGAACTTACATTTGGAAAAGCCAAAAAATACCCTTTTCAAGTAATCTGCGCATGCCTACTTATACTGATGATAATTTTTTATCTAATACCCAATAGCACTCTCAACGACAACGCCATTGAGTGGAATACTGTTTTGATTGTAATCTTGTGGATGGCGTCTTTTTACAATAACTTAGATGAACTGTATTTAACGGTTTGTTACGACACCAAACAATAAAGTTAAACTTAATTTATTGCCCTTGAACCAGTTTGCATCGAGTTTGGAAAAGGAATTTTATACGCCGCTACTCCAACTCTTCGGAGTCATCAACGTCTGATTCTGCCTCAATATCAGAATCGTCATCTCCAGTGACAACATCAATCACGGCGCCGCCTACAGCACCACCCACCTTGATAGGTACCTTAACCACAGCGATGGCGACATCGGTGGCTACACCCACCACAGTAGCCGCCAAACAACCCGTCTGTGACAAACAGATCATTAAAATTAGTAATATTTTTTTCATTTGTACGCCTCACCAACTTTTAACTAAGTATACATTCTCTCAGAGCTTTCCACAGTAGGATTCATCCCAGATAAATGCTGTTTTAACGTTAACTCATCAAAAATCCATTCGCAGAGCAATAGAAAATATGTAATACTGTATATTTATACAGTATTACATAGATTTATGCAGTATGCCGAACTTCACTGTCTGAGTAACTTCTCCTTTTTACGCGGTGCTTCACACCCCCATGAACTTGTCCAAAGGGCTGCTGAACTCAGTTATACCGCTCTAGCCATCACAGATGAGTGCTCACTGGCGGGTGTGGTGAAAGCCCATGTCGCTGCTAAAGAGCATAACTTGAGGTTAATTATTGGCAGTGAATTTACCATCGATGATCATAAAATCATTGCCCTAGTGACAAATCGGGAAGCCTACTCAGAATTATCCAGCCTTATTACACTGGCCCGACGACGGAGTAAAAAAGGTGAATATAAATTAACCTTTTCAGATCTATACCACAACCTCAAACAGTGCTTGCTCATTTGGTTAGCCTCCGGACAAAGTGACAATGACAATAGCATTGGCGAACAACTAAGCTCCAAGTTCGCCGGACGTTTGTGGGTGGGTATCGGCCATTTTTTACATGGTGAAGAAGTCAGTCAGTATCTTTACTTTCGCAACCTTGCTGCGCTGTGGGAACTGCC
>CAXRFT010000031.1:0-5020 GCA_964230135.1 Porticoccaceae bacterium | reverse complement strand
GGAGCATCTCTTGGCACTATTGCCCTTAGAGGATACGCCACAGAGGGTAAAGCGAATGTTTATTTTAGTCATGGTGTGGCGAGTGGAGATCCCCTGCAAGACAGAGTGATTTTATGGACTCGTGTGATCCCTGGAGACGGAATTCCTAAGAAGATAAACGTTCAATGGCAAATTTCAACCGATGATAAATTTAATAAACTAATAAACCATGGTAGCGCGATTGCACACCCCTCGGCAGATTTTACGGTCAAGGTGGACGCAGATCGATTAAAACCCGCACAGCAATATTTTTATCGATTTATCTCAGAGGGTGTCATCAGCCATATTGGCACAACAAAGACACTTCCTACTGGTGAGGTATCGAACTTCCGAATTGGCTTCGCCTCATGCTCAAATTTTCCTCAAGGGTATTTTAATGCCTACCATGATATGGCTGCTCAAGATCTAGATTTGGTACTCCATTTAGGAGACTACATATACGAATATCCGGATGGAGTATATGCCAATCAGGAAGCTCTTGATCGTTTGGGTCGTCACGTTAAACCTGCACACGAAATACTTACCTTGGATGATTACAGGACTCGTTATGGCGTCTATCGTTCTGATCAAAATTTGCAGGAGGTACATCAGCGGCATCCCTTTATTTGCGTATGGGATGACCATGAATTAACTAACGACACATGGAATACTGGAGCGGAAAATCACAATGAAGGTGAAGGGGATTTTCTAACTCGTATCCGAGCAGCGAGGCAGGCTTACCATGAATGGATGCCTATAAGAACTCATTCTTCAGGAGCTCAGGGCCCTATCTTTCGCAGTTTTAAAATTGGTGATTTGGCTGATTTGTTCATGCTTGACACCCGCTTTCATGGAAGAGATCGGGGTCTCAGTTATTCCGAAGATATCTCGTTATTAATGCAATGGTTTGACAAATCTGATCAATCAAACATAAAAAAAATTACCTGGGAAGAGGCTGTTTTACTGCCTCAATCATCTCGAGAATTACTAAAACTACCGTTTGATTATAGTTCCGAGGAGTCGCTATCTAGCCTCGATTATGAGGCCCTGAAAAAGCTATCTACTCAAAGGTTAAAAGATGAGTATGTCCATCAGTCAGATTTGAAGACATTTGAAGCAGAGATTCTAGGGGATAAGAGCCGCACTATTCTTGGAGAGGATCAAGAGAAATGGTTGAGTGAGCAAGCAAAGGCCAGTATCGACAGAGGAGCCACCTGGCAGATTTTGGGACAACAAGTCTTAATGGGTAAAGTTGTCACCCCTAAAATTGCCTCTCAAGATCTGAATAAGGGTGGTATCGACGAACAAACTATCAACCATTGGGAGATATTAGCAAACAACGCTATGCCGCTTAATCTGGATGCGTGGGATGGGTATCCGAGGTGTCGAGACAGAGTGCAAGAGATGTTTAGTGATGCTCGGGCCAATCCTGTGGTACTGGCCGGCGATACTCATAACGCGTGGGGTTTCAATCTAAAGAATGAAACTGGAGAGAATTTTGGCATCGAAATAGGAACCCCTGCAATTACCAGTCCTGGCTGGGAAACATATATTCCAATTGATCCAAAAGTTATAGAGGATGCCGTCAAAAAGAGTAGTACAGAGCTCGCTTATTTGGACGCCTCAAGAAGAGGATGGGCTGAGGTCACACTTTCCCAAGAGTCAGTATTATCTCGCTGGCACTTTGTCGATGAAATATTAGACAAGGACTATAAAGTCACTCGAACTGATCCTATGACGTGCTTGCCTGGAAGTAGGCAGTTTCAGCGGACGGTTTAATGTTTTGAGGTATTTGCGCCCCATAGTCGGGGTCTACACAAACTACTACCGACACAAATTTAACCAAATTTGAAAGGAGGTTATTATGGAAGTATTCGGAATTATGGGGATGTCGCTGGGCACCATAGGTTTTGTATTCGCTATTATTTGTTTTAGCAAAATGCAAAAGTTAATAGCCACTTTAAAAGAGAAAGGTATTCTCGAGGATCACGACGACAAGCAGTAATTAATTCTTGCAAGATTTGCAGATTATGTTTTACGTCGATTTCAGTTGAACGCTGAAAAGGAATAAAAAATGGACTATTGGTTTTTAATGAGCGCAGCGACAATTTCACTGTTCGGTGCCATCTTTCATGGGATTGTTGGCGGCAAGATTTATATGACAAATATAAATAACAGCAATATGGAAGTGTTGACGAAATCATTAAGCTTGGTTTCTTGGCACGTATTCACTATTTTTCTTGGTGCCGGCGCTATCGCGCTGAGTGTAGCCGCTTATATTCCCACACTTGCCCCTATGGCTTACCCGATTGTTGCGGTTAATCTTTTCGGTTCAATTTTATTTATTTTTCTTGGTTTGAGGGGGCACAACATGTTAATCAGAATGCCGGGTGCCTATTTAATGGCGGGTACTGCCCTACTCGCGGGGCTTGGGCTGTGGTAGCGGCATTAGGCGTGCCGCCAGCAAGAATAAAAAATAAATAGGAGATATTTGTATGAGTCTGGAGCAGTTATTCAGTTTTTGTACCAGTCTTGCCATGGTGGGTTGGGCTGGCCTGATCCTAGCGCCTCGCTGGCACCTCACCCGTGATTGGTTAGCACCTATTATTGCTCCAATAATGATTGGTGTAGTCTATATCTGGCTTATGATGAACAACTTTTCATCAGCACCGGATGGGGCTGGTTATGATTCATTGGCAGCGGTAACCGCTTTATTTTCAGTTCCTGAGTTAATTCTAGCGGGATGGATTCATTATCTGGCTTTTGATTTGTTTGTTGGTGCCTGGGAACTAAAAGACGCTCAAAAAGAGAGGATTCATCACATTGTGGTGGTTCCCTGTCTGCTCACGACCTTGATGTTTGGCCCGGGCGGATTGGTTCTCTACTGGTTAATTAAACGAGTGTATCGTTCTAGGCGTCAACCAGAAATGCCCAGTGTCTCATGATGAAAAATAATACATTTTTTCAAGCGATATTATCCAATGATAGGCTTAGTTACAGAGAAATTGAATCAACCTGGTACTACACCACCTTAGGTTTGTTGAGTTTGAGTGTCCTTTGTCTTGCGGCGGGAACCCTCGATGAACGATTTTTTAATGGTGTCTCGGTATGGTCTAAGCCGGGTAAGTTTGCTTTGTCGTTGGCGGTGTTTTTCGCCACACTGCTGATTTTTGCAAGCTACCTTCCGAGAGGGTATTTGCACAGAGGCATGGGCCGTTTTATTGTTTTGTCATTAGTTTGTATTGCCTTAGCTGAGCAGGCTTACATAACGTTTCAAGCCGCACTGGGGCAAGCGTCACATTTTAATTTTAGTACCCCTTTGCATGGATTTATCTATTCGCTCATGGGTGTTGGTGCCGTCTGGTTAGTCACGGCACCGCTGTGGTTGGCTGTGATTATTGGTAAAAGTAACCCCAAAAATGATCCCTTAGTATTGTCTATTATTATTGGTTTAGTCTTGGCTTTTGTGTTGGGTGGAGGATTCGGGAGTTATTTAGGAAACCAAACCAGTCACTGGGTGAATGCGGCGCAGACAGATGCCAATGGGCTAAAGTTCTTCGGTTGGGCGAGAGATGGTGGAGACCTTCGTGTGCCCCATTTCTTTGGACTGCATGCGATGCAGGCAGTGCCACTATTTGCTCTGTTGCTACCCAAGCGGCTAGATAAAAAATGTGCCTGTGCTCTGGTTGTTTTGTTTTCAGCAATCTATGCTGCGGGTTGCATTTTTACCTTCCTTCAGGCGGTTGGGGGGCGGCCATTTATTGGCTAAACAGTGTTAATTTGAGTGCTATAGGTTGGGTTGACACTAATTTAATTGAGTATCTTACTGAAAACGGACTTGAGAGACTCTTATGAAAACACCTTTTTTAATTAAATTTTGTTTGATTGGAAGTATCGCAACAACACTGTTTGTGGCCTGTTCTACTCATGATAGTGATGAACGGTTTTTGTTTATTACGTCATTGTTCACCGGTGCGGAACAGTCTGAAAATCTTAGTAGAGCGCATCACATTTTCCCTACCAGCACATTGACGGCTTCGGATGATCCCTATGATTTTGATCTAACCGATCAGATTAAGTTACCCGATGAATTTAGTTTTAGAGATAAGGTAGTCAATGTAGACGAGTTCATAAGGCGCACAGACACAGCGGCCCTGCTAATCCTGAAGGATGGGGTCATACATTATGAGAATTACTGGCTAACCGGTGGAAAAAATGTGCACTGGATGTCGATGTCAGTGGCCAAGAGTTACATCTCTGCGCTGGTGGGTATTGCTATTGATCAAGGTCACATTGGTAATATTTTTGAGCCTGTGACCCAATATGTGAGTCAGCTGAAAGATTCTGCTTATGATGGTGTTTCGATAAAGGACATTTTGCAAATGTCCTCTGGTGCCCGATGGAGCGAAGATTACAGTGACGCGGATTCTGACGTGATGCGTTCGGCTAGGATTCTCGCAGTTGGTGGATCCCTTGACCAATTTAGCGCTAGCCTAACCAATGAGTTTCAGCCTGGCACCTTCAATCGTTACAATTCCACGGACACCCAAGTATTGGGAATGCTGCTGAGAGAGGCCACAGGGGTTTCAGTTACCCAATACATGCAGGAAGTGTTGTGGAGTCCAATAGGCGCTGAAAACAATGCCTATTGGCTGTTAGATTCTAAAGATATGGAATTGGTTTATGCTGGGTTAAATGCCACGGCACGTGATTACGCGAAATTGGGCGAAGTATTTAGACTGAAGGGACGGTTCAACGGGCAACAAATTGTTCCCAGCAAGTGGGTGGAGGCATCGATCACCCCGGATGCACCCCATCTGTTGCCCGGTAATAATCCTCTATCCGACTTTCCCCTCGGGTATGGATATCAGTGGTGGATACCAGATGAAAGCGGCGATTTTATGGCGATTGGGGTGTATAACCAGTTTATTTATATCTCACCAAAAAATAATCTTGTAATAGTAAAGCTATCGGCCAATAACGCCTACGGTATTAGTGAGGA
>CAXRFT010000030.1:0-21267 GCA_964230135.1 Porticoccaceae bacterium | reverse complement strand
ATCACACTGATCATACGCCGAATTTAGCGCCATAGTTGCACCATCACAGTTCGGGTTATTACCAATACTAAAACTCACATCAAATTCTATAAACCCTATGTCAATAGTACCTTGCACACTAAGAGTCAATTCTTCTGGTTCTGCACAATTAGATCCGTAATGTTCTATAGTTGCACTCGATATGCATGATTGATGGGTTAAATTAATTTGTTCAGCCGAACATTCATCAAGTGCTTCATTTCCATTTGTTCCTGTTTGACCAATTGCATTTTCTCCAGAGGGGCCAGTCAAATGGTCGCCGGGGTTTTGTTCATCATAGTTAATTCCCTGATAGCTCTTTATGGTATCGTCTTCTTCCCCATTGGTAATAATCTCCTCCATTGGAGGGTCGTCCGCAAATATGACACCCGGTAATGATGCGCACAATAGAAAACCCCCAACAAGAGCTAAGTATAGAAGACCAGGTGAACTTTTCATCGATATGCTAATTACTTCTCCATAAGTAATCTGTTTGAACCTAGCATGAATGTCGCCTAGTACAACACTGTCCCATAGGACAGGTTTTTGATAATGACCGTTTATTTGTAACGTGGGTCACGGGTTTTAAACGGTCACTTGCAGTATCAATCATCAGAGATAACTCACTAACACACTGTAGCCCCATTTATCCTTGGTGAGTCGCTAAAAAAAATTAGTGATATTGCTTGCAGAGGGTACAGGTTGAACTCTTGGCGTTCACCAATTTACTTTGTTGATGGCCAATGGTAGATGCATTATCCGGAACAAAGCTCTGACAGGGTAAAGTCTGACAAAGTATTATTGATAAAGACTGTGGCTAAACTAGGCGGCCTAAAACACCATGATGTGGCCGTTAAGCCAACTTAATAATTCGACGGAGTACTAAAATAATTGACCAATACAACACCAATCACGATGAAAACCAGCCCCACAACAGCCTGCCAGCGGAGCGTATCACCAAAAAGTTCATAGGACATGAGTGCAACTAAAAATATTCCAACGCCACTCCAACTGGCGTACACGATAGAGAGTGGAATTTGCTTAATGACGAAGGTTAGCAAGTAAAAGGAGGCGATGTACAAACATGCAAGCGCGAGCGTTGGAAATAGTTTGGAAAAATTTTCAGTTAACGGCAACATCAAGGTAGCCATTACCTCTAACAAAATTGCTACAACTAAAATCCCATAAGCAACCATAAAACGCCTATTTACTTATTGATGTGATAGTTCGCAGGCGAAAAATTTGCCTTACCGATACCATTCTTTGTCAGAGTACAGTAATTCAGAATAACGTCAATTTTATTGTGAGGACCAGCAACTCTGTCCAATGTAAATTTACACAACTCCCTTCTGCAATCTCAGCTTACCACAATTAATCGCCGAGACTGCAGAGGGTGCTGCATGTCCTACATTACAGGGATACTTGGAACTTCACGCCTAGATTCCTACCGGGCAGTGGCACCTCATTCTTAACAAAGGAAGAATGGTTTCTAGCGATCTCATCCAGGAGATTTTTAGCAAAAAATGATACTTTTGCCTCACGCTCATTGCCAATAGTAAAGGTTTTTGTCGCGCTTAAGTCCAACATCTTGAAACCGTCAGTCACCGTCTCATTGGTGCCAATATCGCGCTGTGATTCTACATCCTTGAGTTTTAGTGACAATTCAAGACTATCTTGAGCGTAGGATGCGGCATAAATATTTCGTGCCGGCATCATACGAGAAACGTTACTGTTGTCTCTGAATTCGCCTGAGACAGAATCGCGACCAAACGACAGCGTAAGATCACCATTCCCCAAGTCGAACACTTTGCCCAATTCCAGCTCATAGCCAACAAACTGCGCATCTTGTTGCAGATAGTTCGCTTTTATTAGCCCCCCATGATCGTGCTCATCTTCATGCTCTTCGTGCTCTTCTTCCGTTTCATCTTGAAGATAAATATAGTTATCAACATCGTTCTTGAATAGCGTAAAGCTCGCGAATGCGCCATCATGCTCATAGGACAGTGTTGCATCGAAGTTGGCCGATTGCTCGGACTCTAACTCAACATTACCCTCTTCGAGTCTACCAGTAGCTAAATGAGGTCCGTTCATGAACAGCTCTACCGCAGATGGCGTGCGCTCAACAACCGCAGCACTGACACTCAAATCAAACTTATCATTGAGATCTTTGCCCAAACTGACCGCAAAGCTAGTCGCGTTGTAATCATTGGTGAAATATTCAACTTCTTCATCGTGATCTTCATGGTGATCTTCGCCGTGATCCTCGTCGTGGTCCTCGTCGTGATCTTCATGGTGATCTTCGTCGTGGTCCTCATCGTGATGACTCAGCGAACCTTTTCGTCGAACCCGATCATGTCGAATACCGAAATCTAAATGAAAAGACTCAAGCTCTTTACTGAAATAATAACCGATAGTCATCTCTTCACTAACGGTGGGATTCATAAAGGCTTCCTCACCAACAATAGATATATCCTCATCAACGAAATTTAACGAAACTTTTTGTAAAAACTGATCGTTAGATAAATCGAAGATAGCACCGTACTCACGGGACTCATTGCTAAATACCGTGGGTCCCTCAGCATGGTGGCCATCTCCATGATCGTCATGATCATCGCCCTCATGTTCCTCACCCTCGTGCTCCTCGGCATGCTGCTCAGTCAAAGAGTAATCTGTATCTCTGAGGAAGTAATTAACCTTCTTTAACCAGCCGTTGTTGAGGATATAGGAACCTTCAACATTCACTACTTCCGAATCCGTGGTGGAGAAAATCCTCTCGCCCTCGTGCTCATCGCCATGATCGTCATGGTGATCATCTCCGTGGTCTTCGTCGTGGTCTTCGTCGTGGTCTTCGTCATGGTCATCGCCGTGAGCGCCATGATCATCACCGTGAAACGGGATACCATAGATACTCTCTACTCGGTTAACAGAGACACCAAAATGACCCCATTCTCCAGTCTTCGACACACCGAAACGCAAGGCACTATTTTCAAAATCAGAATTAGACAAGAAACCTTCTTCCTCATGATCTTCGTCATGGTCGTCGTGATCTTCATCATGGTCGTCGTGATCTTCTTCGTGGTCTTCTTCGTGGTCTTCTTCGTGTAAAATGGCGCCGGTTGGGACATCGAAATTATCGAAGTCAGACTCTTTATAGGCAACGCTAAAGTTCAAACCGCCAACATTATTCTGATATGACCCATTGTAACTGTCGCCATCATTGACCGATTGAGTCTCAAGACCTAGCTTAAACTCTGAGTCAGAGAAATCCTGGCGCGCAATGGTACTGTCGACCACATTAATGATGCCACCAATCCCACCGTTAGCATAAAGCAGTGATGATGGCCCTCGAACGATTTCAATTTGCTGAACATTGTTTAAATCAACATCATTGACGTGATCAGCGCCAATCCCGGCAACGTCTCTCACCACCATACCGTTGTTGAGGACTTTTACCCTACTACCGGACATACCGCGGATAATAGGTTGACCAACCCCAGCACCATAATCAGCTGAGGATACACCGAGGAGACTATTCAATGACTCCCCCAAACTTTCGCTCGCCGAACTGGCAAGCTCTTCGCCGCTGACAACGTGAAGTGGGTTTTCAATATCACTGAGTTTTTGATCAATGAGTGAGGACGTAATCACAATTTCCTCAATTTCACTGGCAACTGCACCTGAAGTCACCATTGCGCTCGCCATAATGGCTGCATAAATACGTGGGTTCATAGAACCTCCAAAAAATATAAATTAAACGATCTTTAACAATGAAAAAATTTATATTCTTGGTGGTGCTCGCGCTTGATAAATTGAAGCAACAACAGAGGATGCTGAAGCGATTTTTTTCGGGGAAAAGTTGTCGGATGCGAACCGCACCAGATCTGAGGTTTGGTCTGAATCGACAATAGGCGTTTGAGCTAGATTGCAGGTATCACATTCGATTTGAGCGACATCAACTTCAACAAATAAATGTTCAGCGGAGTGCACTGCATTGTTCACTATCAACAGAACGAAAGCAAACAACATCAGTTGGAGCAATTTGTGTTTTTTAATCGATACCAAAATCAGCGCTCTTCTATGAATCGAGACATGTCGAAGCATTCATATGTTAATGCTTCAACCAACCCATAAGTCTAGTGAATATATCTCGTACTTTGCAAGCGCTATTTTTACCTTCGTGAAGCTGACATGAGCGATGAGGGAAAATTTGCCGCATTGTGAGGAAAGGCTATATTTAACAATGCCCAAAAGGAACCGGCGAATTCGGTCATCTCTCCACGACGTCCCGTTTCGGATAGAGACTTTACAACCACCTCAACGATAACCAATATAATGATATAACCGGCCACATGATGCGCTTTTGGAATAGGTACTGCCCATCTATCCAACCAATCCCTCATCACGGCGTGCCTGTGGTAGAGAGGTGTGAGCACTGCTAAATAGATTAGCAGTATCACTGATAGACCCAAACCAAAAATGGGTTGATTAATCTTTCTGCCATTGATGGTCATGTTGTGAAAATTGGTCTCATTTTGGGCATTATATTTCTGAAAAAATGCATTGCTGTCTATACTGAACAAGCGTTGCCCCCCAAGATAGCTCCTCTCCTGTGGCAAATAAAAACAAAAGCGTTAATACAGAGGTTGTGAAAATATACGGAATCCCTCGTTGCAAACCAGTAGCCAAAAGACGCTTCAAACAAACTGCCATAGTTGCTGAGAGCGCGATCACTGTCAACCATTCCAGCACGCCATCCTCAACCGTGTAAACGGTGTCAAAATATTCAAGATTAAATATCGACAAGTAAATGCCTAAAATGAGAAAAATCAAAATATAGACAATGACGACTCTCTCCAATGCAGAAGATTCAACACTCTCTTTATATTGCATAAAACATGACCTTTTACTTTTTAAACAAGCCAACAATTGATGAGCTGATCGCAATTACTGACACAATCGGATCAATCAGGTAATCCCAGAGATTACGACTCTCAAAAAGACTAAGCTGGTAGGATATTAATGCCGTGGCCATCCAGATCACAGTGAAAGGCGATCGTAAACTAAAAGCCAACAGACCCAGCGCCACTGAGATCCACTCAACGGGCCAAAAGCTGTAACCAAGTTGATAAGTATCGACACTCCCCCAACCCAGAGACAAAGGGTATAAAATTAGGGACATCAATGTGATCATCAGACAAAAGAGCTTTTTATCATGAGGCGCAATAAGATCTTTCTGTACAACAATGGACCCAATAGAGGAAGCAGACAACAACAGCATGGCAACACTAAAATCACCGGTGAAACCTCTCAAGTAAATTACCAGCGGCTCAGTCACAACTGGGAAAAGTAGCAAAAACAGTGAGGCTACTAGAATGGCAATTTTCACATTAATGTTCGATACTCTGTGTCGAGTGACACGGAGTATCAAAGCAGAAAAAACCAATGCCACTCCGCCGACCGCCAAAAATACACTCAAAGGCAGATTCATCAGATGTTACCTGGAGCAGTCTGTGCTAGCTGTTCCAACCAGCTGTTATTAAATACGACATGCTTGATTTGAAAGCGGTTCCATGTATAAACCAGATGATAGTGACCATTGGTAGTTTGAATCATGTAGGGATAAGAGAAACGTTCAGCCGTACTCTGATCGTATTCAAAATCATGCAGCACAACCCAACTTTTACCGTTGTCCTTTGATAGACCCAAGGATAGGCGATTTCGTGATTCGGGTGAATTATTAAACACCATTATCAACGCATCCTCCAGAGCGCCACCTCGAACGCCTAGCACGGCAATCGCCGCATCGGGATTTGGCAATTGAGTTTTTATCGGTTTAGTCCATGAGTAACCCTTGTCAGCAGTCTCGGTTAACATCACTCTTGACGGCTTTGCACCGGCATATCTCATATAAACTTGCGCTTGATCAGAATTCCTAACCCTTATGCTCGGCTGCAATGCCTCACGCCCCCAAGACAATCGGCGCTTGTTGTAGACATTGCCATCCATATCAACGTCGATAAGCTCAGCAAACTTCCCAATAAATTCATGATACGCGGGAACAACCAGGTGACCATCACTGTAGATAATGGGATTGCCTTTGACCAGCGTACTGAGGTTGAGAAAAGGTGATGTTATCAATCGCTTTGCGGGCGTCCAGTGAACACCATCATCAGACCACTTGACATTGATAGAACTGCCGGCCCATCCACCAACAGAAACCGAGACATAAAAAAGCCAAAAACGCTTCGATTCATCGATAGTGACTACCGGATTACCCAACTTTTTTATGTAACGATTTAAATCTTTTTGTGTCTGCTTACGAGTAACCACTTGTCGAGGCTCGGACCAGCTGACGTCGCCCTGATCAAGTGTGGCGCCGTAAATCGCGACATCTTTCCCGCCTTCACGACTGCCACCATACCAAAAAGCATGCAAAGCACCACTTGGCCCTTCGACAATTGTTGGCGCATGTACTATTGTGGTGAAGGGTTTGGAGACAACTCTCTCAATGTATAAATCACCGTCATAGTCAACATAGGAATCAGGTTGCATCACCCTAAACCCCGGACTATCACCTATCTCTGTAAGAGGATGCATTGAAAGTTGTCTAGCAAACAGTCCAACTCCAGCCACTACCAGAAACAGTAACGCAACCTTATCGAACGACGATCTAGAAACAACAGACTTGGTATTCAATACCTGACCTCAACTGCGACAAGACAATAGAAACGAGCTAATTGATTAACTCGATATCACAGTTAAAATATAGTCGAGGTTCTTGCCCAAGTAGGTATTGAAGTTAATTTATCCCAATAAAAATTAAGTATTGAGTAGATTACTCACTGCAGTGACTGCTGAGAAAGCTCTCTGCAGCTTTAAAAATTATGCTCTTACGCTCTGGATTCATCTTTTTTAGTGTCGATTGCATAAATGAAAGACGTGGATTATTTTTCAATTTTCCCATGTGCAAATTAACAAATCGCCAATAGAGACCATCGACCACATCACACCAGTCACCTTTCTTGTAGTCACTCATTTTCAGTATGTAATTGGAGCCACAGATGTAGGGCTTGGTGGCAAAAATACCGCCATCGGCAAAGGTACCCATACCGTAGACATTGGGGGTCATGACCCACTCCGAAGAATCTACGTACATCTCCATAAACCAGCGATAGACTTGTTGCGGGTGAACCTCACAGAGTGTCATTAAATTGGCAATGACCATCAATCGATTGATGTGGTGGGTGTAACCATATCGTTGAGAGAACTTAATTGCATCGTCCAGTGGTGCAATGCCGGTAGTGCCTCGATACCAGCTATGATTTAGACAACGTGAAAAGCCGAAAAAATTTGCCTCTTGTTGCTCCTCCCCTCGACACTGATAAACGCCGCGAATAAATTCTCTCCAGCCAACAATCTGGCGCAGAAAACCCTCCACCGAGTTTAAGGGCACATTATGGGTTTCTGTGTAGGCCATCACTTTGTCTATCACATCTTGCGGAGTGATCAGGCCCATATTTAAAGACGGACTGATGGCACTGTGAAACATAAAGGTGTCATTTTGCAATATGGCATCCTCATAGATACCAAAATTTTCAAATTTTACTGCCAGAAAATGGTCTATGCTGGCCAGCGCATCACATCGGGTCAACGGCATCCACACATCGTCGATATTACCGGGATGATCCGCAAATCGTTCTAGTACTATTGATTTCAGTCCTGACACATGTTGACTCTGGGTTGCTGTAAATTGCTCCGGCAACTGCAAACCTTTGGGAATCTTTTTCCTGTTATCCTCGTCAAATGACCACTTCCCACCCAACGGCTGCTGATTCTCGTCAAGAAGTAAGTTGAGCTTCTTGCGAACCACTTTGTAGAAGTTGCCCATACGCAACGTCTTGGCTGAATGGCTAAAATCGACAAAATCTTGTCGGCTCAACACGAACATAGGGCTTGGCAGTACAGTCAGTGAAATATTCTGTGCCGTAGCAAAAGCGAAGATTCTGCTCTCGAAGTCTTTATCCTCAATTTCGAACATCACAAGCTCAGAAAATGCGTGGGCACTGATACAATCCGCTAACTTTTCCTCATAGGTTTTATCGAAACAAGCCTGTTCAATATCTCTGTAGTCAACCCATAGCCCTGATGCAACAAGTTCATCGCGCTTCTCTCTCATGGCCGCCAAGAACATTAATATTTTTAGCTTGTGATGTTTTTCATAGGTGCAGAGGCCCAAGTCCTCGGCCATAAAAACATGGCTCACGCCAGTGGCTTGTATAATCTCAGTGGAAAACAGCTGATTGCCTAAGACAACAAGTAAAGATCCTGATGACATGAACAGTAAACCCGACGAGTAAAAAAATATTGCCGTTAAAATAAAATACTATGTGTGGTTACTCTAATATAAACGCGATGGGATCACTTTATTGGTAAATCGCTAACAAAATCATCAAAGTAAAACGTCTTGTGCCCTGAGGTATTGTGCGATTTTTTTACTATAGCTCGCGCTAATGCTTCAGCCTGAATGCTGCGGTATTTCCGCAACCCACCAATCAACATTGGGTCGATTAACTTGCTCATGTGCTGACCAAGCCCCTCTGCGATACGGCTACTCGTGCGCTCACCAATGAGCAAGCCCGGCCGGTAAATATTTATTTGCGGGAAATTTAAGGCTCTTATGGCCTGCTCCAAATCGCCCTTGGTTCGCAAATAAAAATTTTTCGATTGCGCATTAGCACCAACGGCAGACACAAGGCTCAAACCCGAGGCACCAGCGCGCTGGGCTTTAACAGCGAAGTTAAAATTATAATCAAAATCAATTTTGCGAAATACGGCCTGACTACCGGCGGACTTAATCGTAGTGCCCAGACACAGATAAAGGTGCTTACAGGGCGGCACTGTTCCATTAGCCAAGAAATCATCAAAATCAGTGACTATTTGGCAAAAATTGTTAGGTAATGGCGATATCTCACGCCGTGCAATCACCAGCGTGTTTATTTTCTGGTGGGCGAGTTGTTGGAGCACATGGCTACCCACCAAGCCAGTTGCACCCACTACTACTGAATCAATTTTGCCCATAGCTGCTCCCTGAGACCGACTCGCCGCGTTACTGTTTTTACTAAGGTTATCCCTGTCATTTTTAGTTGTTCGCACTCAGTGTCCGAGTTATTCTATTGGCAGCAACCCTGGGATTTCAACATGAATGATTTAACCTGGTGTGAATTTGAGCGCGTCGACCTGCGAGTTGGGACCATAATAGACGCTGAAATATTTAAACAGGCACGCAAGCCGGCAATCAAACTGAGTATCGATTTTGGCGATCCTATCGGCATCAAAAAATCCTCAGCACAGATAACCGATCACTACCAAGCGGAAAATCTAATTGGCAAACAGGTATCAGCTGTGGTCAATTTTCCAAAGAAACAGATCGGCCCAATGATGTCTGAATGCCTAGTAACAGGCTTCATTCAAGACAATGGCAGTGTGATCCTAGCAGTGCCCGACAAACCCGCTAAAAATGGATCTCGGCTAGCCTAAGCAATACCATGATTAAACATTCAGGTGAATTATGAGTAAACCGCTACTGAATATTTTTATAACAGCTCTGCTAATGTTAACCGCTGCTTGTAGCAATGAACTGGCTGACAATCCCCACAAAGCCATTATTGGAGAATGGAAAGGTAAAAATGGAGAGTCCGCCGTATTCATCTTTCACGCTGACGAGACAGCAACGCTTTTCATGGATGGTAGGAGACTAGAAATCGATCAATGGCGGTTGGACAAGTCACAAGACCCTATGCACTTGGATCTGGAGGGTCGTGTGGGAGGAAGAGTCACAACGTTGGTTGGGATTACCGGATTTATCGACAAAAACACACTGAATATCAAAATTGGTTTTAATGGCCAGCGTCCTAAAGGGTTTTTCGGTCGCGACAGGATTATTTTGGAAAGACAATAGACGGTCTGAGCAAATAATCAGTTAGGCGTGTAAACATATTCATCACCGTCCCGAAATGATTCCGCCATAGTTTTATCAACCATAATCGGAAATTGACTTGCCGACGGGTAAAGGGGCCCTACTGAGTCTGCTTGATGCTCTGCAAGCAAGCCGCGTAACTGGTTTGTTTTATTGGGCAACTGGGTAGCGAGATTATTTTGCTCCGTGGGATCCTCAGCCAAGTTGTACAACCAGTATTTAAGACCGTCAGTAGGTCGGTCATTCACCTGCAATTTCCAGTCCTCATGACGAACAACTTGGTAGTGCCCATTTTGCCAGAATAAGGTTTTACGCGGCCAAGTTTCACGAACATCTGAGTTAACCAGAGGTAATATGTCGACACCATCGATCACCCTACCCTCGGGCAGCGGGGCATCAGCGGCTGCAGCTATTGTTGGCATCACGTCAATGTGTGCCACTGGCTGGTCAATGCGAGTGCCAGGTGCGATGTTTTGTGGCCAGCGCATCATCATTGGTACCCTGATGCCCCCCTCAAACATGGTAATTTTCCAACCTCTAAAGGGTTGATTGACTTCGGGAAGGCCAATATAACCCGCACCACCGTTATCGCTGGTGAACATAACCAAGGTATTATCAGACAAACCCTCTTTATCCAAGGTATCCAAAACCCGGGCAACACTGCGATCAACCGCGCGAATCATAGCCGCATAGACACGCTTTCTATGCGGTTTTATGTCACCCACAGCCTCGTAATCCTCCCGTGTTGCTTGCAGCGGAGTATGAGGCCCCCAGTGGGCTAAATAGAGAAAGAATGGCCTGTTTTTATTCGCCTGAATCACCTTGATAGCTTCATCAGTCCAATAGTCAGTGAGATAACCCTTAGGCTTGAAGCGATCTTCATCGCCGGCATTAAATGAATTCGCGTAGGTCATAGCTGACCACAAGAATTGATCAATGGGATCAAAGGGTAATTTTGCGTTTACTACATTGGCATGATCTTCAGGAAGGTAGAGTCCGCTGGACATTAACAAGCTGTCATCAAAGCCCTGTTGATAAGGAGCCATGCCATTTTCTCTGCCGAGATGCCATTTGCCAATATGAGCTGTGTAATAGCCGCGCTGCTTCAAGGTTTCAGCAATGGTGACCTCCTCCGGTAGCAGACCTTTGCGCTCATAGGGTGGGTGGTTCGCCTCAATAGACTGATCATAGAAAGAGGGCGGTAAGTTGTTGTCTATGGAACTGCCTATAATACTTACCATATTGCCCATACCTGCTGGAGTTGGCGTAAACTCAAAGCCGGTGCGAGTGGGATAGCGACCCGTCATCATCATTGCTCTGGAGGGTGCGCAGGTGCTTGCACCCGAGTAGGATTGATTGAAAACAACGCCTTCGCGGGCCAGACGATCAATGCCTGGCGTTTGAATAATGCCGCCGCCAAAAGTGGAAATATCGTTGTAACCCAAGTCGTCAGCGACAATGAGAATAATATTGGGTGACGTCTCCCTGTGTTGGCGGACAACAGGTCCCTGCTGCCACCCTAGGTCTCTCGGTTCTCCCACCTCTACGGATGAGTAACGGTGATTCACCAGCTGTAACAGGATCTCTATCCTCATAACCCAAGCGATAGATCCTAGCACCACGGCAACCATAATCGTTGATAGCAATAATTTTTTCATAGCCTTATCCTAATGAATCTAATGCGAACATCGACAACTACCACAATTTGTAGCGCGGCCCTCGAGGCGTTGGTTTTCTGTGATTCTCTGGAAGATAACAGATGCGATTCATTTGGGTAATGGATCCGTCAGCATACTCCCATACCAATTGCTCTCCCTTTCTGTAGCGTCTCACTACAACTGGACCCCAACCAAAGACATGAAAATCCAGTACTTTATTATTCCAAACCATATCGGCCGATGTTCGATTACAGTACTCTTTATCGCCGATAGTAAATAGTACAGAGCCCTCTGTATCATCCGTTGTGCGACCAGCAGTGCTATTGGGGCCAGCATCATGAATAAGACCAGCGGCAGTGATAACCACTCTGGAACCGCATTGTTCCACCCGCTCAACATGACCGATTTTTCCCGATACAGCCTGCCACAAGCCGCGAATATCATCTGCCGACGCCGATAGTGGCTCTGTGCACTGGGATAATAAAGGACTTGGGAAGTGATGGTAGCCACAGCCAGGCGTGTTCCCCTTGGGGATGTCGACAGCCATCTTGCCACTGCCGTCGAGTTCAGGTAGTTCACAATAGTTAATCAAACTGCCATCACCGGCCAAGGTTGCCGGATCTATGGTCAGTTTTGGTCTTTCAGAGAAATAGAGTAGCCAAAAAAGAAAGGTAGAGACAACAAACAACAGGACCAATAATCTGCGTAGCAATCTTTTCATTACAATAACTCCAGATGTGGCCAGGTTTACACAAATCGTTCTTTTGCAAAACAAGCTGAGCTTTTCTCAAATGATACCTTTACATATTGGCATTATATGTGTCAATACTAATTAAAGCTCAGTGTGCCGGTTTGCTTTGACTTTGTACCCAAACCTCCCTTATGGTTCAGAAAAATATAGCCATCACATAAGGCTGAAGCTTCAAGATGAGACTAACACAATGAGAAAAATACATATTATTATCGCTTTAAGTCTACTGTTCGCCTGGGGTCAAACGACCGCAGCGAAGGTGGAGAATGTAGCAACCGACGCTCCAATTGTTCAACCAGGAGCGCCCGGTAAACCATCAAATTTGCTGGATGCAGAGACTGCCATTGCTATAGCGAACTCTTCATACTCCCCCGCTGATGTGGAATTCATGCAGGGCATGGTGATGCATCATTACCAGGCAGTATTGATGTCACGACTAGCAAAAAAACGTACTAACAACGCCGAGGTGTTAGATTTGGCCGGGCGTATCGATGTCACTCAAGAAGATGAAATTCAGTTCATGCAGGATTGGCTGCGAGAGCGCAATGAGATGGCACCAGATCCCACCGCAGAGCATGCTATGCATATGCACATGCACATGCACATGCACATGCATCATAAAATGGCAGGCATGGCTACGGCTGAACAAATGGCAGCACTGGCAGCCGCTGAGAGTACCGATTTTGACCGTTTGTTCCTGACACTGATGATCGCCCACCACGATGGTGCTGTTACCATGGTGAGAGAACTGCGTGATCAATCTGGTTCAGCCTATGATCCACAAATCAATGAATTCGCTGCAGATGTAGTGAATGATCAAGTGGTAGAGATAGAGCGGATGAACCAGCTTTTGGTGGGCCTATCAACAGATCCCCGAGCAACACTCACGGCCGGCCTGTTTGATGCGGGTGAGGCCATCATGAATATGGAGTTACTGGTTGCACAGCGAAAACCGCCCGGATTTTATGATCCAGCTAATCCAGCTGGCTACGGCGCTGGCGAAGATGAGTCCAACAAAGACCAAGAGCAAGAACAGGCCAAGTCAAATGACGATGAGTCATCCTCGGAAGGTTCAGCTCAGTCCATCGAGGACGCTGCAGATGCTCTGCGCTATCCAATGCTCAGTTTCTACAACACTGATATGGCGTTCCGAGATGATTTATTGGTCACTGGTAGCTACCACGGTTTCAACATATACCAGTTAGATCAACAGGGAATACCAACGCTGGCGACATCCATTGTATGCCCCGGTGGACAGGGAGACGTGTCAATTGTTGGAGACCTTTTGATCATGTCAGTGGAGCAAACCAGAGGTCGTTTAGACTGTGGTTTACAGGGCATTATGGAGGACGTCAGCGCCGATCGCTTTCGCGGTCTGCGCATCTTTGACATTTCAGATATAAAACGCCCCCTCCAAGTGGGTGCTGTACAAACCTGTCGAGGTTCTCACACCCACTCAGTGGTTGCTGGGCCCACCGCAGATGGCAAAATTATTGTCTACAACTCTGGCACCTCCAGCGTTCGTGAAGAAGAGGAGCTAGAGGGTTGTTTCGATGGCACCCCGGGAGACGATCGAACAGCACTTTTCCGTATAGATGTTATCGAAATACCGATCGATGATCCATCCAAGGCAAAAATTGTGCATAGTCCCACCGTTTTTGCTGATCCCGATACTGGATCTCTGGCCGGTCTGTGGCGTGGCGGCGATCACGGCGATGACACTCAGGACACCTATCGCACTGACCAGTGTCACGATATCACAGTCTTTCCCTCGGCGAACTTGGCTGCCGGCGCCTGCTCTGGAAACGGTATCTTGTTTGATATCACTGACCCGCTGACACCCACACGACTCCATGCTGTAACCGATGCAGGGTTTGCCTACTGGCACTCAGCTACCTTTAACAACGATGGTAGTAAAGTGTTATTCACCGATGAGTGGGGCGGCGGTGGCCGCGCGCGCTGCAGAGCCTGGGATCCAATGGACTGGGGTGCCGATGCCATCTACGACATTGTCGATGGTAAGCTGGAATATAAAAGCCACTATAAAATCCCCGCCCCCCAAGTGGAAACTGAAAACTGTGTAGCTCACAACGGAGCGATTATCCCAGTACCTGGTCGCGATATTTTTGTTCAGGCTTGGTATCAAGGCGGCATTTCTGTTGTGGACTTTACCGACTCATCCAATCCAGTGGAGATCGCTTATTTTGATCGCGGTCCCCTGGATGACAAAGTCTTGCTCACCGGCGGATATTGGTCAGTTTACTATTATCAGGGCGCTATCTACGGCACTGAAATTGTCAGGGGGCTGGACGTGTTTAAACTGCTGCCCAGTGAACACATTAGCGCCAATGAGATCGAGGCAGCGAAACTGGCCTATCCAACAATCGGGAAAGTAAATTTGTTCAATCCTCAACAACAAATTCCCATGGCTTGGCCGGATACGCCTGTGGTTGTCAGCGCTTATCTAGACCAATTTGAGCGAGCAAAAGTGATCTCACAAGATAGTGTAAAAACAATTCGCCAAAAGCTTCAGCAGTTAGCCGGTGCAGTGGAAAATGGTACTGATAAAAAGATTGCCGACGCCATCAGCAGCATCCGCAAAGAAATGCAAGATGTCAAAGCTGACCGGGTATCTCTGGATCGATTTTATCGAGCCTTGGAGGACATCGCATCTCAGTCATTGGCGTCAAAATAGCCATTGACTGAGAGCGATATTAACAGTTTTTAGACCGACTGCGACCTCAACCACCTCAGTTGAATCACCAGTCCAACGAGATAAATCAATAGGAATGCCAGGTGGAAGTTTAGTATCAGTGGATCCTCGAATGAGTCAACAAAGGGATCCCCCACTGGCAATCGACGAAGGAAATCGGTAATCGCTGGTATCATATGGAAAAGCAAAGTACTGGTATAACCCAGGGCTTGGAAGTATTTAGAAAAACCACCAAAGAGTTGAAATTTTTCCATCACCATGCCACCAAACACAGCTACCAAGGTCAGCACAGCTAACCAGTGTGCGATACCGAACCCTCCTTGGTTATAGATGGCCAATGCCGATCCAGCAACAAAAATTGTGATGTAGACATACAATTTTCCAGCTAGATTATCCATCGAGATCACCTTGTGGTGACGCAGCGTGTAAAACGCAGTCACCAGGGCAAAGACACCAAATATAGTGTGAAACCAACCCAATATTGTCATTTCTGGCATCTGTATTTTCTCCTTTTTGTAAAAAAGATTATTTAAAATCCATCACTTATGTGGATTGACCAAAAACTTCTCACCCGTTGACTGCTTTGCATAGGCCTTAATATTTTCCGGCTGCAACATCTCTTCTAAAGAGACTTCCTGAGTGTAGTGACTGGCGAAGGTGGTTTTAATTTCTCTTGCCACTCGTTGTCTCATCTGGCCGAAACGTTCCATACCGATGCGCCCAATCATTGGTGTCAACAACCAGCCACCTAAACCCCACTGCATACCAAAAGTGCGATTGAGTACGGTCGGCGTTTGATCTAAACCGCCATAAATATAAACCTGTTTATAGGTGTCGGATCCGTAGCGACTGTACTCCGTGGCTTTTTGGGTAGCGGCAATTTCCATTGCCCCAAGGATTTGACCCGGAAGTTTACCCTCGTTACCGCCGCCAGTGGCGTCAAAACCCAAGGTTGCTCCTGTGGTAACCAGTGCCGACACCAGGTGCTTCATAAAGTCAGGATCACTGGTGTCACAGACATACTCTGCTCCCAGATCCTTTAGCACCTGCACCTGCTCAGGCTTTCTCACAATGTTTACCAGTGGAATACCATCATCTTTACAAATCTTCACCAACATCTGACCTAGGTTTGATGCTGCCGCCGTGTTGACCATGGCTGTGTGATTCTCCATTCTCATGGTTTCGACAAACGCCAGTGCAGTGAGCGGATTGACAAAAGAGGATGCTGCGTCCGCCGAGGAAGTTCCCTCCTCCATCACCAGACAGTTATTTGCTGGTATGCAACGATACTGAGAGTACATGGCACCACCAGCGACGCCAACAGTTTTGCCAATTAAATGCTTAGCGTTAGCGCCTGCATCAATCACCACACCAGCACCTTCATTACCCACCTGCATAGACTGGTCGAGTCGTGGCTTCATTGCAGCCATAAGGCCTGGATGAATTTTCATTGATGCCACTGTATCTGCCCCAGAGCCGGAGACCGCAAGACTATCAAAATCTGCTGCGAAACTAATCAACAGACCCAAATCAGATGGATTGATTGGGGAGGCCTCTACTTTAATCAACACATCATCATCACCGGGTGTTGGCTTGTCTACCGTAGCAATGGATATCTCAATATTACCCGCACTGGTGACTGTTGATCTAATTTCTTTTGACTGGTTATCCGACATATTTTTTCCCTTTTAATAAATGCATAGAATTTCTGAGAGCCACAGTATATCCAACAATATGATAACAGCAAGTAGACAATGTTTTCATACTGGTATATAAATACATACTATGAACACTTGCAAAAGTCCGGTAACTAATGCGCTGAAACTGATTGGCGGTAAATGGAAGATTGCCATTGTCTATAATCTGCGTAGCGACGCCATGCGGTTTGGTGAGTTAAAACGTGCACTCAGTCCCATCACTCAGCAAATGCTCACCAAGCAGCTGCGAGAAATGGAAAGGGATCAACTGATTCACAGAACCGTGTTTGAGGTGATCCCACCGCGAGTGGAGTATTCCTTAACTGAGTTTGGCCAGTCCTTCATACCAGTGCTCAATGCGTTGTGCAAATGGAGCACAGAAAACCGCGAGTTAATGCAAGCACTGTCTGACAACTAGAGAGTGGCTACCGTTTTCAATCAGCTTCTTGGTAAGTGAAAACTGAGCCTACATCCGTCTCAAAAACCTCGGCTATTTTAAACGCCACCTCCAATGATGGCGAATATTTGTCCTTTTCGATGGCAATAATAGTCTGCCGAGTAACACCAATTTTATCAGCCAGAGCTTGTTGGGACATCTCTTCAGCATCAAACCTGAATCGACGAATGTGGTTACCAATGCGCTTGCTCAACTCATACACCCCGACGATAGTAGACAAGTTGAGTGATGAAATTTGTCAGCTCTGCCAAAATAAACAATAACAAAATAACGTTTGCCAGACCGATAGTACCCATGGAGCCAATCATATCACCTCGATCAAAGGTACCTGCGATGAGTAGTTGCACTATTAACACAAAAACTCCCGCACTCAAGACCCAATAGGCGTACTTGTACGCAGTCTTTTCAATTAATAAGTCTCGCTCATCGGTCATTTCATGCCCACGCCCGGCTAACAGTGCCTGCATGATTGACTCCAAAATTATCACCAGTACCAAGGGTTTAACAGCATCCCAGATATCCAGATTACCGCCAGATTCCAGCAGGCTATTACTAAAAATAGTAAAAAAATATATACCAAAAACCACCACGGTAATGGCAAGTGAAGCAAGTAAACTCTTTTCTTTATATGAAAAATCCATGACAACTCCTAAGTAAATTAATTTTTACATAGTGTAAATAATTTTTTACATTAAAGCAAGCTTTTGTCGACCTGGATTGTATTTATCCGAATTCGCAAAATAAGGCGCTGAGAAAAAAGCGTGAAAAGCAAACTTTGTTGTGTTAAATCAACTCTTATGGCGCAGGCTTGCTGTATCCTCAAGAGCAATATCCAGCGCTTTTGAATTTATTTGCAACCTTTTTTTATTCACTCAGGTATATGCTGTTGAGAGTCACAAATTTAACCCATTTGAAAGGAAAGAATTATGGAAAACTTTATAGATTCAATTGTGCCCATCTTCGGTATTATTGGGGTATTTGGCATGCCGGTCTTCATCATCGCTATTGTTTTGTACTTCAAAAGTAAAGAGAAGGCACAGTTCCACGAGTCCATGCAGAAATTAATCGAGAGCGGTCAGGAATTGTCACCAGAGCTACTTCAGAGCATTCCCGGCTATGTGGAAGACGAGACTAAAAAGAATGACATACGCAGTGGTGTGTTACTCATGGGCGTGGGTGCAGGAATTGGCTTGCTGGGTTATTTTGGTCTGGGCAACAGCGTGGTCTGGGCCGTGGGGCTTCTTCTGGGAGCAATCGGTATCGCCACACTCGCCTACGGTATCTATGCAAAAAAAAATAATCTCGACGAAAGCGCTTGATGGAAAGTGATCACGAACTGGTTAGACGAACCCTTAGTGGTGGCAACCATCACTATGGGGTTCTCATTCAGCGCTACGCTGATTATCTCTTTGGGCTGTGTATGAGACTCACCACAGGCAACCGAGATCTGTCTGAGGACATATCGCAACAGAGCTTTTTAAAATCTTACCGTTATCTCAAAAGCTTTGATCAAAAAAAATCTTACAAACATTGGCTGACAGGGATCACTGTCAATTGTTTTAAAGACATGCTCCTGAAGGAACAGCGTTACACCTCACTGGATGCGATTGAGGAGAGTACTCATTCGCCCGAACTTGATGGTGACCGTGAATTCTTTAATCTTATCAAGCCTCTCACCGAGGATGAAAAAATCTTGTTCAACTTGAAGTATATTTATGAGTACCAAAACAATGAAATTGCCGAACTGCTAGATAGAAAGACTGGTACAGTCAAATCGCAAATCAGCCGCGCTATGGAGAAATTAAAATGAAGTCATTTGAAACCATCATTGAACAAGAAAAAAAGGCCACCTATACCCAACGCAACAAGCAGCTGTTCAGCTTTTACACCTTGACACTGATTGCTCAAGAACAGGCTGCCAAACGATTGAGAAGAAAGCTGTTGATTTCGGCAAGTGTACTATCGATGGTATTGCTTCTTTTACTGGATAAATCCAATCAGTTATCCGCACCCATCAATCAATTTATGAGCGATCATTTAGCCACCATAAACCCTGTAGATCTGATGGATATTGCGCTCATGGCAACAGCAAGCTATGCCATGACGGGACTCTTATTGTTTATCACAAAAAATCACAAGATCAGCCGATTATTGCCGCGTCTAAAATAATTTACTTGGCTCTAGCGAATAACCAAGTTTGACAGGGACGAAGTATTTAAAACTCAAGAAGGAACTTATTTAAGTTTGCGTCACGACCAACCAAGCTCGGACAGTGTTTTTTCTGCAAAGGTTCTCGGTGAATCCTCCAGATCGGTGCCCAGGCTGTCGTTCCAGCGATTCAAAAACCCAAACAAGGATACCACAGCAGCGATTTCAACCATCTCTCGTTCACTAAAACACTCTTTTAATTGACTGTAATCCTGGTCCTCAACTGCGCAGGGCTGTAGCGCAGCATGCCAGGCAAAGCGCAACGCTGAACACTCCCGGTCAGAAAATAATGGCGATGATTCAAATTCAAAGGCAGCAGCAATTTTCTCTTGGCTCGCCCCAGCATTGTGTGCCGAATGGGCTGTGTGCGCCTGACAGTAACGACAACCTGCCGCGCGGCTGGCCACCAGGGCAACAAGCTGCTTTAACTCGCCCGATACTTCACCGGTTTGTAGTACTGTCATGGCCAAATGACTGAATGCGGTTAACAGCTCTGGCCAGTGCGCCATGGTCAATGTACTGTTGGGCACAAAACCCATTGCGCCGGCTATGGACTGCATCAATGGTTCTAATGCTGGATTGTCCTCCATCGATTTAGTTGAAATCGCACCCATCACAGTATCCTTTTATAGTGTTTCTGCTTGGAAGTAATTCTGTGAACTACTCTGGATCAGCTAATTTTAATAGCTGCTTGCCAAAATTTTTCCCCGTGTATAATCGTTGTAGTGTGTCGGGGATGTTGTCGAAGCCCTCTTGCATATCCACTTCATAGGTAATCTCCCCTGAGGCAACCCACCCCATGAGTGCCTTCACAGCCTCCATGGCCCGGGGCAAATAATCGAGGATAATGAACCCTTGCATGCGCCCACGATTGGTGACTAGATTCATTAAATTAACCGGACCAGGCACAGGCTCAGTGGCATTGTAGTTAGCAATAGCACCACATAACACAACCCGCGAATAGAGATTCAGATGATTGAGTGCAGCCTCAAGGGTGGCACCCCCAACATTGTCAAAAAATACATCCCATTTATCCGGACAGTGAACACCAATCTGCTCTGCGACATTCTCGGTTTTGTAATCGATCACTGCATCAAACCCCGCCGTATCACGGAGCCAAGCACACTTCTTGTCACCGCCTGCAATACCCACCACGCGACAGCCTTTGATTTTTGCAATCTGCCCAACTATGGACCCCGTGGCCCCGGCAGCGCCAGACACAAGCACCGTTTCCCCGGCCTTAGGCTGGCCGTGCTCAAGCAAACCAAAATATGCAGTCATGCCAGTAATACCAAGAATAGATAACATCATTTCGGGCGATACCCCGGGCGGTAGTTTGTTGACCCCCATGGGTCCACGACCGGGAGCAACAACCGCATAATCTTGCCAGCACCCGGTGGTTTGAATCAATTCGCCCACCTTAAAATCATCGTGTTTTGAATCAATAATTTGCGCTACGGAGCCGGCTCGCATCACCTCGCCTATGGCCACCGGTGGCAGGTATCCCGGCCGGTCAACCATCCAATTTCGCTGCGTGGGGTCAAACGACAAATACAGATTTTTTACCAAAATCTCGCCATCATCAACGGACGGCACTGAGGTCTCTACATAATCAAAATTCTGGCGGCCAATCATTCCATCGGGTCTTTTCTTTAATATCCACTGACGATTTATTGTCATTTTCCCACTCCTAATTCATTTTTTATTTTGGTTAATCTGTTAATCAATTTAATCCAATTCGGATGCCATGAATAATTCGACAGGCATTAGATACAAAGATTTTGTCCGA
>CAXRFT010000029.1:0-9679 GCA_964230135.1 Porticoccaceae bacterium | reverse complement strand
TTTTCCTGACGTTCTTCGACAAACATGTCAGCCCATTCGCCATCAAAACCTAGCCAAAATTGTGCTGATTGCGCAGAGAAGCTGTATTGAGTTTGCACTCCCGCGCTGGTTTGCCCATTTTTCTCCAGCGGCTGTCCGGGTAGATAGTGTTGTAAAAATGTCATTGTACTGCGACGGACATAAGGTTTTACCATCAGTCTAGAATCGTTAGCCTCAGTTTCCAACTGCTTATCAAATTGTGTTGATAGACGCACCGCTGAAGCGTCTCGGAAGGCTTCGGGGTTGGGGTTAGTTTTCCACACGGCGTTGTCCTTGTAGCTATTAAAGCCTTTAATGTAGCCAGCTGTCTCTTGGTTGAGATTAACCGCTGACAAAAGAGTCTTGGCTTTGATGTTGGCCCCATTCCATCGGTGAGTCACTGATACCTTTTGTTGATCGAAACCGGACTGGTCTTTAAATCCGCCATCAGAGACACCATTCGCTGCAATCTGAAATTGCTGACCTGTAGTGTTACTTTGCCAGCCCAACTTGACCCTGCGATAGTCATGGTTGCCTAACTCTAAACCGATGACATTTTTTTCCACCACAGGGGAGAGAACGTTGATGACACCATGCATTGCGTTAGAGCCATAGAATACGGTGCCTGGGCCTCGCCATACTTCCAGTCCTGTGGCTTGCTCAGTGTTGACCTCGAATAATTGGTTTACGTTACACATGCCCGTTGGCCTGATGGGCAGGCCATTTTCAGTGGTGAGGATTTCAGCGCAGCTCCCAGCTCCGGTGAACACCGGCGATCTGACTGAAGCCAGTAGCTCTTGACCATTGCCTCGACTCAACCAGACACCGGGAACTCGAACAGCGGCTTGACTGATATGAGCATGGGCAGTGCGCTCGATTTCCTCCGCAGAGATTTGGCCGATGGTACCGATGAGTCGAGTAGAAGGTTGTTCGGATCGTCTGCCCGTGACCACAATCGTATCAATAATGGTGTCGCCGGCAACAGTTTCAGCCGGGATTTCCTCAGTATCCTCTGCGATCGTAAAAGTAGCAGTGCAGAGAGAGATGAGCATCAAGGCTGTCGCCGGCAGTTTTACTGTCTGGAAAAACATCATCGAGTCGGATCCTGAGCCAATTGAAATGGCAAGTGTAAACACAAGAGAGGCAATGTAAATGATTTATTAATAAAGCTGATTGTCCGCCAATGGAACCTCGAGGACGTTTGACCCCGTTTTCGGTGGCGAGCCAATCATTTCATCGTAGGCGCTGGTGTGGCGAAGCACTGCAGATTCGGCGGCCACACTCCTGAGTAGTTTCTGTAGATTGATGATGTTCGAGGAGCGCAGTAAGACATTTTTGTCATCGGTAATATAGTGTTCTTCGCCATCTATCACAGCGGAAACTTGATAGAGCGCGAGGTCCACTGAGTGATAAATCAGTTTGTCGACCCGAAAGTATTTGTTCAGCTTTGATAGGCTCATTGTCATGTTATTTTTCCCTGAAAATAAGTAAAAAACATACGTTGTTTTGAGCTCGCAGGATCAATAACTAAATTGATCGGTGCGATTGGTTAGCTGGACGATTTGCAGAGTCGCCATGCTTGTGTCAGCATGATTTTTTAGCTGATCAATTATGATACGGTGATGGTATATTATTGGTGACTTTATTGTCGGAGATTCAGAGGAGGTTAGTGGTGAAAAAAAACAAACCATATTCAACAGCGTTAGTGACTATTTTTGCTATCTTGACAGGGTGCTCTGAGTCTGGTGTAACTCCGGCGGCTGACAGTGTTTATGTCAATGGCAACATTATTACACTCGATCAGCAAGAGTCGGTGGTCTCAGCACTTGCTGTGGCGGATGGTAGAATAATTGCTGTTGGTACACCTGAAAAAATACTTTCTTTGGTGGACGATAGCACCGAAGTGATTGATTTGCAGAATACTACCTTGGTGCCAGGTTTTGTCGATGGACACAGCCATTTTTCTGGTGTTGCCGCGCAGGCCGTTACAGCCAATTTATTGCCTCCCCCCGATGGTCCCAGTAGTGATATCGCTTCATTGCAAAAGGTGCTTGGTGAGTTCATAAAGCAATCGGACATGGTTAATCAGCACGGTGTGGTTGTTGGCTTCAACTATGACGATTCTCAATTGGCGGAAAAGCGTCATCCCACTCGCCACGACCTCGATGCAGTGTCGACAGACATGCCTATCATGATTACTCACCAGTCAGGTCATTTGGGTGTCTACAATACCAAGGCTCTTGAAATCCTCGGTATTTCGGATAAGACAGAAAATCCGCCGGGTGGAGTAATTGTTAGAGAAGATGATGGTGTAACACCTAACGGTGTAATGGAGGAAAATGCTCATTTCCAGCTGTTGTACAAAATCATTGTGCCCTACAGCCCAGTTAATGACATTTCTGTCTATGGTTTGGCACAGCAACAGTATCTTGCCAATGGATTTACCACGATACAGGACGGCAAGACGGATTCGATGAGTCTAAGTTTAATACAGCAGTACGCTCGCACCGGCGGTCTTAAGGCTGATTTGGTGGTCTATGCAGATCTTGTACCCATGGAGGATTATTCTGTCATGGAAGGCCCGTTGCAATCGAGTAATTATACTGATCGATTGCGCATAGGGGGTGTAAAACTGACCTTTGATGGCTCGCCTCAAGGCAAGACAGCTTGGTTCTCTGAGCCTTATCTGGTGGCTCCTCAGGGACAGGCGAAAGACTATGCAGGTTACCCAGCATTCACTGATGAACAAGCACTTCAGTGGTATGAGGTTGCTTACAAAAATAACTGGCAAATGCTTACCCATACCAATGGCGATGCAGCCATTGACCAGCTTATTCGCGTTGCTGATAAGGCCGCTGAACGTTATCCAAAAGATGATCGCCGAACCGTTATGATTCACGGCCAATTTTTACGTGAGGATCAGGTTGCTGACGTCCAGCGACTGGGTATTTTTCCTTCGCTCTATCCAATGCATACATTCTATTGGGGTGATTGGCATCGAGATTCTGTGGCCGGTCCCGAGCGTGCGGAAAATATTTCTCCTACTGGCTGGCTTATGGAGAGAGATATTAAGTTTTCTATTCACTCTGATGCGCCAGTGACATTCCCCAACGCCATGCGAATTTTGGACAGTGCGGTAAACCGGGTAACGCGAACTGGTGATATTTTGGGAGAAACTCATCGCTTGCGCCCCATGGATGCGCTGAAGGCCATGACCATTTGGCCTGCTTATCAGCATTTTGAAGAAGACTCTAAGGGTTCACTCGAGGTGGGTAAATTAGCAGATATGGTTATTCTCGATAGAGATCCCTTGACCATTGATCGAAAAAATCTCATCGATATTCAAATTTTGGCTACTATCAAAGAGGGCGTTACTGTTTACCAAAAATAGGGCTCACCTGTCGCAAAAAATGGCGACATAATGTCAGTGATGGCTGTTTTGATTTAGGGGACAATTTAGATTGATTTGTAGCTTGTTGCGCTTCTCAATAAAAGTAATTTTTACGGGCAAAAAAGTTTTTCTATCAACCCATCATTATGATATGTTTGCGGTATAACAATAACGGTGAGAGGTGCAGTCATGCCAGCTGTGTCTACTGGTCGACCCGACAATAGCGGGACTGTTGGGCAGGAGTCTTTTTTGCCCACCATTGATCTGCAAGCAGATGTGGTCAACGTCTTTCTCGGCGATTCAAGACTGTTGAGTTTACCCCACCTCTGGTTGCGCGATAACTGCCCGTGCGATGAGTGCAGAGTAGCTAAAACCCAAGAAAAATCTTTCATTGTAAGTGACGTTGCCGTTGATATTTGTCCGCTTAATGTTAGCTTGGTCAATGGTCTTTTGATTTTGCAGTGGCCAGATTCTCATCAGACTGAGTACAAATTGGATGATCTTTTGTCAATTTCAGTGGGACGTGCTGAAGTAGCTCAAAGCTGGTCTGCGCACTTTTCCCCTGAGTACTTTGATTGGACAAGATTTTTAACTGAGGACAGGTTGGCGCGATCAGCCATCACCAGTTTTGTTCGTGACGGTGTTATCATTATTGAGAGTGCTCCCACAACCCCAGACGCGCTGGAGATCTTAGCCCGACGGCTAGGGCCGATCAGAGAGGTGTTGTTCGAACGAATTCACAATGTTTGTGTTGATACTCATGTTTACAATGTGGCGCACACACCAATGGCATTACCTCCGCACAATGATTTTGCCAGTTATACCCAGCAGCCCAGTGCTCAGGCTCTGCATATGTTGGAAAATGAGGCTGAAGGGGGCCAGTCAATCATTGTTGACGCATGGCAAATCGCCGAGACAATTCGTCAAGAAAGGCCGGATTTTTTTGATATTCTCAGCCGTTTTCCAGTGCCTTTTAGAGAGTTTGATGAGCACAATGAAACCTACACAGTGCAGCCAATTATCAACTGCGATGCGGCTGGTAAGCTGGTTGGAGTTCGCTTTTCCAATCAATTAATGCAGACCATTGACCCCTCATATCCTGAGGTGGCGGAGTTTTATCGTGCATATCATGATCTCTGCAGTAGAATAACCAACAAAAGCAATTGGTGCAGGTTTAGATTGGAAGGTGGGCAGGTGCTTTTGGTCTCTGCTCACAGAGTTCTTCATGCTCGCGAGGCCTTCGTGCCATCGGGCAGACGGCACCTGCAAGATGCGTACTTCGATTATGACAATATTGTTAACAAATTGGTCACTTTAAACGCCGGTGGAGGCTGTTAAGATGCCCCAAAAAGTAGCGTTTACCGCGATGGAGCATGCAACTAGAGATGATTATGATTTAGTCTTTCAGCATGACATGGAGAATATGCTGACCCAGGCTGATCGTGTGATCGGCTGGTTAAGGAGTATGGATGGAGAGTCACCCTATCAAATAAGTCGTCTAGATCACTGTTTGCAGACAGCAACTCGCGCAGAGCGAGATGGTGCTGATGAGGAGACCATTGTTTGTGCACTGTTGCATGATATCGGCGATGTGTTATCCCCGGCCAATCACTCCCAGGCCGCTGCCGCATTGTTGCGACCCTATGTTAGCGAGAAGAATCACTGGATAGTTCTGCACCATGGACTTTTTCAGGGTTATTATTGGATGCATCACTATGACCAGGATCGTCGCACTAGGGATCAACATAGCAACAGTCCCTATTACCAGGCCTGTGTTGATTTTTGTGCCAACTGGGATCAAGCTTCTTTTGATCCTGACTACAACAGCTTGCCATTAGCGCATTTTGAACCCATGGTGCATCGTTTATTCGCCCGACAGCCCAACTCTTACGTATAGAAATAGAATTTTAATTTTCCATCCTGTATCAGAACTCTTTTGATCTCTCGGTGGCATCCCAAAAGGACAAACGAACTTGGCGAATAACCATACAGACCAGAGATTAGCTGCGGCTAGTCACAGCAAGCACTTTATGATCAGTCAGCTGCGTGGATTTCTTCGACCCTATCGCGCTCAGATTATGGTTTTTGTGGTGGCATTGCTTATTGCCGCCGCGGTCACCCTATCTATAGGTCAGGGATTGCGACTCATGATTGATCATGGATTTGTCGGTCGCTCACTTGACAATTTGACTCTAGCGATTTTCGTGGTCATGGCCATGGCAGTGGTGATGGCTGTGGCTACCTCTGTCCGTTTCTACATGATTTCTTGGCTTGGTGAGAGAGTCAGTGCCGATATTCGTTCAGCGGTCTTCAACCACATTATTGAGCTTCATCCAGCTTTTTTTGAGACTAATCGGAGCGGTGACATCATGTCTCGTTTGACTGCCGACACAACGCTGTTGCAGTCCATTATTGGCTCGTCGTTGTCCATTGCGTTGCGCAGCGCCATCAGCTCCAGTGGCGCGCTGATTATGCTATTTGTAACCAACGCCACTCTCTCATTGATTGTGATTTTCACGCTGCCACTGGTTTTAATACCCATATTATATTTTGGTCGCAAGGTTCGCACGCTTTCGCGGCAGAGTCAGGATTCGGTGGCCAGTGTCGGGTCTTACGCTGGAGAGGTGATTCAACACATCAAAACGGTTCAGAGCTTCACTCAAGAGCCATTGGAGAAGAAAGCTTTTTCTTCCGAGGTTGAGCGTGCCTTTGGTGTGGCGAAAAAACGTATCGCTCAGCGATCAGCATTGACAGTAATGGTCATTTTGGCCGTTTTTAGTGCACTCAGTGCAATGCTATGGTTTGGTGGTAAAGACGTGATTCAGGGGCAGATGTCGGGCGGAGGCCTCGGCGCTTTTGTGTTTTACGCCACGCTCATGGCACTCGGTGTGGCTTCTTTATCTGAGGTATTTGGTGAGCTTCAACGGGCAGCCGGCGCAACAGAGCGACTTATGGAATTACTTCACGCACCCCTAGAGATCGAGTCGGCTGATGAGGGTGTGGATGCAAGCGCACTGCCCGCCACGCTGACGTTGCAAGAAGTTACATTTCATTATCCCTCGCGGCCTGCTGCCAATGCGCTGGAAAGGTTCTCTATGTCCATTCCCGAAGGAAATATTGTTGCGCTTGTGGGGCCATCTGGAGCGGGTAAGTCGACGATTTTTTCTTTGGTGCAGCGCTTTTATCAAGTGCAGTCGGGGATGATTTTGTTTGGCGGGCGAGACGTAAAATCCCTTGATCTGCGCAGTTTACGCCAACAAATTGGGGTGGTTGATCAACAGCCCGCACTGTTTACAGGAGATGTCATGTACAACATCCGTTACGGTAATCCGCAGGCGAGCGATCAGCAGGTTGTCGCTGCCGCTGAAGCTGCGCATGCGGCGGAATTTATTCATCAGCTGCCCCAAGGCTATGCCAGTAACTTGGGTGAGCAGGGTGTGCGTCTCTCTGGAGGGCAACGGCAGCGTATTGCTATCGCAAGAGCGCTGTTGAAAGATCCGCGAATCCTACTTCTGGATGAAGCGACTAGTGCATTGGACGCGGAGAGCGAGCAAAGAGTACAAATGGCATTGGATAAATTAATGAAAAATCGCACAACGATCATTATTGCCCATCGTTTGGCGACTATTCTTCACGCAGATCATATCGTGGTCATGGACGAAGGACGAAATATTGCCACAGGTAGTCATGAATCGCTGTTACATTCCTGCCCACTCTATGCTCGTTTGGCGGCTCTGCAGTTTTCTGCAGAGGCCGCCAAATAAGTCCATTTGCTTAGCGTTTGATGCGCTCAGCGGCAAACCAGGGAAAGGAGCAAACCTCTGCCGTTAGCGTCGCGCTGGGTGATTTGACGGTAAGTCGGGTGCCATTGTCAGAATATTTTGTTGGGACATTGGCAAAACCAATATTTTTGTTCAGCCGCGGAGAAAATATTGCCCTGGACACATAACCAATTTTTTTCTCTTGATCGAATACTGACCATCTATTCTCTGGTGGAAACAATATTGGTTCGCCCGAAATTTCGACGCCGACGAGTTTTCGCGCTGGCCCCTGTTGCTTTATTTTCTTTAACGCTGCTTTGCCAATAAAGTCTATCTCTTGGTCAACATCTACTAAACGATCCAGCCCTATGGTGAAAGGGCAGTCGTTGCGAGTGATGTCTGACACATAGGACAGCAACCCGCCCTCAATACTGCGAATCGTGTTGGGTGCTGCCGGCGCTATGTTAAATTCTTTGCCAGATTCTCGCACAAGAGACCAGAGTTCATCACCGCGTTTGCCGTCTCGCAAATAGAGTTCATAGCTGACTTCGCCACTCCAGCCGGTTCGCCCAATAACCAGTGGAATACCATTTAATGTAGTTTCTCGTGCGCGGTAAAAACGCAGGTCATTGTGTTTGCCGTCAAACAGTTTGTCGATCAATGCTGGCGCTTTGGGTCCGCCAATTTGAAGGGGAGACACATCTGGCTCAAAGACGTTGACATCAAGGCCTGAGTTAATAGCGATGCCCTGAATCCACAACAGCACATCACCGTCGCCAGGCGAAATCCAAAACTGGTCCGGTTTTAGTCTGAGAAGGACCGCATCGTTGACAATGCCACCATTTTGGTCGGTAAGTACTATATACAAACAGTGTCCAATCTCGCACTTTGACAAGTTTCTTGGGGTCAAAAGTCGGATAAATTGGTAGGCATCTGGTCCATTAATTTCTATTTGCCGTTCCACCGACACATCCCACATGGTGACATCCTGAGTCAGACTCTCGTACTCAGCCATGGTGCCGGCATAAGAGGTGGGCATATACATGTGGTTATAGACAGAGAATGAGGTTGCGCCATCTTCTCTCGTGGAATCGAAAAAAGGTGATTTTCGAACTCTCGCCCCGAAGGAAATAGCGGCGCTTTGGTTTAATTTACTCATGGTGACTACCCCCTGTTTATTGGCATGAATTTTTCGCGGATTCTAAGCGCAAAATATCCACTAAGTAAACAAAAATATTAGCCCTTGAGAACGATAATTTTTGCTCCATGAAAACCTGTTCCACACGCGACTCATAGATATCTAATGTCGTCGTTTTTCGTGCTTAGTGAGTTATTTTTCCGGATCTTAGTCGGCCCTATTGTGTGCCTGCTATGTATGGCATAGCCTCCACGAAGGTTTGTGATCGTGTAGGCGACTGGCTTCGTATGAAGTGATAAAAGATGAATATGAGGGTGGATGATGCGAAGAATAATAATATTAACAGCGAGCTTACTCCTCACCTCCTGTGCTGGGCTCCAATTTACTAAATCGGACAATGCTGCGGTCGAAAATGCACTGATAGCCACCACCAGTGGTGCGATCCAAGGTTACGCCAGCATGCTTGCCGATGACGTTGTGCAGTGGATAGATATTCCTTACGCACAGCCACCCATCGGCGACCTGCGTTGGAAAGCTCCACGAGAGATTAGTCGTCCAGGGCAACTTATTCAACCCAAAGCAACAACCTATTGCGTGCAGAAAGCCAGCGTTTTCGCCGGTGTCTCCGGGGACGGCATTGTCGGCTCTGAGGATTGCTTATACCTTGACATCAGAGCGCCGGCGGACTTCAGAGGCAAAGCTTATCCGGTAATGTTCTGGATACATGGCGGTGGCAATACGTCTGGCCTCAAAGATTACTACGACTTCAGTAGGCTGATTGCTGCCACTGGTGTCATTGTGGTGACAACTAATTATCGGCTGGGTGCACTGGGTTGGTTCAGCCATCCGTCAATTCAAGGATCTCAGCAAGGGTTGGATGGTGCGGCTAACTTCGGAACTTTAGATATCATTCAATCGCTCAAGTGGGTAAAGAAGAACATTTCCGCCTTTGGTGGGAATCCCGATAATGTGACCATATTTGGTGAGTCAGCGGGCGGTCACAACGTTTTTGCTTTATTGGCGTCGCCGCTTTCAGAAGGGCTATTTCATCGCGCTATATCACAATCGGGGTATACCACCAGTCACTCCCTCGAGGACGGTTTCAACCCGCAAGGCCAGAATGCGATGATCAAGCGAGGTTCTTGGCAAATACTTGAGTCGCTGACCCAAGCTACAGGCTTATCGCCTAGTGCCAGTCCGTCGGCGGAGGTACTGCGCAGTCTCGATGCCAGGTTGTTGGTAGGGGAATATTACAAGAGTGAAAGCGATGACAACATACCCCTCACCATGAGAGATGGTATTGTCATCCCCGACGTCGGTTTGCTCTCTGCTCTGGGTCAAAAGGAGTATCGCAAAGACGTCCCCGTGATG
>CAXRFT010000028.1:0-3693 GCA_964230135.1 Porticoccaceae bacterium | reverse complement strand
TGGCTCGAAGCAAAGAGCACGCCGGTGCTCCTGTAGTGAAGTTAGTAGAGCAGAAAATCGGTAGAAGTTTACGGTGAGGTGTCCGAGTGGCTGAAGGAGCACGCCTGGAAAGTGTGTAAACGTTTGTAGAGTTTCGAGGGTTCGAATCCCTCTCTCACCGCCATATAAAATAATTAAACCTCTGTTTTTTGCAGGGATTTTTTTATTATCCAGATTAAAGGTGTCTTAGGTTTTAACTTTTTTCAATATTGACATCATCGCCCATAGTGTTTTGTAACTACCATAAGCCGCCTGTCATGCACAGAGGTTGTATTCGGTGGCTGTCAGTCTTTGGACGCCTCGTCTCAAATACAATCGGTTTTGTCGTATTTTGTCCTCGAACCGGTTTCAAATATGGGACCCGTGTATTAGGTTTCAGAGAAATTACTATTATTATATTTTTGTTTAATTTTGATGACGGCGAGCCCCTAGCTTGCTTGTGTCAAATTCCTTGGGGTGGTCTATGTTAAATTGTTTATCCAAATGCTGTAATAAATACATCCTTTTTGTTTTATCGTTAAATCTTTTGGTTGCCTGTGGTGATCCCTCTGACACCACTGCGCCGGTCATCACTCTGAATGGCACATCGCCAATGACCCATGAGCAGGCGACTGAGTTTATCGATCCGGGTGCCACTGTCACTGACAATGTGGACTCTAATTTAAGCATTAGCGTAGACGGCGAGGTAAATTCAGATGTTGCAGGGGATTATACTTTGACCTATTCGGCTACCGACACCGCAGGTAATAGTGCGTCCGAAACCCGGGTGGTCACCGTTCAAGATACTATTCCTCCCGTTGTTACGGTAGTGGGCGAACTGGAAGTGTTCATCAATGAAGGTGAATCGTGGTCAGATCCAGGCGCTACAGCTGTGGATACCGCCGACGGCGACGTCCCTGTTGTTGTCAGTGGCAGTGTTGATAGCAGTACTGCTGGTTCTTACACTCTTACTTACACAGCGACTGATGCTGCGGGTAATACTGGGAGTGCAACGAGGTCTGTAACTGTAATTGAGATTAACCAGTGGTCCTTGGTCTGGAGTGATGAATTTGATGAAGTTTCAGTAGATCCCACTAAATGGAACTACATGGTGGGTGATGGTACTCTCTATGGTGAGACTAGGGGCTGGGGAAACAATGAGGAACAATTTTATACAGAAGATGAGGTGAATTCTGGTATTACTTTAGACGCAGAGGGCAACTCAATTCTCTACATAGATGCTACGGCTACTCCAGATGGACCCACTGATTACGCATCGGCAAAGTTGACTACCGAAGACTTATTTGAGTTTCGTTTTGGTAAAGTCGAAGCTCGCATGAAATTGCCAGAGACACAGGGAATTTGGCCTGCATTTTGGATGTTAGGAGCCAATAAACCAGAGATAGGTTGGCCAGGTAGTGGTGAAATCGACATTATGGAATCGCTCGGCAATGCCCCACAAACAGTGTACGGCACACTCCACTATGTCAACGAAGACAATGAGCTCAGTTCGATTGGTGATTCAAAATCCCTTGCCCAAGGAAAATACAGCGATGACTACCATGTATACGCCATCGAGTGGACACCAGAAAAAATCACTTGGTTCGTGGATGGTGAGCAGTATCATCAGGTCACTATAGCCGATGATATGAAAGAATTTTTAAGAGAACACTACTTTATTCTCAATGTGGCAGTTGGTGGTTATTGGCCTGGTTATCCGGATGAATCAACGGTACTGCCACAGCGTCTTGCAGTTGATTATGTGCGTGTTTACGAAGACAAAACCTTGGTTGTACCTGAGGCGCCAGTTCTGGATGTTCAAGAAGAAACCATGGGACTAGACGGTTCTGTTGCGTCAGCAGCGATCAATTCTTCATTTGCGCCTTTTCAAGATCTTAAGATTGTCCAATATGGTCCCGGTAGTCCAGATGCTTCGTTGTCTACAATAAGTGCTGAAGGTCCGACAAGTATTTTGGCATCTTTTCCCGGTGATAATTGGGGCGGTCTTTATTTCGAGCTAGACAGTCTGCTTGATGCAAGTGACTACCAATCGGGTAATTTGGTCGTCATGTTAGACATTCCGGAGGAAATTGCGGACTTCGAAGTCAAATTGGAAGGCGCAGCTGGTGCTGGAAGTTTAAATTTGCTTGACTACACGCCTGAATACGTAGACTCCGTGTATCAAAAATACACTATCCCACTGGCCGACTTTGCAGCTGCCGGGTTAACCTTTAACGATTTGAAAATACCCTTTGCCTTGTGGAATCCCAAGGATTCCGATGGTAGTTTTGTGGCAGGAAATGTGTTAATTGACAACATTTACTTTGAGCATGCAGAGTAAGGTTGCAGATTGAAGTATTGAAAGGAGTTGACATGGGACGGTTATGGCTCGCGTTCTGAGCCATTTCTCATGCCAGCCTTAGTAAGCTTGCCAAGGCCGGGCATGATTTGGGACTGTCAATTAGAGACTTTTCAAACGCATTGTTTTACATAAAGCTTTCTTAGGTCCTCCACTCGACCATTAATTACGTTTTTACATGTTAAATACGGGCTGAACTTTAAATCTATCTATCTGTTTCCTGTTTGACTAGCCATGTGAGTGAGCTATCATAAGCCAAAAAAACCATGAGATGGGTCATGAGATTATTGCTTTTGGTTACCACTTTATTTCTGTTTAGCTGTGGCGGTGGGATGACTCTTGGTGGCATAGATAACTTGCCCAGTGATGTTTCCGATGTTGATACAGGTGACTGCGCGCAAGCTGGTTGGAGTTCCGGGACCATGTCAATGGATTTCAACGGCATTGAGCGTCTGTTTAGAGTTTATTTGCCAGAAAATTATAGTAGTGCCAATCCCTCATCTCTAGTGCTCGGCTTTCATGGTTGGGGTGGTGATGAAAATGAATTTATTTCTCATCAAGTCGTTCGAAATCAACTCGATGGGCATAATGCTGTCATGATTGCACCCCTGGGGCTTGGGGCTGACGAATCTGGTTCTACTTACTCCTCTTGGTCTTTCAGTGGATCCACCTCGGGGTTGGACGGTGACGGATTTAACCCGCTGGTGCCGGGTGATTCGGAGAAAATTTGCGATACCAATGCAACACCAAACTATACCTATCCCTCTTGTCAGGGCGTAGCTGAAAATAGCTGTTCTTGGACTCACTGTCTAGACGACGATATTGGCTTTGTCGCCAGTTTAGTGTCAGAGGCGGAGAAAAATTTATGCATTGATAGCGAACGAATTTTCGCTGTTGGAGGGTCAAATGGTGGCCAGTTTCTATGGGATTTAGGGCGCGATGAGCGCACGGCGGAGACATTTAAAGCCATTGCGCCGATCATCGGCGTGCCTCATCGTGGGTATCTGGCCGAGCCCATCAAAGCCAATGGCCTTTCGGCCATTTCCATCACTGGAATGGAGGACTCTACTTTCCCTCCTGGAGATTGGGATGATAAATCTTTCACTACATCATTTGATGGTGAAGTATTCTTCTATACGGGTGCCAGTGCCATCGCCGAGAGTTGGGGCAATGCTTTGGGTTGTGATACCTCGATTCCTGCTGAGTTGGTGAACCAAGAGATTGCCCCAGAATTGGAATGTCGTAGTTGGAGCTTCTGCAGCGGCGGAAATGCATTTCCTCCCATTCTTGATTGTCGTGGTGATGACATGGGTCAT
>CAXRFT010000027.1:0-33114 GCA_964230135.1 Porticoccaceae bacterium | reverse complement strand
TCTTCCAACACCTTTAAATGTTTTGACAGCACTGAATCACTTACTTCAAGTTGTTGTTTAATAATCTGAAACTCCAACTCTTTTGTGGTATCCAACAAAGCGCATATCTGCAGGCGATTTGGTGCATGAATAATGGTGTCGAATGTTACCTTAGTCATTATATTTTTTCGCTGTAGAGTACTCACCAGTAGGGTATTTATATAGCAGGTAGCCCACAAAACTACCGGCAACTAATGCAGCTATGTGAGGTGCGTATTCGAACCCTTCATAAACTCGAAATTGTCGTCCCAAAAGGAAAATAACCGCAAATATAAGAAGTAAAACAAGCTCTCTTTTTATCCTCTCTTTTGAACGAGGTAAAATATTTACCTTTATACCCAAAAGACGGAAGGTGTATGAATAGAAAGCTACACATATAACAAAGCTAGCCGATCCTATATAAATGCCCAGCGCCCACAAATTGTCATGCTCTGTCATGCCCCAACTAAAAACAACAAGGGAGCAACTCAAGCTTATTAATGTTGTTAGTATTAAAGGTATTCTAAATGACTTAACAGCATCACGTTTGGTGGAGTCTACTGATTCTAATATAGCCGATGCCTGTTCTTTGGATAGAGTTTCTTTTTCAGTATTCATTACTTTTATTCCTTTAATTCATATTGATGAAGCAAGTATACCTGTTACTTTCCATTACGGAAAGTATTAATTTTCCAAAATGGAAAGTGACGAATTATCCATTGTTGCCCCAAGGGTAATTATGCATCGCGATAACCGAGCAAGTTGGTAACAAAGTATGTCGCTACAACTAAGATATGCTGCCTATAGAGAAATTTGTAACTGCTTTGTAACTTTTAATCATCTCTCTTTTCTATTATTTTATCCGGAGATAACCTAGATTTAATTTCAGCACATATGGTGGTTCAATCAAATCCATAAGTTGAAGAGAAAATTTTCACAGAAGAAAATATTTCTTTATTATTCTTAACTACTACAGGCTTTGATTGGGCATTACGTTCACCAGTTAACTTGTATCCTTTCTCAACAGAGGTTTGCTCTGGTGGTGATGGCGGCCCACTGCGCCGCAGACCTGGGCTTTTAGAACTATCTGCGAACCATCACCTTGGAATCTGCATTTAGATCACCGTTCGGATCAACCAGATGCCCCGCAGGAAAAGCCACGGCGGTAGCGGGCGTAGTCGTGTCCAGACACAGAAAGTGGTTGTTGTCGGCGTCGCCTAGCTCTGCCAATGCTGCTGGACTCACCTCGGACCGAGAGCCATCCGCAGCGGTGAGGCTTACCTTATATAGTGTCCTCTGTGCCTCGCCCAACTCATCTCTGTTGGGCAGTCTCACGCCACCTGTCCAGGTCACCCGCACCACCTGTTTGGTGGTGGTGGGGCAAGACGTTCCCCGACCCGACAGCGACCAGATATCCTTTGGCACCGCCGCAGCCAAAATAATCTCTGGACCGGCGTGGAGAGGAATAACCGAGACTTGGGTACCACGAAAGTTTACCTCGGGGCTGTCGGTGGCGTCTGAGAGCACATCATCTACGATCAAAACCTTTACAGGCGGATCATCATGGGCATTACCGAATTCACCAATCAGCAAAACCGTACGATTTTCATCCATGTCGCTTGCTGGGCGCAGGGTGATACACATAGGCGTGTTAGTGGCTCCGGACTGCCTGACCACACGGAAATCTTCAGCTTGCAATGAATCTGGGTTAACGGTGTGGCTCAAAACCACAGGCATGCCGTCCTCACCCCACGCACCTAAACATAAGATATTAGCGCCAAAAGGCAGATTGTTGTCTAGCCCAAAGAAAGCCGAAAGCGGACGCGCTGATTGCTCCGCTGCTAGCTGCTGAGCACCTTCTGCAACAACGACGGATGCATGAGCCAAACCAAATAAGGCAGCCGCAACAAGCAAACTAGTCTTTTTCATAAAATTCATAACCCATCTCCTCAGCACATCTCTGCTACAAAAACATACCTCTCTGAGTTAACGTACTCATACTGGGTAAGCCCGATCACATGTGTATCAGCGTCAATGACGCTTACCACGCGTACATGATACCTACGATGCACAATATCAGAATATTTCTTCTCATAATCTTTGATGGAGAACATGCTAATAAATCATTCCTCAGACTTCTCTTAAGAATTATTAAGGATAGCTACCGTTTGTAACTTCGCTTGTAAAAAAGCCCCAAAAATGGGGCTCTTTGTAACTTCTTTTTAATTGAAAAATATAAATAACTCAATGATTTAGTATCACTCCACTATTCCCACTCAATAGTCGCCGGCGGTTTGCTGGAAACATCATAGGTGACCCTAGATATGTCGGCAATTTCGTTGATAATGCGATTTGAGACCTTTTCCAACAACTCATAGGGTAGATGAGCCCAGCGGGCAGTCATAAAATCGATGGTCTCAACCGCTCGCAGCGCTATCACCCACTCGTAGCGCCGCCCATCGCCCACTACGCCGACAGACTTAACCGGAAGAAACACAGCAAAGGCCTGACTGGTTTTGTGATACCAACCAGAGTTGTGCAATTCCTCAATAAAAATAGCATCGGCTTCACGAAGAATATCGGCGTACTCTTTTTTGACTTCACCGAGAATACGCACACCAAGGCCCGGGCCCGGGAATGGATGGCGATAGACCATGTCGTAGGGCAGGCCTAGCTCTAAACCGATCTTACGCACTTCGTCTTTAAACAACTCACGCAATGGCTCCACCAGATCCAGTGCCATGTCATCGGGCAGACCACCAACATTGTGATGGGATTTAATCACATGAGCTTTACCGGTTTTTGAAGCTGCGGATTCTATGACATCTGGATAGATGGTTCCCTGGGCCAAGAACTTCACATTGTCAATTTTATGGGATTCACCATCGAATACCTCAATAAAAGTGTTGCCAATCACTTTGCGCTTGGCCTCTGGGTCACTGACACCGGCGAGACCATCTAAAAATTTATTTTGGGCATTGGCACGAATGACTTTAACCCCCATATTTTGGGCAAACATCTCCATCACCATGTCGCCTTCATTTTTACGCAGTAACCCGTTATCAACAAATACACAGGTCAACTGATCACCAATGGCTCTGTGCAACAGTGCTGCAACCACCGAAGAATCCACGCCACCCGACAAGCCTAAAAGCACATGGTCATCACCCACCTGAGCTTTAACTCGCGCAATTTGGTCTTCAATAATGGCGGCCGCAGTCCACAGCGGTGAACAACCGCAAATCTGCAACACAAAATTCTTAAACATCGACTCACCTTGCAGCGTATGGGTCACCTCGGGATGAAATTGAATGCCATAAAATTGCTTCTCTTCATTGCACATTCCGGCGATGGGGCATGAAGATGTAGACGCCATTAAGCTAAAGTCGTCGGGCATAGCAACCACCTTGTCACCATGGCTCATCCACACATCCAAAAGAGATTCGTCACTGGTGCCGGTGTAGTCCTTGAGATCACCGAGAAATCGGTTTGCGTTTTCCACCTTTACCTGAGCGTAACCAAACTCACGCACATCCGAGGTAGCTACCTCACCCCCCAGCTGACTGGCCATGGTTTGCATGACATAGCAGATACCTAAAACTGGCAAACCCATGGTGAAGACACAATCTGGAGCTTTGGGCGCAGTCTCACCATCGGTAACCGACTCTGGGCCACCCGACAAAATAATGCCATTGGGGGCAAAGTCTCGCAGTTCCTGTTCACTGATGTCCCAGGCTCTAATTTCAGAAAATACTCCAATTTCTCGCACTCGCCGAGCAATGAGCTGAGTGTACTGAGAGCCGAAATCTAAAATAAGTATTTTTTGAGACTGTAAATCTGTCATTTGTGAACCTTAAAGTAAAAGGGCTAAGCGCAACCGCTCAGCCCCATGTTAAAAAATCACGCCCCTACTAGGAATCCTATCTGCCACCAGCGGGGTAGTTGGGCGCCTCTTTAGTTATCTGTACATCGTGCACATGACTCTCGCCCATACCTGCAGAGGTGACTCTGACAAATTCAGGTTCTGTGCGCATTTGTTCAATGGTGGTGCAGCCGGTATAACCCATGGCAGAACGCAAACCACCCATCATCTGATGAATAATATTGGCAACAGGACCTTTATAGGGCACCCTGCCCTCAATACCCTCAGGCACTAACTTTTCAACCGCACTCGCCTCTTGAAAATAGCGATCACTGGAACCCGTGGACTGCGCCATGGCACCCAGTGAACCCATCCCGCGATAGTTTTTATACGACCGACCCTGGAACATTTCAATCTCTCCAGGAGCCTCTTCAGTGCCGGCAAGCATAGAGCCCATCATTACCGAGCTAGCACCGGCGACAATTGCCTTGGCCATATCACCAGAGTAACGAATACCACCATCAGCGATAACCGGTATGCCGGTACCTTTAAGTGCCTCTACAGCACTGGCAATAGCGGTAATCTGGGGTACACCAATACCGGTGACAATTCGCGTGGTACAAATTGAGCCCGGGCCTATACCTACCTTGACACCATCAGCGCCGGCATCTGCCAGAGCCTTGGCACCTGCCGCGGTAGCCACATTACCTCCGATCACCTGCACCTGAGGAAAATTTTGCTTTATCCATTTGACGCGATTAATTACGTTTTTAGAATGGCCGTGCGCCGTATCCACTACCAACACATCCACATTGGCTTCAATCAATGCTGCCACCCGCTCATCGGTGCCCTCACCCACACTCACTGAGGCGCCAACAATCAGTCGACCCTGATCATCTTTGCAGGCATTGGGATACTGTTCCGCTTTGTCGATATCAGTGACTGTGATCAAACCTTTGAGTTCAAAGTCATCGTTGATCACCATCACTTTTTCAATTCTGTGTTTGTGCAAAAGTGCCCGCACTTCATCGGCACCAGCACCTTCTTTAACAGTAACCAACTGCTGTTTAGGCGTCATAACCGATGTTACGGGTGCGCTCATATCGGTGGCAAAACGCACATCGCGCCGAGTGACAATGCCCACCAAATTACCGTTTTCCAGAATAGGTACTCCAGAAATATTATTGGCAACCGTGAGCGCGTGCAATTGTTCTAAGGTAGCGCTAGATTCAATAGTGAAAGGATCTTTTACGACACCACTTTCATATTTTTTCACCGCCCAAACCTGTCTGGCCTGTTCTTCAATGGTCATACTCTTATGGACAATACCAACACCACCTTCTTGGGCGATAGCGATGGCAAGACGAGATTCAGTGACAGTATCCATGGCCGCTGAGACCAGAGGGATATTCATGGTAATACCGCGTGTCAGCAAAGTCTTGGTCGCCACATCTTTTGCAGTGACGTCAGAGTAACCTGGCACCAGCAGGACATCATCGAAGGTGAGTGCTTCATCGGAAATTCGTAGCATAGAGGGCGCTTACCTCGGCGTCTAGTGGATCTATTTATCCATCGGGTTAAAAAAAGTAAGCGGCGCATTATAAATCACCGAGCACATATAGGTAAACATTTATTTCACTTGCTTAATGTGAAATAACACCCTCTAAATAATTGATTTCCGTATTATTTTTGGGGTTTTGGGCAATAAATATAACCTGTGTGCCGCGAACTTTTGCTACCTTTATACGGCGCTTTGTTTACAATGGCCGCATGGATAATCAAGTTAACGAGCGGCAAATTTTTAGTGTCAGCGAACTCAATCGTTCTGTTCGCAACCTACTGGAGAATCAATTTCCTCTTCTCTGGGTTGAGGGCGAGATTAGCAATTTTGCACGGCCAAGTTCAGGTCATTGGTATCTGACGCTGAAGGATGAAAAAGCGCAGGTGCGCTGTGCCATGTTCAAGAACGCCAACAGTCGTGTCAATTTTACCCCGTCTAATGGGCTGTCAGTGCTGGTGCGTTGCCGGGTTGGCCTCTACGAGGGACGCGGTGAGTACCAGCTTGTTATTGAACATATGGAAGAAGCGGGATTTGGCGCCCTTCAGCGCAAGTTTGATCAGCTCAAGCAGCAGCTTTCCGATGAGGGATTATTCGAACATGAGCACAAGAAAATAATACCCACAAACCCCTATCATATTGGTGTAATAACCTCGCCCACAGGCGCTGCGATCAGGGATATCTTAAGTGTACTAAAGCGTCGTTTTCCAGCCATAAAAGTCTCTATTTTCCCAGCAGCCGTGCAGGGTGAACAGGCTGCAGCACAGATTGTGCAGGCTATAGAGAGTGCCAATCAGCATAGTCAGTGCGACGCTCTTATTGTGGGTCGAGGTGGCGGTTCATTAGAAGATCTCTGGCCATTTAATGAGGAGACTGTTGCCCGTGCTATTTTTCACAGTGACATTCCCATCGTCAGCGCGGTCGGTCATGAAATTGACTTCACCATTGCCGATTTTGTTGCCGATCTCCGGGCGCCAACGCCGTCGGCGGCGGCCGAACTATTAAGCCCCGATTATCTGGATATCCAGAGGCAGATTGTTGACAGAATAAATCAGTTGCAACAGATTCTGTTGCGCCAAATCAGACATTTTTCTACACATCGCGAGCATTTAGAAAAACGCCTACAACACCCCAGTAGAAAACTGATGGAACAGACGCAAAATCTTGATCATTTAGAGACGCGCCTCAACCGAGCAATGCAGGTAACCATGGATCACCAGCGTACCAAATTTGGTGTGCTGACAGAAAAACTTACTAGCAGAAACTCAAAACCATTGGTGTCCGAGTATTATCAACGTCTCGTGACTGGGGTTCAGGCATTGCAACAGGCTGCAGGCGATAAATTGTACAAAGAGCGGACCAAGATCGATCAAACGTTACATCTTCTCGATGCGGTCAGTCCACTGAGAGTCCTAGGTCGAGGATTTTCAGTTATTCGAAACAGTAAAGGGCAGGCTATCAAAAGTGTCACTACTGTAGCAGTGGGAGAAGACTTAATAGCTCAGTTAACTGATGGAGAACTTCAGATGACAGCGAAAGGCATTAGAAAGATCGATACATAACATAACAGTGAAAATTATTTGTCCAACGCTCTTTCTAGATCGGCCAAAATGTCGTCCACTGACTCCAACCCGGCCGAAATTCGAATCAAACTGCGACTGATGCCGTGTGCGTCTTGCTGTTCCGGTGAGTAGGTAGAATGGGTCATACTTGCCGGGTGCTGAATCAGGGTCTCAGAATCGCCCAAACTCACTGCGCGCTTGATCAACACGAGACGATTTAGCATCTTCACTGCACCATCAAAACCATCCTTCAACTTAAAAGCCACCATACCACCGAACAGCCGCATCTGGGAGGATGCTAAACCATGTCCGGGATCACTGCGAAGTCCTGGATAATAGACCCGACTAACCGCCTCATGTCGATCCAACCATTGAGCTATCTGTTGTGCATTCTTGCAATGTTTTTCCATTCGCAGCTCAAGGGTTTTTATGCCGCGGAGCACAAGAAATGCACTCAGCGGCGCGATGACCGCGCCAGTCATGTCCTTGAGACCCGTTAAGCGAATCTCTTCCATCATGGCTGAGCTACCCACCACTGCGCCTGCAATTAAGTCGCCGTGACCGCCGAGATATTTGGTCAGTGAATGAATAACAATATCAGCACCCAGGGTAAGCGGTCGCTGAAGTGCAGGTGTCGCGTAAGTATTGTCGACAACAACTTTCACATCGGCATGATGAGATTTAACAATGGATGTGACAGCACAAATATCGATGATCCGCATAGTTGGATTGACCGGACTTTCAAAATAGACAACCTTGGTGTTGTGACGCAAGCCTGACGACACTTGGTTGTGATCAGTAAAGTCTATATAGCTCACCTCAACACCGAATTTCTTTAGCCCGTGCTCGAGCAGGGAAAACGTACAGCCATAAACCGTCTGATCCACCAGAACGTGGTCTCCCGGTGCGAGAATTGTCCACAGCGTGGCACTGATTGCCCCCATGCCCGATGCTGTGGCAACCGCGGCTTCACCCTCTTCGAGATCAGAGAGACGGCGCTCTAATATCTCCTGGGTGGGATTAGATATGCGGCTGTAGAAATGACCACTGTCCTGACCTGCAAATCTAGCAGCGCCCTGTTCCACAGACTCAAAACTGTAAGTGGAACTCATATGCACAGGAGGATTCAGTGCACCCTCTGCTGTGGATGGGTCGTAGCTACTGTGGATAGCTCTGGTAGCAAAGGCCAGCTTGTTATTATTTTTCATAGCAATATTCTTTAATTAAACCAATAAAAACGTTACTTATGGTAGCCTCAAAGATACAGACAGAAATACTTTAATTGCCCTCGCATAGTCCAATTTATGGCAAAAATTATTAATATTTGTACTTTAAAAGATGAAACATGCCAAAGTTGGAATAACTAATGCAAACCGAGCCACGCTCCACCAGAGTTGGAGCACACAAACCTAGATATCGAGATATGATATTAGTCGAATAATATTGTGTAAGGACTGCTTGAAAAACCTCTAACCACGAGGGTTGTGGAGAGATTTAGTGAGATAACTTGTCTCTAACAGAATAAAATGTCCGTATTACAGATGACGTTTGTTGTACTTCACAATTTTTCTACGCGGCTTGGTTTTGTTATCTCCAGCCTTGCCGGACTTCCGCTTGTACGGGTTGTCACCGGTTCGATATTCCACCCGCACTGGCGTCCCGTGGAGACCCAGTTCACGACGAAAAATCTTCTCCAAATAACGCGTGTACTGCGCTGGTACTGAGTCAGTTTGATTACCATGAACAATAATCACGGGGGGATTGCGACCGCCGGCATGGGCATAGCGCAGCTTTACTCTGCGGCCGTGTACCATCGGTGGCTGATGTTCCTCCACCGCACCCTCCAGAACCTTAGTTAATCGAGAGGCACTTAATGCATCAGTGGCTGCTCTGTATGCCGCGCCAATGGAATCATAGAGGTTGCCTACTCCGGATCCGTGAAGCGCGGAGATAAAATGCACATCGGCAAATTCGGCGAACTGCAAACGACGTTTAATCTCGACTTTAATATGCTCCCTTTTGTCTGCATCCAACCCGTCCCATTTGTTAATGCCAATTACCAGACCTCGCCCGGCATCAATGACCGAACCCATCAGGTGCAAATCTTGATCCACTAGCCCCTCATGGGCATCCACCATTAAAATCACCACATTGGCATCTTCAATGGCCTTTAAGGTTTTAACAATAGAAAATTTTTCAATCGACAGTTTGACGTTTTTGCGCTTGCGTATACCCGCGGTATCGATCAAGGTGTAACTTTTCCCATGACGTTCATAGTCAATGTAGACACTGTCTCTGGTTGTGCCGGGCTGATCGTAAACCACTACGCGATCTTCACCCAAAAGACGGTTGACCAAGGTAGACTTGCCCACGTTAGGCCGCCCTACAACACCGATTTTGATGCCCGCAGAACTCTCATCTTGGGATTCCACATACTCCGCGAACGGTTCTAGTACCTCCTCCATCATCGAGCGCACACCGCGCCCATGAGTAGCCGTTGTTGGGAACATGCCAGAAAAACCCATCTCATAAAAATCAGCTAAGGCGGCAGCGGGATCGAGCCCATCAATCTTATTGGCCACCAGATAGACTGTACGATTTTTTTTGCGCAGTTTTTCGGCAATAACATAGTCAGCAGAGGTCACACCCGAACGACAATCCACAACAAAGAGAACGATATCCGCTTCGTCCATAGCCAGAAACGACTGGTCTGCCATTTCAGCGTCGATACCCTCCTCCTCGCCACTAATGCCACCAGTATCAATCACCATAAAGCGACGATTAAACATTTCACCATCGCCGTATTGACGGTCACGCGTCAACCCAGAGTAATTGGCCACGAGAGCATCTCGACTGCGAGTTAATCGATTAAACAAAGTGGACTTACCCACGTTGGGCCGCCCGACTAGAGCAATAACAGGAATCATAGGATAAAAAAATGCCGCAACCTTTAGCTGCGGCATTCTACGTTAATTATTGAGAATTTTCCCTATTGAATTGTAAATGCACTCAGCGTGCCATTGTTTGCCTGCACAAAGAGACGATCTCTTACCGCAATCATGGGTGCATTAACACCACCACCCACTTTGGTTCGACCCACAAAACGGCCATCATCGGAACTCAATAAGTGCAAATAACCCTCAGCATCGGCTACGGCAATGGTGTTCTGCAGGGGCACCGGCCCGGTCACCCGACGCAAAAACAATTGATCATTAACCCATATTTGTTGTCCACTGCCAGACGCAAAAGCTTGGATTGCGTCTTCCGCCGCTGTGACAAAAACCCGCCCTGCTCTGTATCCAGGAGCCTGGTGTGACGAGGTGTCTTGAGACCAAACATCCCGTCCAGTACCACGAGATATGGCTCCCAGTCGACCCTGATAGGTCACCGCATAAATCAGATCCCCAATTAATAGTGGCGTCCCGTCGATATCAACCATGCGCTCTAACTCGGTTCTTCCCTTTGGCAAAGCAATTCGCGTTTCCCAGATTAGCGAGCCATTATCTGCGTTAAAGGCAATTAATTTGCCCGAATCAAACCCAGAGATAACCATTGAGTTCGTGACAATGGATTCACTGGTGCCTCTGACACTAAGGATGGGCGCCTCGCCATTGTGACGCCAGCGCTGTTCTCCGGTTGTCGCATCCAGTGCAACCATTTGATTATCGATACTGTGCACAACCACAATATCGCCGTTAGTTTGCGGACTAGAAAGTATTTCAGAGCTCACCTGCGCGGTCCATAGTATGGCACCGTCAGCTGCATTCAATACGAATACTTCACCCTCGACGGTACCCACCATAACCTTATTTGCACCGTAGCCAACACCGCCTGTCACCATGGCATCTAAGCTCACCTGCCACTTCGGCTTGCCAGAGTTAATATCCAACGCTGATACAGTACCATCATAGTCGGCGGCAAAAATTGTATCTGTGCTAGCGGCCGGGCGAAGGCTAATTAAATAGTCTTTGGCTCCCGATCCGAGCTTAGTCGACCACAACTTCTCTATTTCAATTTCTGCAGTAAACTCGGTCAATTCAGCAGGCGTTATGGCCGGGTCTTCCTCATCTGAAAACCAGCTGCACCCAGACAACAAAAGCAAGCTGAGCAGGAGACTCAATGGTTTCATTCTTCAGTCTCCACCATCACTGCATCAATCTCCGCCGCCAGATCACTTGGGCCACTATCAGGGTTATCGCCCGCAGGAGCTACCTGACTAATCTTCAACGCGAGTACATTTCGCGCCGTTGAATCAGCTGACTGACTCACCGCAACCGCTGACTCATAGGCAGTGTAGGCCGCTCCTGTGTCACCCAACTGCACATAGAAGTCGCCTTTAGCCTCATCATAGGCAGCTTTGTGTTGCCCCGCATCAACTCCTTGTAACATCTCCAGTGCAAGCTTAAAGTTTCCTCGTGCTGCTTCTACTCGAGCGAGTCGCAATCGAGTGACAATTTGAGTCGCCTCATCGGCATTATTTTCTAGAGACCACCGCAGAGCTTCTGCAGCTGTATCTAAGTCCCCCATTTCAACAGATAATTTAGCACGCAATGCAGCAGCAAAATGGGCGTATGCCGTATCAGCATAATCTTGCCTTAACCTATCGATATTACTCCCCACAAGAATCATCTGATCGACTTGTACATCTCTTGCGGACTTGCCATCAACAGTATCGATGGTAGTTTGCCAGAGATCAGATGCCTGCTGAGAATGCGCTTGAATTTTAGTACTCCAGGCCTCCCAACCAAAATAGCCACCAATCACTAACACCAAGGCAGCAAGTGTTTTCGTCCCATTTTCGTCCCACCAGGCTTTTAGAGCTTCAATTTGTTCTTCATCAGTTCGTTCTTCTACCACGGGTGTTCCTCAATTAGTAAAGTATGAATTTAATAGCCCAGCAAGTTCAGCTTGGACAACAGCTTCTTGCGGATGTTCGCTGCGCAGGTATTTTACACCAATTGTCTGCTCGGCGATCTCATTTTCACCGAGAATAAGAGCAATCTGCGCACCACTTTTATCGGCCTTCTTGATTTGAGACTTAAAACTACCCCCGCCACAGTGACTCTCTATCTTGATTTCGGGACATTGATCTCGAAGTTTGTCAGCCAAGACAAGGGCGATGGCGGCATCATCCATACTGGACAAGATATAGACATCAATGGCATGGGAGACCGTTTCGGGTATCACATCCAGGGCTTCCAACAGGAGCACCAACCGCTCCACACCCATGGCAAAGCCGACACCTGGGCAGGGCCTGCCGCCAAATTGCTCCACCAACCCATCGTAGCGACCGCCACCACAGACTGTCCCCTGAGCACCAAGACTTGTGGTTACCCATTCAAAAACCGTCTTAGAGTAGTAATCCAGTCCGCGCACTAACTTCGGATTAATTTCATAACTCAAGCCAGCCGCATCCAAAATTGTGCATACCTGAGCAAAATGTTGTTGAGATTCCTCATCGATGAACTGGCTCAACAGGGGTGCTTCCTCTAACACTGCTTGTACGCCGGCATTCTTGCTATCCAATATTCGCATGGGGTTGGTGGTCAAACGCCTCAAACTGTCTTCATCCAGACGATCACGATGTTGATTCAAGTATTCAACCAACGCTGCAAGGTACTTTTTCCGATCTACCGCAGTGCCCAGTGAGTTAATTTGTAAATTCACCGCGTGGTCTATTTTTAGTGCTCGCCAAAGACGCGCAGTCAGCAGCAACAACTCTGCGTCAATATCGGGACCTGCAAGACCAAAGGCCTCCACACCGATCTGGTGAAACTGACGCTGGCGACCTTTTTGCGGGCGTTCATGCCTAAACATAGGACCCATATACCAGAGTCTTTGGGTCTGATTGTGCAACAAACCATTTTGCATGCAGGCACGCACGCAACCCGCAGTTCCCTCAGGACGTAGACTGAGGGAATCACCGTTGCGATCGTCAAAACTGTACATCTCCTTCTCGACGATATCAGTGGCCTCTCCCACGGATCGTCGGAACAACTCTGTCTGCTCAACGATGGGAAAGCGAATTTCCTTATAGCTGTAATTTGCCAAGACATCGGAAACTATCTTTTCAAAGTACTGCCATATTGCTGACTGCTGGGGAAGTAAGTCGTGCATTCCCCTGAGGGATTGAAGTTTTGTCATGATAAATTTATCAACCCTTGGCTATAATTTGCTCAGCATCTCTGGCACGCTGAACTTCTAATGCTTTGGCCTTTGCTCGGATCTCTGCCTCCAACTGATCCACCAAGTTCTCCTGGCTAATCTTGTGATCTGGAACACCATCGAGATATACCAAATTGGCAGGATTCCCACCAGTGAGACCAAAATCTGAAATTTTCGCCTCGCCTGGACCATTCACAATGCAGCCTATTATGGAGACATCCATTGGCACGCTGATGTCTTCTAGTCTCGCCTCCAATGCGTTGACAGTAGAGATCACATCGAAATTCTGTCTTGAACAACTGGGGCAGGCAATAAAATTTATCCCCTTGGATCTCAACCTGAGGCTGCGCAACATGGCCCAGGCTACACGGGCTTCCTCAGCAGGATCTGCAGCCAGAGATATTCTGATAGTATCGCCAATGCCATCCAACAATAGAGCACCTAATCCAATGGCTGATTTCACTGTACCAGAGCGCAAGCCACCTGCTTCTGTTATACCAAGATGTAAAGGTTGCTCAATGCGCTTAGCTAAGTCGCGATAGGCTGCCTGAGCCATAAATACCTCAGAGGCCTTGACGCTGACTTTGAAATCTTGGAAATCATACTTATCCAAACGATCAACATTGCGCATTGCTGACTCAACCATAGCCTCGGCGGTTGGTTCGCCATATTTGCGAAGCAAATCCTTGCCCAGTGAACCCGCATTCACGCCAATTCTTATGGGTATATTTAAGTCTTTAGCCTTAGTAATGACCTCTCTGAGCCTATCTTCACGGCTGATATTACCCGGATTTATGCGTAGACAATCAACCCCTAGGTCGGCAACACGCAGGGCAATTTTGTGATCAAAGTGAATGTCCGCTACCAGCGGTAAAGACACTCTTTTGCGAATCTCACCAAAGGCTTCAGCTTCTGCCAGGGAAGGCACGGAAACACGCACTATATCAGCCCCAGCCTGCTGAATAGTTTCAATCTGAGCGACTGTTGCTTCCACATCCGATGTTGAGGTATTAGTCATGCTCTGCACCGAAATTGGCGCGCCGCCACCAACAGGTACATCACCGACCATAATCTGTCTGGATTTTCGTCGAACTATGGGTGATTCACTAAAACTCACGCGTGTCTTACTCTCTGTCCCCGTGGGAATTATCTGCATTTTCCATTTGCTTGATCAACTGCTCAAATTCAGTCGCTTGCTTAGACCTCGGAAAGCCGGATTTCAAACTGGCGCCAGCTTCTTGCATCGACCGGATATCATTTGTAGCCAAATTTAACTTTATGAGCTGCCACAATCCCTGGGCGGTATCGCCAGCGCGGACAGTATAGGCATCCAATTCTGCTCTCGCTCGCTGATAATCCTGTTGATCGAAATATATTTTACTTACTTCCAAATAACTGGGAGCAAAGTCTGGTTTCAGCTGAATTGCCTTGTCGAAGGCCACCAGCGCCTTGTCTGGATTAGACATCATGTTGTGTGCAAGACCCATCATAAAGAACCCTTGGGGACGCCTATGATAATTGAAATCATCACAGGCAACGGACATCTGCACTATGGATTCCTGAGCTCGCCCACGTGCTAACAGAAATGTGGCAAAGTTGTAACGCAATGCGGAATCTTGCGGATCACTCTTGACTGCCTTTAGGTAATACTCTTCTGCCAGAGCGAACTCTGATTCTGTTTGGTACAGCAAAGCATGGGCGCCGTTAAGTTGTGATATTTCACTGCGCCCAAGGACCACCTGTTCAGCCTTGACCAAATGCATCCTGGCAAGATCGCGATTACCTCTAACGATATACTGTCTGGCAAGATTGACGTGCTGTTCAAAGGAATTTGAAACCTCACCTACGGAGGATGAAGAGTTCCCAACGCTGGCACAGGCGGTCAGCAACGCTGCCACGCTCAACATTAACACCAGACCAAAAGCATTTATATTCTTTACCATATTCATTTGGCATCCACAGTGTAACCAAATTCACCACACCACCAACGTCAAGATTCAGTTAACTCAACCGATGATGTTGATCGGTTGCTCTTCGGTTAGTCGCCTCTTGTAACGGGCCTGTCGCTTGGTTCGATCATTAACTTCGCCTGCCAATTGTCCACAGGCTGCGGCAATATCATCGCCGCGTGTTGTTCTCACAGTGACAGTGTAACCCTCCGCCATCAGAATGTCTCGAAACCTATTCAGTGCAGTGCTGGTTACAGTTTTGTAACCAGAGCCCGGAAATGGATTAAACGGAATCAGGTTAATCTTACAAGGCAATTCTTTCAACAGTTGAGCCAACTCGCGAGCATGGACAGATCGATCATTGATCTGATCCATCAACGTATACTCGACCGTTGCCTTGCGCCGATTATCAGGCATTTTTTCAATGTAGCGCTTGGTACTTTGAATAAATTTAGCCAACGGATATTTTCGGTTAATAGGAACCAGCTGATTACGCAGTTCATCGTTTGGAGCATGAAGAGAAATTGCGAGGGATACGTCACTGACGTCGGCCAGCCTGTCTAACTCGGGAACAACGCCCGAAGTACTGAGGGTGACACGCCGCTTAGACAAGCCATAGGCATTATCCTCCAACATGATGCTCATGGCGTCCACCACATTGTCAAAATTCATCAGCGGTTCGCCCATACCCATCATGACCACATTGGACACTCGGCGTTTTGCCGCAGCGCCGAACTGATCAAAGGAGTCCGCTGCAATCCACAACTGTCCGATTATTTCCGCCGAGGTTAAATCTCGATTAAACCCCTGCTTTCCTGTGGCACAAAAACTGCAATCCAGCGCGCACCCAATTTGAGAGGACACACAGAGTGTGCCTCGATCGCGCTCGGGAATGTAAACCATCTCAATACAGCTACCGCCATCCACACGAATTAACCATTTGCGCGTACCATCAAGTGAATCCTGACAACTGACCACTTCAGGTAGAACAACTTCGGCTATTTCATCGAGCTTGCTCCGCAAGTCTTTCGATAGGTTGGTCATCTTGTTAAAGTCGCGCTCACCTTCCTGATGAATCCACTTGATAACTTGCGTTGCTCTAAAACGCTTTTCTCCTATCTGCTCAAAAAAATCACCCAGGCGAGACAGAGAAAACCCCAAAAGGTTGGTTTTTGCCTCTTGGGGTTGTTCAGTACAGTTGATTTCAGTAGCTTGACTGGACATGGATGCCCTCTGTACTCAACTTTTAGCGAGAACAGATTTCGTCGCTGGCAAAGAAATAATCGATCTCACGCACAGCCGATGTTGCAGAATCTGACCCGTGTACAGCATTGGCATCTATTGATTGGGCAAAATCTGCCCTAATAGTACCCGCAGCTGCTTCTTGAGGATTGGTTGCGCCCATCAAGTCACGGTTAGCAATGATAGCATTTTCACCCTCAAGCACCTGAACTGATACCGGTCCAGAAGTCATAAAATCCACTAAATCGTTAAAAAATCCTCGCTCTCGATGCTCGGCATAAAAACCTTCAGCCTGCTCGCGCGACAGTTGTTGCATTTTACAAGCAACAATTTTGAGCCCCGCCGCTTCAAAACGGCTCAAAATTTGACCAACAACGTTTTTAGCAACCGCATCGGGCTTAATGATAGATAGTGTGCGTTCAGACGCCATGAAAACTCTCCAAATTCAATTATTGTCAACGGGGAAAGGCTTTGGTTATTGCCCTGCGCCCTGCTTAAAAAGCCGCGTAGTTTACCTATCAATAGTCAGAGTCACAACCGCTTTTGTGCGCCCTATTAAGCATTGAATTAGTCTAAGATACTATTCCACAAGACTTCTCACAACAACAAACTCAAGGGTCGTCTAAAATAAAGCGGCAGAGACCAGATTAATGTTAAAAACAACATCTGGCGCTGTGCCCACATGAATGTCTTCCACCACAGCAATATCCAGCTGGTAGTCGCGAAAAATGGTCAGCGTTCCGCCAAAACTAATGGTTGTAGATGCTTTTAATGGCGCCATAGAGGTCTGCTCATAGATTGCCGACCTGCTATCCAATTGCGCTTTTAATGTCAAAAAATCATTGTATCGCCAGGCAACGCCATAGGACAGAAATCCATACTCAGAGCGTCGAATGTCAGCTAACAAACCCGCATTCTTTTCAATCACCGCAGCGCCGACACTAAAAAACTGCGAGACTTGGGTCGCGAGGACGGCACTACCAGAGAGCCAGACAGCACCGTCAGCAGTTCCTGAACCTGTTAAGTGATAATTGTCACCACTGGGAAACTTTAACTTAGCGCCGACCCTTAGATCATCAATCCAATCACTATCAATGCTGCGAATCACCGATAGTCCAATGTCACCGATACCCGAGGATGGCTGACTAAGGTCGACCAGAGCATGACCATCGACACGATATTCAATCGCCAATAAATCTCTGGGGCGTTTACCCCTCGGACCCTCGGGAAAACCAAAAAATTCATGGAATTCATCAACTGCGCCATCCAGATGACCTGCGCTGTGACGAATGTAGGGCAAATCTAAGGACACCGTCCATTTGTCTGATAAGCCGTATTCAACACCAACATGAAATCGCTTGGTTTCAGCATCGAGCAAAATAGACTCACTGCCGTCAGCACGACTTTCCGATTGAACGGTATTGGCAACATTTAAACCCATCTGCCAACGCCATTGGCCCTGTGCAATCCCTGTACCGACGGTTGTATCTGCTGTGATATAACCGAGGGTCAATGGATTCATATCGGGACGATAAAAGGGTAAACTAGCCTGATCTGACAGCGCCGAGCAGTGAATGAATAAAGTGGCGCATACCAGCCAAGATTTAACAGCAACACCAGACCAATGGAAGTCCATATCTTCCTACTCCACACCACTTGCATCAGCAAAATATAATTTTTTTACACCATCAAGGTAACGTTTAGATCCGATTGTCTCATCGGTGCCCTGCACAGCAGCCAATTGTTGCTTGGATTGAAAACAGCCAAACGCTCGGTTATCGCAGCACCACCGATTGGCGTGAGAAAGAGTAGGGAACTGAATGGATTTTGAAGGATCAGCCGCCAACATCGCCTCATCGAGAGCCATGTCGACAACTTGGGACTTGTCTGGAGACATCGGTGTATGAAACATTATTCTCACAATTAACCCAGCACCGAGTGACACAAACACAAATGCAACACGCCGAGAAACTTTCATGCGGGATGTCCTAGCGGTCGATAATTGGGTATACGATAAAATTAGTCCAGCTCGTCAATCCATGTCATTTGAATAGCTTCTAGTATTTTCTCACCACAGCGGTCAGGGTCATCTGAAAACTCCTCAATTGCCATTACCCAATCCCTGAGTTGAACAAAGTTGACATACTGAGGATCTACATCTGGATGCCGCTCCATCAGTTCGATAGCGATATGGTTAACGTCGGTCCACTTGAGCATAAACTGTTCCTTTTTCTTAGGTTGGGAGGAATTCTTTTTAGGGTCTATATTGATCGAGAAAGTCATCTAACAGGCGGATAAAGTCGGCCCTTGGTGCCTCCAAGAATGCCGCATGATCACCACCGGCCACCACAGCCCAACGCTTGTCTGCGGTTTTTAAACGACTGAACAACTTACTCTGCAGATGTGTTGGAGTAAGGGGATCAAACTCTCCCTGCAATAACAACACCGGCAGCTCAATACGAGTGGGATCGATAGCCAAAAACTGGTCCTCATTGCGCCAGTCCACTCGCACTGGATCTGCTTTCAACGCGGCTTCAACATAGCCATCAATGGCGCGCTGACTGATACTGCCGGGCGTAATGAAGTCACTGGCAGCGGCCTCAGCGGTATTGACGCGGCGTTCAAGCACTGAGGATTCTGAGGGGCGCGCATGCTCAGCATCGAGGTCTAACCAAAAACCAAACAGCGTCAGACTGGCCATATCGGCGGCATTTTTCTGAGCAGACAACAAGGAAATTACCGCACCATAAGACCAACCGAAAACATGTACTGGCTCCCCTGAGTGACGCTGAGAGATCCAATTCAACACATTGATTACATCTTGGGCCGCCTTATCTGGAGACAACCATTGACTCTCATCTCTTGGTGTTTGACCATAGCCTCGCAAATCAAGGGCATAGGTGGCATATCCCTTTGCTATCATGCCATCCATCAATGACAGATCTTCACCTTCAACTTGAAGGTCAAAGTCAGGCAAGGCACTCCAAGTACGACCATGAATAAAGAGGATAATACCCTCAGCATTGGCATTTGATTTTTCCCAAAGCGCCATGGGATGACCATCTGACAGTACTGTGTGTCTGACCACCACCGCGCTACCCTGCACTGCAAACTCATCGTCAGCGTAGTGATTGACGTTATCAATTGAGATCACACAAGACGCGCTGAGCAGCATCGCGACAAAGGCAAAAATTCGCTGCATTGCTGTTATTTTAAAACCTAATTCCACTTAGTTTTGCCTCAATGTCTCTCAGACACCATGTTAATCGTGTATCGAGGAATTTCTACCACGAGATCATCGTCCTCAACAATGACCTGACAGCTCAATCGTGAATCCGGATCAACGCCCCAAGCCTTGTCCAAGTAATCTTCTTCTAAATCATCGGCTTCTGGTAGCAACTCAAATCCCTCGCGAACGTGAATGTGGCAGGTGGTACAAGCACAAGACATTTCACAAGCGTGTTCTATATCCAGCCCATTGCGCAGCGCAGCTTCGCAAACGGATTCACCTCTCTCGGCTTCAATTACAGCGCCCTCTGGACAAATCTCCTTGTGGGGAAGAAAAACAATTCGCGCCATTGTGAAATATTTCCTCTGCTAAAAAATAGTTTTACCGGGACTCAACGTCATCTAGGCTTTGTCCCGCCAGAGCAGCTTTGACCGACGCGTCCATTCGCTTTGCGGCAAAGTTTTCGCTGAGTTTAGCAAGAGTCTCGATTTTTCTTGCCAATACACGGTGTTCTGTCGCCTGTGTGCGCAACTGTTGCAATTCCTGCAAGCCCGTATACAAACATTCAGACTCCTCTGCTGTCAACAAGGCCTCGGCATCCTTAGCCATGGCGGTACTCAAATCCTCTATGGTGCGGTCTGCCTCAACCTGCTGTTCACGCAATGCTCTAGATTGCATGTCATCTCGCGCATGATCAAAGGAAGCTCGAAGCATTTCAGTCACTTCATCTTCAGCTAGACCAAACGATGGTTTTACCTCTATTCTGGATTCCACATTACTGGTCAACTCTTTGGCAGTTACATTGAGCAACCCGTCGGCATCCACTTGGTAGGTGACGCGAATTTTTGCTGCGCCTGCGACCATTGGTGGTATTCCCCGAAGTTCAAAACGGGCCAGTGAACGGCAGTCATCCACCAACTCTCGCTCACCCTGCAATACATGGATCGCCATGGCGGTCTGGCCATCCTTAAAAGTCGTGAATTCCTGTGCTTTGGACACCGGAATAGTAGTGTTGCGATGAATAATCTTTTCAATCAAACCACCCATGGTCTCTATTCCCAACGAGAGCGGGATCACATCCAGCAGCAGAATATCATCATCAGATCCATTACCCACAAGAACATCAGCTTGAACAGCAGCACCCATGGCCACCACACGATCTGGATCGAGGTTACACAGCGGTTCCGATTGAAATAATTCAGCCACTTTTTCTCTCACCAGAATACTGCGAGTGGAACCACCCACCAAAACCACATTATCCACTTGACCAACGTCTAGATCGGCATCCCTGAGAGCTCGCCGGCAAGCTCGCATAGTCTTAGCCACCAGACCATCAATAAGACTATTCATCGTCTCTCTTGTGAGCACAACCGTTGTCTCGAACAAGCTGACAGAGGCTTCCCTACTATCAGTCAGAGACTCTTTTACTTGTCGTGCGGCATCTCGCAAAATCCGCTGCTGTGCTGGAGTCAAAGACCCATCTAATCCGACCTGTTCCCGCAACCAGCTGGCTATGGCATGATCAAAGTCATCACCTCCCAGGGCGGAGTCTCCCCCGGTAGACAACACCTCAAATACACCCCGAGACCGCTTCAACAAACTGATATCAAAGGTACCACCACCTAGGTCATAAACGGCAACAACACCTTCGCGATCAGAGTCCAGGCCGTAGGCAATGGCTGCTGCGGTGGGCTCATTGAGCAATCGCAATACTTTGATACCTGCAAGTGTCGCCGCATCTTTTGTTGCCTGGCGTTGCGCTTCATCAAAATAGGCTGGCACAGTAATCACCGCACCATCCAATGTGGCGTCCAAACTTTGCTCAGCTCTGTCAGCCAGTTTCCGCAATATTACCGCGGACACCTGCACTGGACTTAACATGCCAAACCTTGTCTTAATCCTTGGCATGCCGTCCGTGGAATCCTCAAACTCATAGGGAAGTTGATCACCCAGCAGCGTGAGGTCACCTATACCGCGCCCCAAAAGACGTTTAACAGAGCTAATCGTATTGAGCGGGTCGGAAGTGGCTAGTGATTGAGCATCCACGCCAACAAGATCCACACCCTCTGAACCATAGTGAACCACCGAAGGCAGTAAATGAGATCCTTGCTGATCAGCCAGAGTCTCCGGCATACCACTGCGAACTATGGCTACCAAAGAGTTAGTCGTACCCAAATCAATACCCACCGCATGCTTGCGTTGATGAGGTTGGGGCGACCGACCTGGCTCTGAAATCTGTAACAATGCCATAGTTTAAATATCCTCCAAGGTATCTTCTACAGATCTCACTTGGTCGAGTAATTTAGTAAAAAATTGCATTTTAGCAACCAGCTCATTGGCCTCATCAAAATACCCACCGCTAAACCTCTTGCCAAAATCAGCTTGCAAATATTTGTAATTTGCCTGGAGAGAAGATTCTAAGGTGTTTAAAGCGTCCCAAGGTTTGTCGCTGGAAGGTATGCTCGCTAGTGCCTCCCTGAGTTCTATTTGCTGCATCAAAAAAGCCCCATCACTGGTAGTTTTTGATTGTTCATCAGCAGAAATTCCAGTCCGTTCAAGCAAATATTGAGCACGATGAAGAGGTGATTTGAGTGTCTCGAACGCCTGATTAATCAGCGCCGCCATTTGCACAGCCAATCGCTGCTCTGCATCTGATTTTTTCGCGTAGCGGTCGGGATGGAATTCCTGCTGAAGTAAGAGATAGCGACGATTCAACTCTGACACATCCAAATTCCACTCTGCCGGGAGAGAGAATATTTCAAAGTAATCTGTGGAAAAATTCAAGGGCAAACCCCACGAGTCATTTTTTTCAATAATAGGAGTTGAAAAGGGCCCTGTAGGTGGTGTGAGGAGACTTTATACGTGAAAGCTCTCGCCACAACCGCATTCATCCTTGACATTGGGATTACGGAATTCAAAACCTTCGTTGAGTCCCTCCTTGACGTAATCCAGTTCCGTGCCATCCAAATAAACCAAACTCTTGGGGTCAACAACCAAGACAACATCACCAAATTGAAAGGTTTGATCATCGGCTGATATATCATCGACAAACTCAAGAACATAGGACAGCCCGGAGCATCCAGTGGTTCTCACTCCGAGCCTCACACCGACACCCTTGGTACGATGCTGCAAATGCTTTTGCACATGCTGCTGCGCAGCCGCTGTCATAGAGATAGCCACAGTTAACAGCTAGCTCCCACGCTTGTCACGCAAATCACGCACAGCAGTTTTAATCGCATCTTCGGCCAACACAGAGCAGTGAATCTTGACGGGAGGCAATGCCAACTCTTCAGCGATCTCGGTATTTTTAATTTGTTCTGCCGCGTCCATATGCTTTCCTTTGACCCACTCGGTCAACAGCGAGCTGGACGCTATAGCTGAACCACATCCATAGGTCTTGAATTTTGCATCTTCGATTACACCGTCGTCATTCACCTGAATCTGCAGTCGCATTACATCACCGCAGGCGGGAGCTCCCACCATGCCAGTGCCGACATTTTTAGAATTCTCATCTAATTGACCTACGTTTCGTGGGTTTTCGTAGTGGTCAATTACTTTTTCACTATAAGCCATTCTGTTGACTCCTTATTTCTTGTTTACTTTGTCCTCTAAATAAACCAATAATCAGTGCGCTGACCATTGTACCGTATTTAGATCAATCCCTGCTTTGTGCATATCCCAAAGAGGAGACAATAGCCGTAACTTATCCACTGCTGCACGCACTTGGGTAACTGCGGCATCCACATCTGCCTCCGTGGTGTAACGACCGATACTAAACCGAATTGAACTGTGTGCCATTTCATCGTTTAGACCCAGCGCCCTCAATACGTAAGATGGCTCTAAACTTGCCGAGGTACAAGCAGAACCGGAGGACACCGCCAGATCTCGTAACGCCATCATCAAAGATTCCCCTTCGACAAAGGCGAAGCTAATATTCACTATTCCCGGCACATGCTGGTGAGCGGATCCATTTAAGTGAACTTCTTCCATGTCCGATACACCGTCCCAAAGGCGAGCTCGGAGTCGTTCAATCCGGGCTGTCTCTGCGGCCAAGGACTCGTGACCGACCTTGAACGCCTGCCCCATACCGACAATCTGGTGAGTTGGCAATGTACCCGAGCGCATGCCGCGTTCATGACCACCGCCATGCATCTGCGCTTCAATCCTTACTCTGGGCTTGCGTCGAACAAATAGCGCCCCTATTCCTTTGGGGCCATATATTTTGTGCGCTGAAAAAGACATCATATCAACAAGCATGTCCTCCACATCAATGGGCGTCTTACCGGCACTCTGGGCAGCATCCACATGAAAGATGATCTTCCTTTCGCGGCAGATTTTCCCTATCGCCGCTATGTCATTCAATGTACCCAACTCATTGTTGACGTGCATAATTGATACAATGGTGGTGTCCTCCCTCAATGCAGTTTCCACTGCCTGAGGCTGAATTAGTCCATGGCTGTCAGGATCCAGATAAGTCACTTCAAACCCTTCTCGCTCAAGTTGGCGACAGGTGTCGAGCACAGCTTTGTGCTCGATTTTAGAAGTGACAATATGCTTACCTTTGCGCTGATTGAAATGTGCGCAACCTTTAATGGCCAAATTGTTAGCTTCGGTGGCGCCGGACGTCCAGACAATTTCTCTAGGATCGGCACCGATCAACGTAGCAACATCCTGGCGCGCATCCTCTACGGCGGCCTCTGCCTGCCATCCGAACATGTGCGACCTAGACGCAGGGTTACCAAAGTGACCAGTGGGCGTCATAAACTCCATCATTTTTTCGGCAACCACAGGATCCACAGGGGTGGTTGACGCATAATCTAAGTAAATCGGAAGACTCATCTCTTACTCCACTCTAGCAGGCGCCAGCCTGCAACTTGTCATCAATCAGCAAGACTCTGGCGACTTGTCGTTCCGCAACATCTTGCACATCACGCTTGGCGACCAAATCAGCCAGCGATATACCACTTAAAAAAACATGAATTTGCTCACTCAAATTGTCCCACAAATGGTGAGTCAGGCATATGTTTCCGCCCTGACAATCACCTTTTCCCTTACAATTTGTTGTATCCACCGATTCATTCACCGCATCGATTATCTCTGCGACAAAAATCTCCGCACTGGAACGTCGCAAACGATAACCGCCACCAGGACCTCGAACACTAACCACCAAGCCCGACTGCCTGAGCCGAGCAAACAGTTGCTCCAGATAGGACAACGATATTGTCTGCCGCTCAGAAATCTCTGAGAGAGATATGGGATCAGTATTGGCGTGCAAGGCCAAGTCCAACATCGCCGTTACCGCATAACGACCTCTGGTAGTCAACCGCATACCATTTGCCTCTTGGTTTCACAGAATGGTTTAGTGAGATTCAATTATCTAATACCTGACTAAAATAGTCAATTAATCTGCTCTCACCAAAAGCGCGCTATGAATCGGAGTTATGGGTACGAACCGCAGCGGTCAGCAGACCACGAAGCATCGAAACTTCCATCTTGTCCATCCGGGCTCGATTGAACAGTCGGCGCATACGAGTAAGTAACTGTTTAGGATTTTCAGGATCATAAAAATTAAGATCTGACATAGTTTTGGATAAATGTTGATGAAAAAATTCTAACTCCTCGGATGTTGCCAGCGGCTGATCCCAATCATTGATCTCTGGCAGCTCACCCATCTCATTGGCCAAACTCGCCATACGTATCTCATAGGCGAGTACTTGAACCGCAGTTGCTAAGTTCAAAGAACTGTATTCAGGGTTGGATGGAATATGCACGTGATAGTGACATTTGTGCAATTCACTGTTAGTCAATCCCCTATCTTCGCGACCGAACAAAAGGGCGACATCGTGCACTGAAGACTCCTGCCAAATTCGCTCGCCACATTGTCTTGGATTGATTAAGGGCCAGGGAATACGCCTCTCTCGTGCGCTGGTTCCAATCACCAATGAGCAACCTTCAATCGCTTCATCGACTGTTTCAACGACAGTGGCATTAGCTAAAATTTCACGCGCGCCTGCAGCTCGCCACACCGCACGCGGTGCGGGAAATTCTCTGGGCTGCACAAGGTATAGTTCTGTTAGTCCCATGTTTTTAATAGCTCTGGCGGCGCCACCGATGTTGCCTGGATGAGCAGAATTGACCAATACTATACGAATTTTTTCTTGCCGATGTTCAGATGTCACGGGTTACCTCAGTCTGGCATTTAGCATGGATATTTAGATGGATTAAAAAATGGACGAGGAGTGTAGCAGAATCGAGGTTCTCTGGTACAATGCCGCCGACTCATTTCACGTGGAAAAACTTCTATGCAACCGATGGTAAATATCGCGCTGCGGGCGGCCCGTCAGGCCGGCGACATGATCGTTAAGGCTGCAGACAACTTAGAACTTGTCAAGGTAGACGAAAAAGGTCGTCACGATTTCGTCACCGAAGTTGATCGACGCTCGGAGGAAATGATCATCGAACAAATTAAGAAAGCCTACCCAGACCATTGCTTTCTTGGCGAGGAAAGCGGCGCTAGTGGCGACAGTAGTAGCGATATTGAATGGATCATTGACCCTCTCGATGGAACCACTAACTTCGTTAGGGGTATTCCCCATGTCGCCATTTCCATCGCTTGTAAAATTAAAGGCCGTCTGGAACATGCCGTTGTGGTAGAACCCTTCAAACGCGAGGAATTTACAGCCAGTCGAGGTGAAGGTGCTCGTTTAAATGGTCGTCGAATTCGTGTCTCGGGTCGCACAAAAGAGGCAGGAGCACTCTATGCGACAGGCATTCCTTTCAGTAACCCTTCGTTTAAAGAGATGGCTAATTTTCTTGCCTGCATGCATGAATTCGCTGACAACTCTACCGGCATCAGACGGCTGGGTGTGGCGTCTTTGGATCTCGCTTACCTGGCTGCGGGAAGATTTGATGTGTTTTGGGAAATGTACCTCAAACCTTGGGACATAGCCGCTGGCGTTCTTATAGTGAGAGAGGCCGGCGGTATGGTCAGTGATTTTCAAGGTGGAGAATCATTTCTTAACAGCGGGCATATTATTGCCTGCACGCCAAAGCTATTTAAACCGAGCCTAAAGGTCATTGCCAAACATCTGAGCCATCTGCGCTGAAGCTAGTCTCTTTGCGGTGCAATTTAAACCATCAGAAAAGCGCTTCTGCTGAACAACCAAAAAGCACTGCAAACTCCAACCATGTAAATACCCAATTGGACGATCTGATATCGATAATCCTCTGTTTTGGGCACTAATTTTGAGATGACGACGCTGACCCCCAATACGGCGAAAATAAAGAGAAGCTGACCCAGCTCCACGCCAATATTGAAAAATAACAACGCTTCTAATTTCATTGTCTGAGGTAAACCCAATTCTTGCAGCACCACGGCAAAACCAAAGCCGTGTAACAAGCCAAACACTGATGACGCCGCCACCGGATAACGCCATGTAAAACTATTATAATGCGGTGATCTCTGGTGTTTTACGATTTCAGCTGCGAGCAATAGAATACTCAAAGCAATCAACGTCTCTACCACTTCAGTGCGCACCTCTATGATCTTCAAAGTTGCCAGGCTCAAAGTGATGGAATGGGCAATTGTAAAGCCGGTTACGGTGAGTACCAGACGCTTAAATGTCGATGCAATAACCATTAAACAGAGAACAAACAAAAGATGATCTATGCCAATTAAAATATGAGTGATACCTGCACCAATATACTGACGACTCACTGATGTCACCGCCACTTTGGGACCCACAGCGATGGACGTTACCTCCGGGCCGGAAAAGATTTGCTGCGGGCTGTCGGACGAACTCTTGAATACCACCAGCGACGTCAATGCGGGATTAGTCCTTGGATAGTCGATAGTAACGCTGAATCCCGAACGTGCCTCTCCACAATTATAGAGTGTTTTACCCAACAACGCTGGCTCCGCTGCTACAGTCAACTGCTCTACTGTTGAGCATTGTTTATGATTTAGCTTAATTGTGGGAATATCAATATCAGGTATTACGGGTGGGATTTTCCACTTCAGCAAAAACTCAGTTTCAGCGATTTGTTCAACTTCCACATAGACTGGTCTCGCCTCATCAGCCTTGACATTAGACGTGATAACTAGAATGGCAAAAAAAATCCAAACAAGCCTATTCACTGTGGCTCCAAGCTGTTAACAACGCGATATTTACCCTTGAGATTGGCAATGGCTTCACGCTTGACTTGCAGCTGTTGCTCACGCTGAGCATCCACCAAGATGCGGTCAGTGATATCCTCGAACCTAGGAATAAATGTTGGTTGTAGTGAGGATATCAACACCAGATGCCAACCATAGAGTGATTCAATGGGCCCTTGCCATTGTGAGATCGCATCAGTATCAAATACGCGCTGTTTAAAGTCAGCACCAAAATGGCTTTCTATCTCAGCATCACTGCGATTGACATAATTGCGGTTGTAAAGAAATCGCTGACCGTAGAGCCCAGATCTATCGAATTCCACATTATCGTCGCGCAACGTCTGAAGAGTGATGGCGGCTTTCTCAAAGACAGCGTTGGGGGTGCTTTTTTGATGCGGGAAAAACACATGGGTGAAAGTAGCCTTCGCTGGCTCTCTGTAGTACTCCATATTCTCTGTGTAATAGGTCTCCATGTCAGCCCTAGAGATTGGTTCAGCGCGATCATAAAAACCCTGCGCCAAATAATCCATTTTTTGAATCAATCGTCGACGAATAATGGGATCATCTCGATCCAAATCTAGGGAAACTGCCTCCCTAAAAAGCACTTCATTTTGTACAAAGTCGTCCACTAACAGCTGACGCTGTCGGTCGCTCAGCGCAGACAGAGCATTGTGCGCCTCCTGAGCATTGAAACGCTTGGCGCGCTGCTGCATAAACTGGCTGAGCGATTGATCATCGATCACAATGGTGTACTGATCATAGGCGTAGTTGTCGGCATTGATCCAACGCTCCAGAAAGAAGACGAAGAGACCAACAACTAAAAACTGTATCAGGGGCTCTCTGCCAAGTCGTTGCAGATAAATCCTCATGAGTCTATTTCCTTTACATCACAATTATCGGCATGTTGTTCACTGCGAAAACTACTAATTGGATTATGGTTGATACCAAATCGGTGATGAATAGGCCCTCTCCTGGATAATGTTTGGACCCTTGGGCGGCGTATCTAATTGCAGCGCCAGACTGTCCAACAGTCCATTGCGAGGCGTTGGAATTTGCAAAACCCTAGCATAGTAAAAAGCGACTTGCCCCGGGTCAAAGTCAGGGTCGACCCAGTGCACAGAAAATTCAGACTCACCGATACTGTTGGTGTACCTCGCCGAGCGCAAATCCACCGTACTCTGTGTTTTTTCCAAGGAGCCATCCGGTGCTAACTGTCGATCCTCAGACCAAGCGATATTATAGACCCTCTCACGTTGTTCGCCGGTGCTGTCCAACCAACCTTTAACTATTTGCAACCGCTCCAAGTTAGCGCCCTCTGGGTCTTTTACAGCGCGCAATATGAATTGTGGCGACTGACTTTGATCATTGATCGCAGTGAAATCTCCGCCCATGGGCACACCATATTGACGTCCGACGCGCGAAAAATCCTCCGAACGCTCGGCACCTGGAGGAAATCTCCACCCGGCAAAGATTTGCAGACGAATTCTAGGTCCCGTGGTAGCGTAGACCTCCTTGCGCTTGAACGCAGCAAAAATTGACTCTCGGGTGTTTTCCTCTGCCCAGACAGCCGCCAAGCCTGAGGCCGACATATCCCAGCCGCTGGCAGAATCTCGACCTATCCCGAGCCTAGCTTTGGTCTCCGGGGTTGAATCTGTGGGAAACTTTCCCCAGAAATTGTCCTCCTCCGCGGAAGACAGACCGGTGTGCGCATCTGTGGATCCGATGAGGCCAAATTTGTAGGGATTTACACCAACTTTGGAGCCAATAGCCAGACCCCTCTTCAGTGCGGGGCGAATAAAATCTCCGGCATTTGCCACATAAGGTGCCTTCTCCTTTTGAATATAATATTCGTAGCCTTCAAAGTCGGCAAATTGGTCATCCGCCGACAAAGCACTGTGGGTCTCACTGTCACCTTTGAATTGAGTGACCTCCACCACCGGCTCCCACTGCATTCTTCGGCGGGCATAGTCAGCCGTTATTGGCTTTCCTTTCAAGGTGGTGTTGTCAAACATATATCCCTTAGACAGATTGGAGTTGTGAGGTATGGCTAAAAACCGTGCACCAATAACTTTTTCAGTATTTTCCAACCACTGCCACAAATCCTCTGGGTATTGACTTTGATCAGAACCATAGGGAAAAAAACGTTTGGTTTTCTCTGGCCCATCAGGCGTGATCACTATCCGATGTAGATTGGCTCCCATGGGAATAGAACTCCATTCCCAGCCCACCATGGTTGTGAAAACACCTGGCTCATTATGTCGCTCGGTAGAATCAACAATATCATCCCACGCAACTTTTGATGTCTTGCTAGTGTCACCAAAAATAGCCAAATCAGAAATATTATTGTCCGGATGTTGCACTGGATCTGGATGATCCTTTAATGACGATATCTCGGGCAAAAATTCGGAGAAAAATTCCCTTCCACGGTTTTCGTCGATGGCGTTGTTCATAAGCCTAAAGGCATACCAACGCTTTAAATTGCCAAAAAATCCAAGGTCATCCTTTATGAACGTCTCCTCACGCACGGCACGCATAACACCGAGCATCTCCGCATGATCGGAGACCACCAAAAAATCCAGCGGCTGGCCAATTTGAACTCTGGTTCTATTATAAGGGTGTATAACCGGTAAGCCTTTGGCCCATCGATATGCTGTATCTGGATCTGCTGTGTAATTTTGATTTAAATAAGCATCAAAGGAGTAGGACGTATGCAGATGGGTATCTCCAAAGTAGACATTTTTTTCCGATTCTGCAGATACAAATGAACTTAAGACAGCAACTATCAACCACAACATATGTTTCATTATGAATTCCCCATACTGCATTTTTATAATTATTCGGCGAGTGTTAATGTCTCACGTCGCAATGGAATACCAACATCAGGCTGGGGAAAATCCCAAAAAAACCAAAAGCAGGTTGTCGGAGTGTAGGCGATAACAGCTGATTGCTCAACGATTTAGTAATTTTACTGGACTGCTGAGTTGACTGGGTTAAAGTGTTGCACAGAGACCAAACCAACAGTGTTCCAATGCAAAAATTTTCCAAACAGACCGCAACCTCCATTGTCATTGCCAATATGGTTGGTACTGGGGTTTTTACTAGCTTGGGCTTTCAGTTACTGGGTATAGAGTCTCACTTTGCACTGCTAATGCTGTGGCTGGTAGGGGGTATCACAGCACTGTGCGGCGCCCTTACCTATGCGGAATTGGGCGCCAATTTACCGCGATCTGGAGGCGAGTATAACTTCCTTGGATGCCTCTATCATCCCAGCGCGGGATTTATATCCGGTTGGGTATCAGCCACGGTAGGATTTGCCGCACCGGTGGCTCTGGCGGCTATGACCTTTGGTGCCTACCTAAACTCAGCTGTGCCTCAATTGCCGGCAACTGGGGCTGCACTGTGTTTAGTGACCATGCTAACTGCAGTACACAGCTTCTCCAGGCAAGCCAGTAGTGGCGTGCAACAAACATTTACCGTGTTAAAGATCATCGTCATATTGATTTTTTGCGCGGCCGTTTTAATTTGGGGAAACTCTCCTCAACCCCTATCCATAACACCACGATCAGAGGATGTCACAGTGATATTTAGTGGAGCATTTGCTGTCTCTCTAATCTATGTCAACTATGCCTATACCGGCTGGAATGCGGTCACCTATGTCACCGGTGAATTGGAAAAACCACAGCAGAGTCTGCCAATTGTTTTATTTTTAGGAACTGTCACTGTGATGCTTCTATACCTGCTGCTGAACTACACTTTTTTAGCCTCCGCCCCTTCCGAAGCTCTGAGAGGTGAACTGGAGATTGGTGTCATCAGTGCAACATCCGCTTTCGGTGACCATGCAGGTAAACTGATGGGCGTAATATTGGCGGTACTGTTAATATCAACCGTCAGCGCTATGACCATGGCCGGTCCAAGAGTATTACAAATGATTGGTCAAGATTTTAGTATATTCAACCTGCTGAGTCGGGAAAATAGTCGAGGCATTCCCTCGGTAGCAATTATTTTTCAAAGTGGCCTTGCAGTAACCTTCATCCTCAGCTCCACGTTTGAATCAGTGCTGATATTCTCAAGCTTTGTACTGGGCATCAACACCTTGTTTTCGGTTATTGGCGTCTTTATTTTGCGCCATAAAAAACTGGGTATCGGAGGAGCTTACAAGACCTTTGGCTATCCCTGGGTACCGCTAATTTATTTGTCAGTTACCCTGTGGACGCTCAGTTATGTTTTATTTTCTCGGCCTCAAGAAGCTCTCGTGGGTTTAGGCTTAATCACTGTCGGAGGAATCATTTATCAATTGAGTATGAAAAAACAGCAAGATTCGGGTCGTGTATAGCGCTAAAATCAGCAATAATTAGAACATGAGCTCCGACTACGAAAAAATTGCCCAAGCCATAAACTTCATTGAAAAGCATCAGCCGCAGCAACCAAATCTCGCGCAAATCGCGGAACATCTTCACATGAGTGAGTTTCATTTTCAGCGAATATTCAGTCGCTGGGTTGGCATTACCCCAAAAAAATACCTACAGATACTCACTGTAGAACGCGCAAAAAAACTATTATCTATATCTGAAACACTGTTTGAGACATCGCTAAATGTGGGTCTCACGAGTGCCTCCCGCCTACATGATCACTTTGTTCAATTAGAAGCATGCACGCCGGGAGAGTACAAGTCAGGCGGCATCAATATGCCAATCCACTACGACACCTATGGCAGTCCGTTTGGCGAGATATTTATGGCCACCACCGAACGAGGGATTTGCCAACTGGTATTTACCCAGACTGATTCAATAGACAGTCTTATTGCAGCACTGGCCAAAACATGGCCTCACTCTCTTCTCACTCGCGGCAAGACATCATTGGGACACAAGGTGGAGACCAGCCTGTTTCAGCATCAGCACCCAAAGGCTCCGCTCTCTCTATTCGTCAAGGGAACAAACTTTCAGATCCAAGTGTGGCGGGCACTCCTCAACATTAACCGCGGTCAGCTGGCTAACTACATGCAAATCGCCAACGCGATGAACCAACATGGCGCCAACAGAGCTGTGGGGAGTGCCATTGGCGCAAATCCAATCGCGCTGTTAATACCCTGCCACAGAGTGGTACAAAAAAGTGGTCGTATCGGTGGCTACCGATGGGGTGCCACCAGAAAGCATGCTATCCACGCTTGGGAGAACGCTGACTTGGACTCTTAGCGAGTCACTCCTTTTATTTCCAAGAAGTCATCAAAACCAAACTCACCCCACTCGCGCCCATTACCCGATTGTTTATATCCACCAAACGGTGCATCGTAATCTTGCGACGCGCTGTTAATACTGACCATACCAGCGCGCAGTTTCCTCGCCACTCTGGAGGCCCTCTCGGAGCTACCAGTACT
>CAXRFT010000026.1:0-3105 GCA_964230135.1 Porticoccaceae bacterium | reverse complement strand
GCATCTTCAAAAATAATATTTGGTGATTTGCCACCAAGCTCTTGAGTGACACGTTTCACTGTGTCCGCGGCGGCTTTAGCCACCAGAACGCCAGCACGAGTGGAACCAGTAAAAGAGACCATATCCACATCTGGGTGGCTGGCAATAACAGACCCAACGTCTGGACCATCGCCATTCACCATATTGTAAACGCCCGCCGGAAAACCCGCTTGATCCATTATTTCAGTGAAAAGATATCCCGAAATCGGAGCAATCTCACTTGGTTTCAATACCATAGTACAGCCAGTCGCTAAGGCTGGCGCTACTTTGCAGCTAATTTGATTAATTGGCCAATTCCAGGGCGTGATAAACCCACAGACACCAATGGGCTCTTTGATGACCATTGTATCTCCCACTTGACGCTCAAATTCAAATTGTTTCAAGGCCTCCAGTGCAGCACTGATATGGCCACTACCACAATCGGCTTGAGATTCTGAGGCGAAAGAAATTGGCGCGCCCATTTCCACGGAAATGGCAACAGCCATTTCATCGTAGCGATCGTTGTAAATTGAAAGAAGCTTTTCCATCAAGGCAATTCTCTCTTCCACTGAGGTTTGTGAGAATCCGGGAAATGCCCTTTTAGCTGCTGCAACGGCAGCATCAACATCGGCCCTGGCACCCAGCGAGATGGTTGCTATGTATTCCTCAGTCGCTGGATTTTCAACTGACAAATCATTGCTTTGATAGGGGTTTACCCACTGGCCATCAATATAAAATTTGCGCAAATCTTTCATAATTACCTCTATGATTTCACTACATTTAGTTAGCCATATTACTCTGCATGCTCGGTATAACCATACCCCGAGGGGGGAATGAAACTACAATAATGCCTCGAGAGATGCCAGTGTCTGTGGACCAACTAAGCGATGCATTAACTGCCCCTCTGGACTGATTATGAGTGTCTCTGGCAACACACTGACAGGCTCAAGATTCCAAGTCTGCCGAGGATCAGTGGGCAAATTGTCAAATTCAATACCCAATTTCTCCATTTCTCGTGCCAGCGTCTCTCCTTGAGATCCATCAAAGTTAACGCCGAGCACAATGACCGACTCGGCATGTTCTCTCGCCAGCTCATTTAGCTCTGGTATCTCCTTGCGACAAGGCGCACACCAGATAGCCCAGTAATTGATAACTAAGGTTTTTCCTGGCGCCCGCATATCTATTTTTTGATCGTTGGTATCGGGGCTACACCCGAGCAAAAACAACACACAGAGAAACACTCTTTTCACTCATTCTTCTCCTGACAAATTCCATCGCTATGAACAAAAATCAAGCTGCCATTTGCGCAGAATAAAACACATCTATGACACAAGATCTTCCCGTAGTACTGATAACTGCCTAAAATAACTGACAAGCACCCAAAGGACGCAGTTTAAAGATTATGTATACTATTTACCACAACCCAAGATGCTCCAAATCTCGCCAAGCTCTGGAGATACTGCAAAAGGCGAACGTTGATATCAAGATTGTTCGCTACCTAGATCAACCCTTGAGTGAGGGACAACTGAAAGAACTTTTAGACCAACTGTCAATGACCGCAGAGCAGCTCGTACGAAAGGGCGAGGACGAGTTTAAACAACTGAAAAAATCTGTTGACATTCTGTCAGAAAAACAAATTATACAAGCCATGGTGAACAACCCAAAACTCATCGAGCGCCCCATCGTTGTCGCAGGCGATAATGCGATTATCGGTCGACCACCAGAAAATATTCGGAGTCTATTACCGTGACTATTGACCATTCAGCAGACTACATCGTCATTCTCTACTACAGCCGCCATGGCCACGTCAGACAGCTGGCTGAGCAATTGGCGTTGGGCGTCGAAAGTGGTGGGATGGAAGCCCGATTGCGCACCGTACCCTCAGTGTCAGCCAACAGCGAAGCGACAGAGGCAGATATTCCCGAGAATGGTGACATCTACTGCAGTCAGGAGGATCTTGAACATTGCGCGGGTCTGCTACTGGGAAGCCCCACACGATTTGGCAATATGGCTGCACCGCTGAAGTATTTCATCGATGGCACCGCCAACCTCTGGCTCACCGGTGCACTGGCAAATAAGCCCGCTGGCGTTTTTACCTCCACATCTAGCTTACACGGAGGCCAAGAAACCACCTTATTGACCATGATGATGCCTCTGCTACACCATGGTATGGTGATTGCGGGTATACCCTACTCAGAAAAATCTCTATCCTCCACAGCTGCAGGTGGTACACCCTACGGAGCAACCCATGTGGAGTCCGACGATTTAACCGCGGAAGAAATTGAACTGGCACTGAGTCAGGGTAAACGGATGGCTGCGCTGGCGCGCAAACTTAGCAACCACAAACCATAAAAAACTCATCGGTAAGGGAATTATCAAAAGTGAATATAGAGGCAAAAATAAAACTCTCGCGGCAAATTACTCAAATGAGCTTTTTTCTTCTTCTACTGACGTTGACTCTGAATCTATGGCTACAAAATGCCCCTTGGGTAATTTATACGGCTGTGCTTCTACCGCTACTGCCACTGACACTCGGTATTATAAAAAATCGTTTGCGCACACTGATTTGGGTTGGCTTTATCTTGCTATTGTACTTTGCCATTGCCGCCTATAAAGTAAGTGTTCCTGAGCCATCATATATGAATATCACGGAACTACTCTTAATTGTCATGTTGTTTTGTGCCGCAACCGTCAACGCGCGTCTTCGTCAGAAGCATTCAGACAAGACGACTCCATCTACCTAGAGGAATTTTATCGTGAGCGAAAAAAAACCAGGCCTTGTTGGCCGTGTGTTTGGATTTATTGGAAAAATACTAACAGCTATTAGGCATCTATTTACCCTCGTCGTTGTGCTCCTCTTAGTGAGCGGATTAACACAAATAGCCAGCAATAGTGTTCAACCAATAGCAGAAGAGGGTGCACTTTATCTTGCTCCTACCGGGGTATTAGTGGATCAGAAAACGTTAGTCGACCCTCTGGAGCAGTTGTTTTACCAAAACGCATCGCCTGATGAAACACTGGTTAGAGACGTCATTGAAGCCATTGACTACGCTCAAGACGACGACCGAATCACTCATATTATTTTGG
>CAXRFT010000025.1:0-37783 GCA_964230135.1 Porticoccaceae bacterium | reverse complement strand
AAACTTCAGCCACACCACAAATTTCAACGGACGCGCCTGAGGAGGCACTGACCGCAGCGGTTTTAACTAGAACGTCGCTGGCTGCTTCAAAATTAGCCCCTGAGGACGCATCGACGCTGAGGTAATTAATGCGCAGAGCTTCCCCGATCTCAACCCCAGCGCCAGAGGAGACTCCCACATCTATTCGATTTAAAAAGCCCCTGAGATTATCCATTTTAAATGAGGCTCCAGAGGATACTGACAGCCGTAGGTCTGGCTCTTCTATGTCTGACTGTGTTGAATCTGGCTGGTCTAGACCCACATCACCTGTAAAGCAAGTGCGCATTACCCCCTCTGACCCGGAGCTTACACCGATAACTTTCGGCGGATATTGCAGCCTTATGTCGGCAGATACCTCATGGTAACGCCATGCAGAAAACAGTGCCGATGACTTCTTGTTGGCTTTTATCTCGAGTCGATTATCTTTGATGGACACGTCAAAGTCCTCCTCAGAATCAGCGGAAATTTCTAACCTGCGTACGTTTCCGCAGCTGAGGTTAAATTCAACTCCCGCGCTGACCTTCAATTCCTCAATGTTGTCTATGTCATAGCGGTAGGTGTCGGCGAACGACGTGCTCACAAATGCCGCCAAACAAAAGCCAAGCAGTGAAACAGTGATTACTTTCATAAAGATGTCCCGGTAAACAAAGGTTAAATTTGTGTCTTCTAATACTGTATATACCCGCATTATTGAAAAAACGTTGCAACAATTACCAGTACAAATCTTTTGGGAGCTCATAAGCCTTTTTTAAGACAACCGCGAGTAAACGTTCAACCGCGTCAACCTGATCTATGGTAAAGACAAACTTGACTGAGATAACACAAAAGGGGACGAGAAAAGTTTTCGGTGAGATCGGCGCAAAAAACCCATCACTCACAATTTTTCAATATAGCCTCGATCTACCATACAATCAGCATAGGTAATTTGATTGGCATCACTGGCCACAATGTGATTGGGATCTTCCGGTAACTGAGATGCCGATACGCAGTACTCATGCACCACTCGCTGCATATTGTCCAGTTTTGACGAGTCTAGGGCGCAACCTGAGATAACAATAAAAACCAATATCAAAATTGCTCTTTGCATGTTCACTTATCCAAGTAAGTTAGAAAAATCCTTAACCACATAATCGCCTTTTGCCTCGGCAACGACTTTACCAGCGGCATCCTTCACTTCGATATGAAGGGTGTAGTCAAAGCGTCCTGTCTCCGCCAGCGCGGCTTTCATTGCAGCTGCGTCCTGCTTAGTAAACACCGTTTCAGCGGTGATATCGGTCATTGCGGGGCGCAGAAATTTAATATCCAGCCCTGCAATCACCGGCTGGTAAGCTGGGTTATCCAAGTTGTGCGCGGCAATTAATCCACCTAAATACTCGGCGGTCATCCACATGGGGCCGGCATGAAAAATATTAACATGGTTTTTGGTATTGTCATTGAGTGGCGTTCGCGATCGGTATACACCGTTTTCAATGCTGTCCACGCGCAAATCTAAGAATGTGTAAATTGGGCAGGCATCTCGTGCCGCCTGCTGATACTGCTGTTTTAAATCCATGGTTGTTTTCTCCGTTTTTACTCAACGTGGATCAGTGTTTTTCGTTTTACCACTTACCATTGAACACTTAGCTTTGGCCATCGTACTAGTCATTGGATCTCAACCGCAGCTGCACCGGCAGGCCATCTCGAGGTTTGGAAATCGGTGACTGTTGCACCGGCATTTGGTAATCATCTGGCACACTCCAGCGGTATCTTTGCAACATATGATACATGACCAGTTTAATTTGCATCTCTGCAAAATGCAGCCCGATACACATGTGTGCACCGCCACTAAAAGGTACCCAGCTGTAGGGATGCCGCTTGTGTTCTTTGCGCTCATCACTAAACCGTTCGGGATCAAAGCGCTGTGGATCGTGCCAATATAACGGGCTGTGGTGAGTATGAATGGGATAGGTTATGACCATGGCATCTGCGGGAATTCGGTAGCCGTTAAAGTCAAATGCTCTATTACTGTATTTAGGTAAGGTGGACAGAGGTGGATAGAGCCTCAGCGCCTCTTTCATCACCCAGCTGGTTTCGGCCATGGTGGCAAGATCCTGAGGCTCCAGCTCACGACCTTCCATGTGCTGCATTTCGCGCCACAAGCGCTCCTGCCAATGAGGGTTTTTCGCCAAGGCGTAGGTCATGCTGGTCAACGCACTGGTAGTGGTGTCATGAGCGGCCATCATCAAGAAATTGATGTGATCAATAATTTCTTCATCGCTGTAACCATTTCCATCTTCATCTGTGGCTCGACACAAAATCGAGAAAAGATCCTGTCCATCGCCAACTTTGCGCTGATGGATTAAAGGCCGAAAGAAGTCGCACATAGTCTTGCGTGCCCGCACACCTCGCCACAGCTGCGTTCCCGGGAAGGCAAAGGGAAAGCGCCACATGGACGCCGCCACAGTTTGTTCAAAGGCTGTGTTTATTCGGGTAGCGTCGGCACCCAGCTCCATCCCCAAAAAAACTGTGGCTGCCAAATCTAGGGTCATATTTTTAAACGCTGGATAGGCGTGAAAGTCGGCCTGCCCATACCAGTGTCCGATGGACTGGTCAATTTGCGGTACCATTTGAAAAAAATAACCCTGCATGGCCTGGCTCTTGAAGGCAACCTGCATAATTCGGCGGTGGTAGCGGTGATCTTCAGCGTCTCTCAGCATCAAACCATTGGGAAATAGCCGGCCAATAATTTGGTCCCAAGCCTTTTTATTTGAAAGAATATTATTTGCATTTAGCAGACTTAGCTTGCTGGCGTCGACACCAAAAAGATGCACTACATTCATGCTGCCAACTTTCTGCATGACGACATCACCATAGGTGTCATTTAAATGTCTTGCATGTTGGAGAGGGTCAGAATAACTTAATGAAATTAGTCGCCAGGACTCGAGCAGACCAAGTTTAATTGGTTGCAAAGGTTTAGCGCCACTCTTATGGTTTGTTATCTCCGAACTCAGCATCTGCGGTCCCAATAAACTGCCCATGCCTGATATCTGAAATCAGACATTAATCAATCCCCTCAGGTAGCTCAAAAAAGCTACCTCAATAAGAGACTCAACCCATCAGTGAGGGTAAATCGTATCCACCGGCACTTGCAAGTATGCAGCGAGCTTGAGCATATTTACGCGACGAGGACTCTCCGTTGTACCCCGCGCAACCCGATTCACAAAAGATTGTGGAACTTCGGCTTGCTCGGCTAAATATGACTGGCTTAAGTGCCTAGCGGTGATCAACCTCCCAAGTGGGGTGTCATGACATGGTGTTTTCATATGTCCCACCTAACCGTTTAATTTTTGTAGTAGTACGGTCAATGCCAGCTTCTGCTGCTGGATGATCGTACATCACAACAAAAGCTAGTAGCCAAAGGGTAAATCATTACAAGTGGAAGTTCAAATTCCAAAAATATCTAATTGCGACAAGAGTTTACATATAACGGCTACCGGGAGGTGTATCGCCGCGAGGATAACAGTTGGGTAAGTCCATCTTGACAATGGAGTGGGGAGAAATCAAAGAAATTCGCCGTGCCCAGTTTTTTTATCAATTGCATGCTGTAATATACGTTGGTTGGTAGTGTGCAAAGCTGGTGAATCTTATGAAAACAGGCACTTTGTTTATAATATCCGCCCCATCAGGAGCTGGAAAAACTAGCTTGGTGGCCGATATTTTGATGCATGTTGATAACATTCAGGCATCTATTTCCCATACCACTAGATCCTGCCGTCCCGGTGAAGAAAACGGTGTCAACTATCACTTTGTCGATGTCGACACATTCCATACTATGATCGAGAAACATGTATTCCTTGAGCATGCCAACGTATTTGGCAACTACTACGGCACCTCAAAACTGTGGGTGAAAGAGACCCTTGCCGCTGGAACTGACGTGATTTTGGAAATCGATTGGCAGGGTGCCGAGCAAGCACGAAGGCAATTCTCAGACAGCTGCAGTATTTTCATATTGCCGCCATCCATAGAGGTGTTAGAACAGAGGTTAAAAACCCGTGGGCAAGACGATAATGACGTTATTGCCAGACGCATTGCCGCCGCCCAAGAGGAGATGCATCACTGCGTCGATGCAGACTATGTGGTAGTTAACGATGTCTTCGAAAAGGCCCGAGATCAACTAGAGAACATTATTTATGCTCAGCGCTGCCGCCTCTCAGCTATACGCGATACCAAGTTGCTGCAGGACTTACTATCATAATCGCTGAAGGTCACCGGTTGTATATTGTTCTTGGCCCCTGATTTAGGTAAACTAGAGGGCTGTCGCGGTTTTTTTACCGCTCAATCAAATTATTTACCACTTATATATTTTAAGGTCTGCATATAATGGCTCGAATTACTGTAGAAGATTGTTTAGATCACGTTGATAACCGCTTTGAACTGGTCATGGTGGGATCCAAACGCGCTCGCCAAATTGCGGTAGAAGGCCGTCCACCACTTATCGAAACAGAAAATGATAAGCCCACAGTGGTTGCCCTCCGTGAAATTGAACAGGGTCTAGTCACTGCCGATATACTGACAGAAGTGCCACAAGACTACGATATCTTGGACACTGAAGAGGTTACCGACACCGATCCTCAAGCGCCTATCGCCGAAGAGCCCTCTGTATAAGGATTTCCGTTTTATTGAGGAGAGGTTAAGGTGTTACTTCAAGGTCTCACAGACAAGCTCTCCATCTATCTGGAACCGAAACAAGTCGGGCGCATAGAAAAAGCCTACAAGTTTTCTGAGAAATGCCACCTTGGCCAGATGCGCCAGAGTGGCGACCCCTATATCACGCATCCCCTGGCTGTGGCCAACATACTCGCTGACATGCGTATGGACCATGAGAGTATCATGGCGGCCCTGTTACACGATGTCATTGAAGACACCGGAGTCACAAAAGGACAAATTAGCAGACGTTTTGGTCGCACGGTAGCCGAACTGGTTGACGGTGTAAGCAAGTTAGGCGAAATAGAAAACGCCTCCAAAGCTCAACAACAAGCGGAAAGTTTTCAAAAAATGACTCTCGCGATGTCCAGAGACATTCGCGTTATGTTGGTCAAACTCGCTGATCGACTGCACAACATGCGCACCCTTGGCGTGCTATCCACCGCAAAACGCAGGCGCATCGCTCGGGAGACCATCGATATCTACGCGCCCATTGCACAGAGGCTAGGAATCAATGATATTCGTCTGGAATTTGAGGATCTCGGCTTTGCCGCTATGTACCCTCTGCGGCATCGACGACTGAGAGAAGCGCTCAAAGCCTCTAGAAAAAATCGCCGTGAGGTTATTGGTGAAATTCATCAAGCCATAGAAATGCGCTTGGAAAACGAAGCCATCAGCGCAGTGGTAAAGAGCCGCGAGAAACACCTCTGGAGCATTTATCTCAAAATGCGTGAAAAAAAGAAATCTTTTCGCGACATTATGGATGTCTTTGCCTTCCGCCTCATTGTGGATAATGTCGACGACTGTTATCGCGCGCTGGGCATTGTGCATAATATCTTCAAACCGATGCCGGGTGAATTTAAAGACTACATTGCTATTCCAAAAGCCAACGGATACCAGTCGCTGCACACAGTTCTCGTGGGCATGCACGGGGTTGTCATCGAGGTTCAGATTCGAACCCGAGAGATGGAAGCAATGGCTAATTTTGGTATTGCTGCGCACTGGGAATACAAGTCTGACAGCACTGTGGAGGTCAGTCAGAGACGCGCGGCACGTTGGATTCAGGGCCTGTTGGAAATGCAGCAGCAGGCGGGCAATCCCGTGGAGTTCCTTGAACATGTGAAAGCGGATCTGTTCCCAGACGAGGTGTATGTATTCACACCGAAAGGAGAAATTATCGAGCTACCCACAGGAGCTACCCCTATCGATTTTGCCTATTCTGTTCATACTGGACTGGGTGATACCTGTATCGCCTGCCATGCCGATGGTGAGCTAATACCCCTTTCAGAGCCTCTGCAAAGTGGACAAAAAGTCAACATTGTCAGCGCCAAGGGCGCTCAACCGAATCCCAATTGGCTCAATTTTGTAGTCACAGCAAAAGCCCGAAGCGCCATTCGTCACTTTCTAAAAAATCAACAGCACGACGAATCTGTGGATCTTGGCAAGCGTCTGCTCGATCAGGCCTTAGCTAATCTGGGCACTAGCTACAAAGAATTAAAAAAATCACAGATAAAGCGCTTACTCAAAGAGACCAACGCGCCCACCTTTGAATATGTGCTGCAGCAGATTGGTTTGGGTAATCGAGTGCCCTTTGCTGTGGCTAACTTAATGGTACTGCCCAGTAAGCGCAAATTATCTGAGGAAAACCCAAACTCTGATCTACCCGTGGTTATCGATTCGTCCGAGGGACTGATGATTCAGTTTGGTCGATGCTGTCACCCTATTCCCGGGGACCCCATTCTCGGTCATTTGTCACCGGGTAAAGGGTTAGTTATTCATCTCGAATCTTGTCGTAATCTTAAAGAAATTCGACTCAACCCAGAAAAATGCATGCCCTTAGTCTGGTCCTCAGTGGTCAAGGGCGAATTTTCCGTGGAACTCAAAGTGGAAATCACCCCGGAGCGCGGTTTTATTGCCGCACTGGCGGCGAGAATGACCGAAGAAGATGCCACCATTGAACACATCAGCGTGGATGAAAAAGATGCCTTTACCAGTATCGTCGATGTTATTCTTACCGTAAGGGATCGGGTTCATTTAGCCGACATCATGCGTCGTGCAAGAAGTCTTCGCCCGGTTCGACGGATTTATCGAGTCAAAAACAAGTAACACCAATCAGGAGTAGACTGTTGTGGCAAACAAAGCAATCATTCATACAGACGACGCACCAGCGGCCATAGGTACTTATTCACAGGCAGTAAAAGTCAACAATACCGTTTACCTATCAGGTCAGATTCCATTGCATCCAGAAACCATGACGTTAGTCAGTGGTGATATCAGTGATCAAATTCGACAGGTGTTTGACAATCTGAGCGCGGTTTGCGAAGCCTCCGGTGGCGATATCAACAGTTTCGTCAAGCTGAACATTTTCCTTACTGACCTGAGCCACTTCCCCATCGTCAATGACATTATGGCAGAGTATTTCCAACAGCCCTTTCCCGCACGTGCCGCCATCGGGGTCAGGGCACTGCCAAAAGATGCTCAGGTTGAAATGGACGGTATTATTGTCATTTAATCGCAGGGCAGAACTTTTCTCTGCCCTCAGTTTTGAAGCCTGGACGCGGCAATAATGGCTCGGTAACCCTGGCGAAATGTTGGATATTTTAATTCATAACCACTGTCGGTTAGTGCCTGGTTCCTATATCGTCGACACGAACCATGTTTTACAGCTTCCTCTACAAGCATAATGTTCAGCTCGGCAGCCAACCACTGGCGCAAGTCGTGTTGAGTGACCGGTTCGTCGTCTGTTCCAATGTACAGCGGCTGCAGTATTTCCCTTTCACTAACCATTTCAATCAGATGAGATAAAAACCCACTACAGTCCTCGATGTGAATTCGGTTGGACCACTGCTCAGGCTCTGCTGGCCTGCCAATACCCCGTTTTACTGCATTTAATAAACCAAGTCGTTGCGGACCATAAATACCTGAAAACCGTACCACAGATGTATGGCAACGAAGAGCACGAATTTCCTCCTCCGCAGCAAGTAAGATCGCGCCAGTCACTGTTTTTGGCTGGGCTGTACTGCGCTCATCAATCCAGTCGTCCTGATCTTGATAGACTCCTGTGCTAGATACCCAGATAACACACTGTGGAACATGCTCAGCCTGATCAATGACGGTTTTTAGGTTGGTAGCACACTGCAGGTAGGCTCGCCTATAGCCCCCCTCATCTGGTGTGTCCGGCGTCATGGTGACAATAACAACATCGTATCTCTGCCGAAAAACCACAGCCAATTGTTGGTTGTCACTTGCATCAGCCGCTATTGGCTGGATGTAGCTTGGCAATTCACTCACATCACGGCGCAATCCAAAGCACTGATGATTATCTTTGAGTTGAGTTGCAATACGCTGGCCAATGTCGCCACAACCTATAAATAATATTTTCAATTAAAATTTTCTCTTCAATTAAAATTAGCTATTATTATACTACCAATCAAGTGAGATAGAGATGACCTTAACAGAACTTCGCTACATCGTTTGTCTAGCTCAAGAGCAACATTTTGGCTTGGCTGCTGAACGCTGTAATGTCAGCCAACCGACAATTAGTATAGCGGTAAAGAAACTTGAGGGTGAACTGGGCATCAATATTTTTGAACGCTCAAAGAACAATGTTCAATTGACGCCCATAGGAAGTCAGGTGATCAAGCAATCGCAACGTGTATTAGAAGAAGCATCAGCGATAAAGGACATCGCCAAGTCCGGAGCCAATCAACTCAATAGTCCACTCCACGTAGGCGCCATTTTCACCATTGGCCCCTATTTATTTCCACACTTTATTCCACCGTTACAGAAGACCGCGCCAAACATGCCGCTTGTTATAGAGGAGGGCTATACCAGCACCCTGCGGGGGAGGCTGAAGAGCGGCGAGGTCGATGTTATTCTCATTTCAATGCCCTTTAGTGAACCAGATATCGTTGTGCAACCACTGTATAGGGAACCCTTCGTGCTTCTGTTACCTAGTAATCATGCGCTAAATGAGAAACAACAAATTGAAGACACAGATCTGGATAAGGAAAATGTCTTGATGATGGGTGAAGGCCACTGTTTTCGCGATCAAGTGGTCACCGCGCTACCCAATATCAATCGGCAACTGAGCGATAAAGCCGTTATTCGTACCATGACCGAAGGCAGCTCCATAGAAACCCTCAGCCACATGGTGGCCTCAGGTTTAGGCGTCACCGTGTTGCCAAAATCGGCTGCCATTGGTATTACTCAAGGAAATCAAGGTCTGGTATCGAAACCCTTTGCCAATTTATCACCTGCTCGCACCACCGCGATGGCTTGGCGTGCCAGTTTCCCTCGTCACAAAGCGATTGATGCTTTGAGAGATGCAATTCTATCAAGCAGTTTGGATGGGACAGAGAAACTGTGATTGCTACAGTGAATTTTCACCAACAAAAAGTGGATTCTCTACGTGGAGTTGGCCCACAGCTGGCTACTCGTCTGAACAAGTTGGGATTATACAGTATCCAAGATTTACTGTTTCACCTCCCGATACGCTACATCGATCGAACGCAGATTACACCCATTGGCGGAGTTCAACCGCAAACCGAGGTCGTCATTGAAGGCCAAATAATGGCCAGTGATGTTGTCTTTGGACGCAGGCGCAGTCTGGTGTGTCGATTACAGGATGGCTCCGGAACAACCACGTTGCGTTTTTTCCACTTTAGCCGTGCACAGCAAGAGCGACTAAAAGCCGGAACCACGCTGCGATGTTTCGGTGAGGCCCGCCGAGGTAAATTGGGTGTGGAATTTTACCATCCAGAATATCTGCACCTAAATGAAGCTGCGACCCAGCAACTAGAGAAGACACTGACCCCCATTTATCCCGCAACTGAGGGCGTGACGCAAAATCGTTTAAGAGATCTCTGTGGACAAGCAGTAAAACTGCTTGATCAACATAAGATCCCCGAGTTACTGCCGACCATGACCGATAACCCACTGGCAACGCAGTTATCATTTTCGCTCACCGATGCGGTAAAACTTCTGCACCATCCACCTCCAGGCACAGCACTTGGCCCACTGGCTAATGGCGAACACCCAGCACAGCAGCGACTTGCTGTGGAAGAACTCATCGCACACAACCTCAGTCTGCTGCGTGTCAGAGAAAAAATTCAAGCGCAACCAGCAACGGTATTACCTAAAGACAAATCCGCAACCAATGCGCTACTCGCAGCACTTCCATTCCACCTCACGGAGGCTCAAATTCGAGTATACGAAGAAATTAGCCGAGATATAAATTCCAGTCAGCCCATGCTTCGGCTGGTTCAGGGTGATGTGGGATCTGGCAAAACCATTGTCGCGGCACTTGCAGCCCTGCAAACTATTGCCAGCGGTCACCAGGCCGTGTTGATGGCTCCAACAGAAATTCTTGCCGAGCAACATCGAGTAAATTTTGAACAATGGTTTAAACCATTAAATATTCAAATAGGCTGGTTGACCGGCAAGGTAAAGGGCAAAGCTCGTGATATTCAACTGAATGCAATTGCCAATGGCAAGGCCAAAATGGTCATTGGCACCCACGCTCTGTTCCAAGAGGGGGTGGCATTCGACAATTTAGCCTTGAGTATCATCGATGAGCAACATCGCTTTGGTGTTCACCAGCGGCTTGCTCTGCGACAAAAGGGGTCTGGTTCAGGTGATAGCGGCAATGTGCCTCATCAACTGATCATGACCGCAACCCCCATTCCCCGAACGTTGGCCATGAGTGCCTATGCGGATCTTGACTGTTCGGTAATAGACCAGTTACCTCCCGGCCGGAAATCGGTAACCACCATTGCTCTGAGCGACATTAGACGAAGTGACCTCATTCAGCGGGTCAGGGCGGCCTGTGCCAGTGGTCGTCAGGCCTATTGGGTCTGTACCCTAATTGAAGAGTCCGATGTGCTGGAGGCGCAGGCGGCAGAGGTTACTGCCAGTGAACTACAACTCTTATTGCCAGAACTCAGTGTTGGCCTCATCCACGGCAGATTAAAACCTCGGGACAAGCACCAGATTATGCAAGACTTTAAAACCGGTACAATCGATTTGCTGGTGGCTACAACAGTCATCGAAGTGGGTGTTGATGTGCCCAATGCTAGCCTGATGATTATCGAAAATGCGGAGCGACTCGGTCTGTCACAATTGCATCAGTTGCGAGGCAGAGTAGGGCGTGGATCTGAGGCCAGCCACTGCCTGCTTTTATACAGCCACCCGCTATCTAACAATGGCAGTGCCCGGTTGAAAATTATGCGTGAGACCTCAGACGGTTTCAAAATCGCAGAAAAAGATCTCGAGCTTCGAGGGCCCGGCGAAATATTGGGGACGCGTCAAACTGGTGATTTACAACTGCGTATTGCCGATCTTCGCCGAGATGGGCACCTACTTCCAGCAATCAAGCCAATGTCACAATATCTGCTCCTAAATCAACCAAACACAGTGGATCATTTGATTCGACGGTGGTTGGGGCACAGTGACAAATACGCCCAAGCCTAAAAGACTTATCTCTCAGATAAAATTATTTCATTTTTATGACAGCTCTTTATAATGAAGCCAAAATTGGAGAGCCACTATGGTATTCAACAACTCAATTTCAAATCTTATCGGCAAATCACCCATCAAACCACTACAAGAGCATATGGCGCTGGTGGTCAACTGTGCAGCTCTTGCTCACCCGTTTTTTGAGGCGGTAATCGATGAGAATTGGGCCCTTGCCGAAGACATTTTTAGTCAAATAGCCGAAGGCGAAAATCAAGCTGACGATTTGAAAAAACAATTCCGGCTGAACATGCCAAAAAGTTTATTTATGCCCGTCTCTCGGGGGGACTTGCTGGGCATGCTGTCGCAACAAGACAATATCGCCAATACAGCCAAAGATGTTTGTGGCATTGTTCTGGGCCGTGAGATGAATATCCCTGCAGCATTGCAGACTGACTTTTTAGGTTATGTTAAAAGTACCGTTGAGACCTGTGAAAAAGCCAAAAAAGCCATTAATGAGCTCGATGAACTGCTCGAGACCGGCTTCACCGGGCAAGAAGTTAAGTTTGTCAAAAAATTAATTCGTGATCTGGACGCCCAAGAACAAAAGGTTGATAAAAAGGAGCGTAAACTGCGCCACCGTTTGTTCAAAATTGAAGATCAGCTGCCACCTGTTCACGTTATGTTTCTCTACAGTACCATTGATAACATCGGCGAAATAGCAGACATTGCCGAGCGTGTTGGCAATCAACTGGAACTTCTACTGGCAAAATAAAACAATAAGCGAGATCTCTTATCATGGAATTATTTTCACAGTACGGTACTCTGCTGATTCTTCTGGCTGGGCTCTTTGGCTTCTTCATGGCCTGGGGAGTGGGAGCCAACGATGTCGCCAACGCAATGGGTACCTCGGTTGGGTCAAAAGCGCTGACCATTAAACAGGCGATCCTGATCGCCATGGTGTTTGAATTTGCCGGCGCCTACCTTGCCGGTGGTGAGGTTACCTCAACCATTCGCAAAGGCATTGTCGACTCCGATGTATTTGTCAGTTCCCCTGATCTTTTGGTTTTCGGTATGCTCTCGGCACTGTTGGCGGCAGGGACCTGGCTGATGATCGCCAGCTTTATGGGATGGCCAGTATCAACCACCCATTCAATCGTTGGCGCCATTGTCGGTTTCGCTGCTGTGGGTGTTTCCACCGATGCGGTAAACTGGTCTAAAGTGAGCACTATCGTCGCCAGTTGGGTTGTCTCTCCAGTGTTAGCTGGGACCATTTCCTTTGCTATTTTCCGTAGCGTTCAAATGCTCATATTGATCCATGACAACCCCTTTGAGAGAGCCAAAAAGTATGCTCCCATGTACATGTTTGCTGTGGGCTTTCTGATGGCCATGGTCACCATTCTCAAAGGTCTGAAGCACGTATTCAAAGACGTTGGAGTATCACTTAACTTTGTTGAGGCGATGTTCTGGGCAAGTCTGTTTGGTCTATTGGTAGCGCTATTGGGCACCTACTTACTGTCAAAGGTACAGCGCAACGAAGCAGAGGAAGAAAACAACCGCTTTGCCAATGTCGAACAAGTGTTCGCCGTACTGATGATATTCACCGCCTGTAGTATGGCTTTCGCACATGGATCAAATGATGTGGCAAACGCAGTGGGGCCGCTGGCTGCTGTGGTCAATGTTGTCTCCTCTGGTGGCGATATAGCTGCCAAAAGTGTAATGCCCAGCTGGATTCTGCTCCTTGGCGGTGGCGGGATTGTGGTGGGCTTGGCCACCTACGGTTTCAAGGTCATGGGCACCATTGGGCGTAAAATCACTGAGCTGACACCCAGCAGAGGTTTTGCAGCTGAACTTGGAGCGGCGGCCACAGTGGTTTTTGCCTCTGGAACCGGGCTCCCCATATCAACCACTCATACATTGGTAGGTGCTGTATTGGGTGTCGGTCTGGCACGTGGTATAGGCGCACTCAACTTGCGTATGATCGGATCAATATTTTTGTCTTGGGTAGTCACCCTACCGGCTGGAGCTGGTTTGGCGATCCTGTTTTTCTTCTTCTTCAAAGGTGTGTTTAGCTAAGAGAAAGCGCCGAGCTTGAGCGCCAACCCTCAGTCCACCTTGGTGGGCTTGGCAAAGAACACAAAGGGAATTGCCAGTGGGCCAAGTAAGATACCAAATGCAGTCCAGAACCACAGTGCAGCTCCGCGCTCTCGGGCAATGGTTCTACATACGTAGGCACTGGCAATCGCGGCGATAAAAAACAGTATGGCTGTATTCAGCATTGTCGACTAGAGGCCCAGACGCAACCCAGGCCGAGCAATGTTAAATCCCATAGTCTCTACTAATTTGGATTCTCTGCTGCTTGGGTCTAACAGTGGATTGGTATGATTCATATGAATAAACCACACCTTGTTTCGCTGCTCCGCAGGTAGGTCTTTCAACAAATCCATGGTCTCTGTGACAAAGGGATGAGGTATTTTTGACATGTCTCGTCCGGGTAATTCGCCATCATCAAAAAAGGTGGCGTCGAGGAGTGCATAATCAACTTGAGCAACTTTCTCAACAATATTGTCATCCCACTGCGACCATTTATTGATATCTGGTATGAAGAGTGCTGTTTTTGTCGGACCCTGAATCAAAAACCCCACTGTCTCCGAGTATTCATCACGATGGGGAACCAAAAATGGAGTCACACTGATATTTTTAAATGACACGGCAACATCATCAGACAAGGGCATCAAATGAATATTTTCCAACTCAATAAGCTGACTCCAGGGCCCGTTATTTCGTAAAAAAGACCCCATTTTAGGCATGGTATACACGGGCATTTTTTTACTCCCCATGACTTCTCTGCCAAAGTACATCAATCCCGTATAATGGCCAATGTGCGCGTGGGTGATGAATACCCCGTCCAACAAGAAATCTGCAGAGGAAGCCTCTTGTTCCAACATAAATAGTTGTTGTGGAATTTGTGGTGTTGCCTCGAACAAATATTTTCTCTCACTGTCAGAATCAATCACAGCAATCGATGTGGGTGTAATGCGTTTGCTACTGTCGTTCCAGCCTTCCATACAGTGAGGCGCATAACAGCCCGCCTGAGGAAACCCAGCATCCTGAGCCACACCCAACACATAGAGATAGGGATTTTGAGTATCAGCAAAGAGTCGGGAACTAACCAACAGAAGAATGATCAGCACACTCAGGTAACTACGCCTATTCAACGCGGTGGATGCCTGTCTGGTTTCCACTCATCGGCATCAAGAGCTCAGAAAAACTTCTGAATGATCCTTTGGCAGCAGAGTACATTGTCATGGTAAGCCGCAATTTCCTCAAATTCGGTCAATAAAAATCAGACTAACATTGTTTATGATTTGGTGGAAAGAATTTCCACATCTAAAACTTGCGGATTCACAATCATAGACGACACCGCAATAGCATCACGTCCAGCAGTTTTAGCCGCATAAAGCAGCTTGTCTGCCGAAAGTAACAAGTCCTCATACTTATTGTTCTGATCCGGATAAATCGTTGCTAAACCGATACTGAGTGTGAGGTTTGGCTTGGTATCCGCATTTTCATTGGGGATTTTCAGATTGCGAATATTTTTCATCAACTTCTGTACCACCTGAACAGCGCCATCACTGCCCGTGGCGCCGAGCAGAAGAGTGAACTCTTCACCTCCATAGCGCGCACAGATGTCATCCGGTCGCTGAGCTGATCTAGAAAGAATTGACGATAGGAACTTTAGGTATTTATCACCTATGCCATGACCATAGGTATCATTGACCTGTTTAAAATAATCAATGTCGATCATTGCAAGAGAGATGGGTGTCCTCATACGAGCACTCCTTCGCCACTGGTGACGAAGAAACTCTTCAAACCGTCTGCGGTTGGGAATGCCAGTCAAATCATCCAGGTGGGCAAGGGTCTTGGCCTCTTCTTCAGCAAGTTTACGCGCTGTTATCTCATGGTGGGATATGACTAAATACTGAGCATTATCGAGGACAAACTGAGTGACGCGCATCATATACCAGCGCAATTCCACGGCGGTATTACAAGGATATTCGAGATAGTATACATCCTGTTCTGCACGGGATACCTTGCGAATCCCGTCTGCTGCTTGAAGAGCGAATTGATCACCTTCTGAAGCCGCCACATCACAGGCTTTGAGGTAGTTGCTTCCCTTCCAGTCATCATCGGGAAACCAACTATTAACCAGACCCAAAGTGTGCCAGCTGTGGTTGGTAAAGACAAAGTCACCATTGGGCTCTATCACCACAATACTATCTGTAGTGGCATCAACAACGGCCTTTAAAAAATCGTAATTATCCGTCAACAGCGCTTCCCAAAGCTCAAAATTTTTAACCAACGTACCAAACTGCCAGTCATTGGTTGATCCAAATATTGCCCAACTAAATAGAGTGTCCCAATTTAGCTAATATATTTCAACTCTGTCAGACTGCAGATTAACATCGACACGAAGCAACAAAGTTATAGCAACAGCAATAAAATACTCACACTGACAGCGTATTCTCGAGAGTTCCTGAAGCCTGATTCTCAATGTGAGGTGGAATCAAAACCTAAACGCTCTTCAATTGACTTTTGGCCTTAACTCACCAACTGAATATCTTTCCGTCATTGTCTCCAAACTCAGCGGAGTAATTTTACTGGCATGACCAGAAGTCCCAAAAGCCTCGTATCGGGCTGCAGCGATATCGCACATCGCAGTGATGGTTTCTTTAAGATAAGCACGAGGATCAAAAGCAGCTGGATTTTCCGTCAGGAATCTGCGTACAGCACCGGTTGAAGCCAGTCGTAAATCTGTATCTATGTTTATTTTACGCACTCCATGTTTTATTCCCTCACAAATTTGCTCCACCGGAACACCGTAAGTTTCTGGGATCTCTCCACCATGCTGATTGATAACCGCAAGCCACTCTTGAGGCACTGAGGAGGACCCATGCATCACTAAATGAGTATCGGGGATCCGCTCATGTATTGCTTTAATCCGATCGATGGCGAGAATATCGCCAGTGGGCGGCCGGCTAAATTTGTACGCTCCATGGGAGGTTCCACAAGCAATTGCCAAGGTATCCACTTGCGTTTTGGCAACGAAGTCGGCAGCCTCCTCCGGGTCTGTGAGCATTTGATCATGAGATAATGTTCCCTCAGCACCAACACCGTCTTCCTCCCCTGCCTGACCCGTTTCCAGAGAACCCAGACACCCCAGTTCTCCCTCAACGGATACACCACAGGCATGAGCCATTTCAACGGTTTGGCGAGTCACCTCGACATTGTAATCATAGCTGGATGGTGTTTTACCATCTTCTTCCAGAGACCCGTCCATCATCACCGACGTAAATCCCAGTTGAATAGAGCGCTGGCAAACCGCTGGACTGGTGCCATGATCTTGATGCATACAGACTGGAATATGCGGCCACTCTTCGACGGCAGCCTGAATGAGATGACGTAAAAATGGTGCCCCCGCATACTTGCGGGCCCCTGCTGATGCCTGAACGATCACCGGACTATCGGTCTGATCTGCAGCCAACATAATCGCACGCATTTGTTCCAAATTGTTAACGTTGAACGCTGGAACACCGTAACCATGCTCTGCCGCGTGATCCAGCAACTGTCGAAGTGAAATAAGTGCCATCTGTATGCTCCTCCTACCCTCCTAAGGTATCTATTTATTTAATTTTTCACCCTCTGTTCCAGCATAGCAACCGCAGGAAGTTGCTTACCTTCAACATACTCTAAAAACGCACCACCCCCAGTGGAAATATACGAGACTTGGTCTTGAATCTGATATTTATCCACCGCCGCCAAGGTATCGCCACCGCCGGCGATGGAAAACGCATCACTGCCAGCAATGGCATTGGCCAACACTTGAGTACCCTGAGAAAATTGTTCAAACTCAAAGACACCCACTGGACCATTCCATATAATAGTTCCCATTGTTGGCATTAGTTGCGCCAAATAGGCTGCGGAGTCTGGTCCTATATCAAAAATCATATCGTCCTCTTCAACATCATCCACGGATTTAATCACCGCCTCTGCTGTAGAAGAGAATTGTTTACCCACCACCACATCCGTAGGTAATGGAATGGACGACTTTGACATCAGTTCACGAGCCGCAGGTATTAAGTCCGCCTCATAGAGTGACTTACCCACCGGCTTACCTGCTGCGGCCAGAAAAGTATTGGCAATGCCGCCGCCAACAATGAGCTGCTCAACTTTATCAGCCAAGCTTTCCAGTACCAGCAATTTAGTGGACACCTTGGACCCGCCGACGATTGCTGCAATAGGCGACACAGGGCTGGCCAATGCTCGCTCGAGAGCGCTGAGTTCCTGCACTAGAAGCGGACCAGCACAGGCAATTGAAGCAAACTTTGCTACGCCATGTGTCGATGCCTGGGCTCGATGTGCTGTACCAAAAGCATCCATTACGAAGATGTCACAAAGTTTTGCATAGGCCTGAGCTAGGCTGTCGTCATTGGCTTTTTCACCAACATTAAAACGAACGTTTTCAAGAAGCACTAATTTTTCACTGGAAGGAAAACCTTTTTGCCAATCTCTGACCAAGGTAATCGACTGTCCCAACAATTCACCCAAGAAAGTTGCTACCGGCGCCAAACTGGCAGCTTGATCATATTCACCCTCGGTCGGGCGGCCAAGATGAGACATCAAAATTACCTGAGCGCCCTGATCCAATGCATATTGAATCGTAGGGACGGCCGCTTTTAACCTGGCTGCACTGGCCACTCTTCCATCCGTGATGGGTACATTTAAATCTTCTCGAATTAATACTCTGGCATCCTTTAGATCCAGTTCGGTCATTGCAGTTATTGTCATGAATTAAACGTCTCACAGTTCAAGGGGTTAAAGGGTTATAGCTGTATCTACCTCAAAATAGGTCGGACCAGTATCGCAGCGTATCAACCATGCGATTGGCATAACCCCATTCGTTATCAAACCAAATCAGAACTTTTACCAGGGTTCCCTGGCTCACTCGCGTCTGGCTGGCATCGACAATGCCACTTCGGGAGTCATGATTAAAATCACAGGATGCCAGTGGTTCCTCTGTATAACCCAGAATTCCCGATAACTCTCCATTGGCAGCCTCAGCCAAGGCCGCATTGACTATTGTGGTATCCACTTCATTATCTAGAATTACTGACAAATCGATGACTGATACATTCATCGTTGGAACGCGCATTGCTTGGGCCTGGAAGCGCCCAGTTAGTTCCGGAAGTAGACGATCAATGCCCCGCGCAAGGCCCGTATCCACGGGAATTATAGACTGCATGGCCGCCCTTGTTTTGCGCAAATCATTGTGATGATAGGCATCAATGACAGGCTGGTCGTTCATCGCCGAGTGAATAGTGGTGATAACACCTCCGTGCACACCAAAAGCATCATTGAGTACTTTGATCACGGGCACTACGCAATTAGTTGAGCAAGAAGCCGCGGAAATAATTTTTTCATTGCCCTCAAGGCAGTAATGGTTGACGCCATAGACAATGGTTGCATCCACCGTGGATTCAGCGGGCTGGGAGAACAAAACTCGGGAGGCACCAGAGTTGATATGTTGCTGTGCTGTCTCTGTATCAGAAAAACTGCCGCTACATTCCAGCACAACATCAACCGTATTCTCCATCCAGGGAACATTCTGCAAGTGATCACAATGAAAGATCCTAATGCTGTCTCCATTCACCACAAGGCGATTTTGGTCATACTCCACTGTTCCGGGAAATCGACCATGAGTGGAGTCATACCGCGTCAAGTGAGCCATAGTTTTCAACTCAGCGGGCTCGTTGATGGCCACCACTTCAACCCACTGACGCGCCCCTGACTCATAAATGGCCCTAAGTACTGAGCGCCCAATACGACCGTAACCATTGATGGCAATACGCAGCACTAACCAATCACCTCCAGCACAGTTGCCACAACCTTATCCACGGTAAAACCAAACTCTTGCATCAATACACCACCGGGAGCAGATTCTCCAAAGCTACGCATCCCTACGACACCGCCATCAAGGCCAACAAACTTATACCAGTAGTCAGCATGCAAGGCTTCTACAGCAACGCGCGCGCGAAGTTGCGGCGGTAATACAGTATTGCGGTAATCGGCGTCTTGAGCAGAAAATAGTTCAGCACATGGCATGGACACAACTCTTACCGGCACACCAGTCTCGGCAAGAGCATTAGCTGCGTTGACTGCCAGCTCGACCTCCGAGCCGGTGGCAATAATAACAGCAGCCGGTGCATCGCAATCCTGAAGAATATAACCACCTCTGGCAATATCGGCCACTTGCTGGTTATCTCTGACCATCGGCGCCAGTCCCTGTCGACTAAAAACTAAGGCACTGGGGCCAGATTTGTTCTCGATTGCACTTTTCCAGGCAACCGCCGACTCCACCGTATCACAGGGACGCCAAGTATGAAGATTTGGCGTGGAACGCAATGCACTTAGCTGTTCAACCGGCTGATGCGTTGGACCATCCTCACCCAAACCAATGGAGTCATGAGTATAGACAAATATACTCTGCTGCTTCATCAAGGCGGCCATACGTACCGCATTGCGGGCATATTCCATGAACATCAAGAACGTAGCGCCGTAGTTGATAAAACCACCATGGAGCGCGATACCGTTCATCATGGCACTCATACCGAATTCACGAACACCATAGTAAATGTAGTTTCCACTGGCATCATCGGCACTGATGTCCTTGGAACCAGACCATATGGTCAGATTAGAGCCAGCGAGATCAGCTGATCCACCGAGTAACTCTGGCAACATTGCACCATAAGCATTTAGACAGTTTTGAGAGGCCTTGCGCGAGGCGACCTTCTCCATCTTGATTTGGCACTCAGCAATATAAGCATCAGCTTTTTGACTAAAATCAGATGGCAGTTGACCACCGATGCGACGTTCAAATTCGCTGGCCAAGTCGGGAAATGCCTGACGATAAGCGTCCATTTTCGCATTCCAATCAGCCTGTGCAGCCGCGCCGCGATGGGCGGCACTCCAACCATCATAAATATCAGCGGGCACCTCAAAAGCCGGATGCGGCCAACCCAACTGCTCTCGAGTCAGAGCGACTTCGTCAACACCGAGCGCCGCGCCATGACAGTCTTCCTTACCCTGTTTGTTGGGTGAACCAAAACCTATGATTGTCTTGCAGCAAATCAAGCTTGGTTTCGCTGTCTCGGCTCTCGCAGACTCAATGGCAGTAGCAATGGCTTCACTATTGTGACCGTCTACATCGGCGATAACCTGCCATCCGTAGGCTTCAAATCGACTTGGCGTATCATCACTAAACCATCCCTCTACTTCTCCATCGATGGAAATGCCATTGTCATCATAAAATGCAATGAGTTTGTTGAGGCCCAAGGTACCTGCCAGTGAACATACTTCATGGGAAATACCCTCCATCAAACAACCATCACCCAAAAATGTGTAGGTGTAATGATCCACAATACTGTGTCCTGAACGGTTAAATTGTGCTGCCAGAACCTTTTCAGCAAGCGCCATACCAACGGCATTACTGATGCCTTGCCCCAGTGGTCCAGTGGTGGTCTCTACACCGGGCGCATAACCATACTCTGGATGCCCCGGTGTTTTCGAATGAAGTTGCCTGAAGTTCTTAATTTCCTCTATAGGAAGATCATAGCCACTGAGATGTAACAAAGAGTAAAGCAGCATGGATCCATGACCATTTGATAGCACAAAACGGTCTCTGTTCGACCACTCTGGGTCAGCGGGATTATGAATAAGATAATCATTCCACAGGACTTCCGCTATATCCGCCATGCCCATGGGCGCGCCCGGATGTCCACTGTTAGCTTGTTGTACGGCGTCCATACTGAGGGCGCGAATTGCGTTGGCAAGATCTCTTCTCGAGGCCATGGATGATTACTCCTGAACGGATTTTTATAAGGGCGGCTATTGTCTCCCAGACCCGGGTTTCAGTAAACCGAAAATGTGTTTATGCCGTAATCTTCAAGGTTTGTTTCTATTATATAAAAATATTTTTATATATATCTTCCGCATGGTAAAATTTGTCCATGGAAAACGTAACCAAAATCTGCCCAACAGAAAGCACTGACATCAGTGCCATCGCAGCGCTTTGCAAAGCAGCGGGGGATCCTTTGCGTATGCAAATATTGAAGGTTTTACAACAAAACGCTTATGGCGTGCTTGAACTGTGCGAAATTTTTAACATACAACAGGCGGCTATGAGCCATCATCTGAAGGTGCTAGCCAACGCCTCCCTGGTGGCGAAGAGGCGCGAAGGGACCTCAATTTTCTATCGACGCAGTGATTTAAATAGTAATATCCGTTTACAAGCGCTGCAAACTAGTCTGTTTAACACCATTGACAACGCGCAACTGGAGGAGATTCACACGGATCGACTACACGCGATTAATCAAGCACGCTGCCAAGCATCAGTGGCTTTCTTCAATGAAAACGTCCACCGTTTTGAGGAAAATCAAGATTTAATCGCCAGTTGGTCTGACTATGGCGAAAGCATCGAGGACTTCCTGTCCAAACATGTCGTCGGGCGGAAATGTGCATTAGAGGTGGGCCCCGGATACGGTCATTTTTTAACGTTCCTGTCACACCAGTTTAAGCGAGTTGTCGCCTTGGACAATGCGCAAGAGATGCTTGATCAGTGTACTTTTCGAGCATCAAACCAAGGCCTGCGCAATATTGAATTTATTTTTGGCAACACTCGATGCTCAGCTCTGAAGAACCAGCTGTTTGATTTTATTTCATTGAACATGGTTCTTCACCACAATCCCAACCCAGCATCCATTTTTTATGATTGTGCGCAATTGTTGCAACCTCATGGATCCTTATTCGTTACGGATCTCTGTGCTCACGATCAAGAGTGGACTAAAAAATCCTGTGGTGATCTGTGGCTAGGATTTGAGCCTGAATCCCTCAGTCGCTGGGCAGAAGCTTCCGGGCTCACTCAAGGCAAGAGCCTCTATTTAACACAGCGTAATGGATTTCGTATCCAGCTTCGACAATTTAACCCAATGCAAACCTAAGTAAGGAAACTAAACAATGTCTACTTTTAGTCAATTTACCTCAGAGTCAGTATCAGAAGGCCATCCAGATAAAGTCGCTGATCAGGTCTCCGACGCCATACTCGACGCCATGCTGAAAGATGACCCCCACTCTAGGGTGGCCGTGGAAACAATGGTTAAAACTGGCATGGCTGTGATTGCCGGTGAAGTTAGAACCAACACCTATGTTGACCTCGAAGAAGTGGTTCGAAAAGTCATCACCGACATAGGCTATGACAATTCAGAGGTTGGCTTCGATGGCAACACCTGTGCTGTGCTCAATGCCATCGGCAAACAATCCAACGATATAGCCCGCGGGGTCGATGCCACTGAAAGTAAATCCATGGGTGCCGGTGACCAGGGTTTGATGTTTGGCTACGCGACTAATGAGACAAAAACGCTGATGCCAGCGCCAATATATTACTCACACCTGTTGGTCAAACGGCAGGCGGAAGTGCGTAAAAATGGCACGTTACCATGGCTGCGTCCCGATGCCAAAAGCCAGATTACCCTGCGCTACCATCAAGGTAAACCGGTTGCGATAGACGCTGTGGTTTTATCAACACAGCATGCTGAAAATATAAAACTGGCCGAGTTACAAGAGGCCGTTCGCGCCGAAATTATCGCTCCCACCTTGCCTGAGGAATGGCTGCACTCAGAGACCAAATACCATATTAATCCCACCGGCCAATTTGTCATTGGAGGCCCTGTGGGCGACTGTGGCCTCACCGGGCGAAAAATTATTGTCGACAGCTACGGCGGTATGGCGCGCCACGGAGGTGGTGCGTTTTCGGGCAAAGATCCCAGTAAAGTAGATCGCTCCGCTGCCTACGCAGGACGCTATGTGGCGAAAAATATCGTTGCAGCGGGACTCGCTGAACGATGTGAAATTCAGGTATCCTATGCCATTGGCTGGCATGAGCCCACCTCAATTAGTGTCGATACCTTCGGCACCGGAAACCTCTCCGACGATGAAATTTCTAAGCTGATTCGTGAGCACTTTGATCTAACCCCAGGCGGGCTCATTGAAATGCTCGATCTGCTGCGACCTATTTACCAACCCACGGCGGCCTACGGTCACTTTGGCCGGGAAGAGGAGAATTTTACCTGGGAAAAAACCGACAAGGTCGATCAATTAAAAAAGGCTCTATAGCCAACACTCTGTGAAACTAATTAATTTTTATACAAAAGGAACACCATCATGACAGCAACGTTGCACAACTTAGACCAAGTAAAAGGCACCAACGACTATAAAGTTGCAGATATCTCTCTGGCCGATTGGGGGCGAAAAGAAATCTCCATTGCTGAGTCTGAAATGCCAGCACTCATGGCGTTACGCGAGAAATATCGGGCAGAGCAACCTCTGGCTGGAGCAAAAATTCTCGGCTGTATTCACATGACTATTCAGACAGCCGTACTTATTGAGACCTTGGAAGCTCTGGGAGCCGCGGTGCGTTGGACGTCCTGTAACATATTTTCCACACAAGACCATGCTGCGGCTGCGGTCGCAGCCAATGGCACGCCAGTGTTTGCATGGAAAGGCGAAACGGAGGAAGAATATGAGTGGTGCCTGGAGCAGCAGGTATTAAAAAATGGCAAGCCCTGGGATGCCAACATGGTGCTTGACGATGGTGGTGATCTAACGGCGCTGTTACATCAGAAATACCCGGACGTTTTAGAAAATGTTCACGGCATTACTGAAGAGACCACCACTGGTGTTCATCGCCTTTATGAAATGCTGGAGTCTGGCGAACTAAAAGTGCCGGCGATCAATGTCAACGACTCGGTCACCAAATCCAAATGCGACAATAAATACGGTTGCCGACACAGCCTTAACGATGCTATCAAGCGGGCGACAGATCACCTGCTCTCAGGTAAAAAAGCCGTGGTGATAGGCTATGGTGACGTCGGAAAAGGTTCTGCTCAATCCCTGCGTCAAGAAGGGATGATAGTGAAAGTCACTGAGATTGACCCCATCTGTGCCATGCAAGCCTGCCTCGATGGATTTGAAGTTGTCTCCACCCATATCGATGGTCAAACCGACCTTGGTGTCAACACAGAATTACTCGGCAACACTGATTTACTTGTAACAAGCACTGGTAATTATAATGTCTGTGGTTCTGACGTGCTGGCAGCACTGAAAAGCGGCTGCGTAGTCTGCAACATTGGTCATTTCGACAATGAGATCGACACCGCTTTTATGCGTGAGAACTGGCAGTGGGATGAAATTAAACCTCAGGTTCATAAGGTCTATCGAGATCAGTCAGCCAATGACCATTTGTTGCTTCTAGCAGAGGGTCGATTGGTTAATCTGGGTAATGCTACCGGACATCCCAGTCGTATTATGGACGGCTCGTTTGCCAATCAGGTGTTGGCGCAAATCGAATTATATGGTCGTCAGTTCGCGACTCAAGATGCTCAGACCAAAGCGGATTTGTTGCGTGTTGAGGTACTACCCAAGCATCTCGACGAAGAGGTTGCTCGGCACATGGTGGCAGGTTTCGGTGGTGTGATGACGTCTCTAACACAGGAGCAGGCTGACTACATTAGCGTTCCAGTGACGGGGCCATTCAAAGGGGATAGCTACAAGTACTGAGGCTGAGACAGACAATCTAGTTGCAGACTTACAGGACCATCTGAAGTAACCTAGTGTTCTCAATCAGCGAGTAATTGATATGCGTACACTTCGACTATTCACCCCCGAAGCATTAGAGATAGACAATAGGGTTTGTCTTGAAAAAAGTGCAATACATTATTTGCACAGGGTTTTGCGCGCCTCCGTTGGACAACCTATCGTCTTGTTTAACGGGCAGGGGGGCGAATATAGCGGACTGATCTCCAAGCTAACCAAACATGACGCCGAGATCCTGATTCAGGATTTCTCTGCAGAACAACGGGAATCGAACTTACAAATACATCTTGGTATCGGCCTTTCCCGTGGCGATAAGATGGATTGGATCGTTCAAAAAGCAACCGAATTAGGTGTGGCGAAGATCACGCCATTATTCACCGAGCGAACTGAAGTCAAACTCTCCGGAGATCGCCTGGATAAAAGGCAACAACACTGGCAGCAAGTTGCTATTAGTGCTTGTGAACAATGTCAGCGCAACCTTGTCCCCATCGTCAGAAGTGCCGAAACCATCGGCCAATGGGTAGACAACACCGCAGCTACCAGCAAAGTGGTTCTGCATCATCGCAGTGCCCGGTCCTTAACTGAATTATCCTCGCCCGATGGTGATCTGACACTGTTAATCGGACCCGAGGGTGGACTCTCAGAGACAGAAATTACCCTAGCCGAGGGGAAGGATTTTCAAGCTGTAAGCTTGGGGCCGAGAGTACTGCGCACAGAAACTGCTCCACTAGCAGCCATTGGCATTGCACAATCGCTCTGGGGTGATATGGGCTAATCCATGCGTAAGTTTTACATAAGACACAAGGCCTGCGCTTTAAACTGGATTGCCCTCTTTTTTTTTATCATAAGCGGGTATTCGTCCGCAGTGGTTTTCGGTGATGGCAATATTGAAAACGGCATCGAAGACCAACGCCGTTTGGCACCACAGACATTGTTGTCGTACTCGGGCACGATTCACTGTGACGGTCAACTCAGAGGCTCTGGCTCCCATATTCAGTTACCAGCGGAGTATGACTCTAACAGCAGAACAATCGTGATCACCGCTGCTCATATTCTCTACCACCCCAGAAGCGGTACTGGCTATAAAAACTGCTTTTATCTACCGCAGGGCAAGCGTTTATCCAAGATCGCCTTTGGTCCTGTGTCTACACACGACTACGATCCACTATCCTCCAACAAAGTGCTTCAAGCTAGCAATGACCTCGTATTTGTCGCCCTCAACTCCTCTCTATCAAACAGTGGTGTTAAGCTTCAATTAGACAATCATAAGACCCATTCTCTGATGCTACTGGGCTACAATGGGAATCAAGAAAATATTAGTCTGAGTGACGATTGTCATCAGTTCCAGTCTCATCAATTTGCCAGCGATAGTCTGCTTTTCCACGACTGCGATGCTGACAGCGGCGCATCTGGGGGTGCCATCATTGATCCCCTGTCTGGTGCACTTATCGCGATTCACGGCGGGACTCTGTTGCTTGACGGCGCCTCATCTGAGCTTGCGGGTATTCAAGCAGATGCTGACATTATCATCAATCAAGGACGAAAAATCGATGGAGATACATTGGATCAGCTGCGGCGATTTATTGCATATCTTGCCACGGATTTTCCTGACTAAAACGGATCTTTGTACTGTATCCGGGAAGCTGGATATGATTCTCCGTAATCACAATCTGGTTCTCATCTATAAGCTCTTCACCAAAACGATAGATGATCGTCAATTGTCCATTATCAGCCTGTCTTGCATAGTCTTGAGCAGCAATCCGAGTGGCTTCTCGACGCTTTTCGTAGAGCCCAAACGCCTGTTTATGACGCTTCTCTAACATTTTATTGGTCTGTTCTGCGGAGAGCACCACAGCCGTGGCATTGTTTCCACCAAAACCTTTAGAGTTGATAAAGGCAACTTGCATTTTTTGCTCAGTCACATCCAGATCTTCCAGTGCAAAGTTAAGATTCCTCTGATTCACATCATCAGCAATCTTGGTAACCGTTTTGATTCCTGGAATTAATCCAAATGCAAAGGTCCCCAGTGCGGACACTAACTGATCGCCACTGGCCGCGGCAATAGTGTGCCCAACATAGGACTTGACCGCTGTAACTGGCCACTGCTGAATATTAAATGTGCTCGCTACACGGCTGATAATTTCGGATTCTGTGACTCTGTTGGCGGGTGTGCTAGAACCGTGTGCATGAACAAAACTGTGCTCTTGCACAGTCTTCTTTCCAACGATATTTATTGCGGCCGCCACTGCTTTGGAAAAACAAATATAATTCCCAGGACCAGGAGAGGATATGGACTTTTTTACGCCATCCGCATTGATAAATATTTCAGGCACAGCTCCATGAATATCTGCTCCCAACTCAATGGCCAGCGTATCATCCATCAATACTATGTACTGAGCGCCCTCAGACAGAGTAAAACCACAGTTTTCGCCGAAGGGTCGGCTGGCTCTGCGCAAATCTGCTGCCTGCAGGCCATCAATACGAGCAAGATTTTCATCGCTGCCCAAGGCGCCCATATTAGAAAATCCCTCAGACATCTCTGGTGTGATTGGAGCTTCCGCATTACCCACCACAGCAACTCGACGGCGTCCACTACGAATATCCCTCACCGCTGATTGTAGTGAATAGAGGAAACTGGCGCAGGCACCTGTAGTCGCCTCTGTATGTCCTACATTGCCTAAGACGTAGGCGTTAATGAAGTCAGCTGGCATAGAATTGAGACTGAGCGCATTCTGTTTCGCGGTGGTTCTCTCACCTTTTAATCTCGCTTGCAGTAGTCCTGCCATAGCCTCATCGTCTATTTGACCATAAACACTCGACGAGTAAACCCCGATCTCATCTGGGCTGATACTAGCAGCCACCTGATCCCATGGAATACCCATGGAGCACACAGCATCACTGGCACCCAGTAGCGCCATCTGCAGACCTCTAGGGTGAAATCGAGAGTTATACTGCTCAGCGGGCTCGAAACCGCTCGGCAGCTGGCCGGCCGCTTTGGCTGCCAATTCGTACTGGGTCGAGATAAAAAATTTACTCTCCCCTGACACCTCAACTTGTACCTGACCACTGTGAAGCTCAGTGACATGCCAATGTTGTGGAAGACTCTTCGGTAAATCACGCTTTGCAAGGCTAAAGACGAGGGTCTTTTGAGGAGAAAAATCTACTTTGCGGTTACCACTTAAATTAGCTGCATCAAATTGCTCTATCTGTCGTACAAGAGTTCCATCGATTACCGCTTGACGATACTTTTCTGACACCGCCGTCGCCGTCAGCTGTTGTTGCCGATCTTCATAGCCGCCCTCTACAGACTTAACTAAACCCATAAGGCAAGCGAGACTAACGATTGTCTGTTGCTGCTGCTCAGCAGTTAAAGACTCGAGCACCATACGCCGAAACGCCTGATGAGAAGAACTGCGACCAGCGGCGTTAAAGCCACCGAAACCAACAATTACAGGCAGTGAGTGAGCCATAAATACATCTCAGCTTATGTAAACATGCTGAATCTTAACCTTAATTAACCCTCTATTCTTTAATTATGTAGCTATATTTTTTAGTATACTGGCCAAAAGTTACTATTTTATTGAAAATCGATGTTCAAACTCACACTACTGCTTTGCGACAACATGTTGGTCTCCAGCAGTACGCTCGCATCGGAAATATTTCATTTCGCTCAAGCCATGGCCAAAGGTAAAAAATTGGTCGCGCCAGCGCTGGACATTAGGCGTGTCAGTGCCGATGGCCAACCAGTAAAAACCTCCTCGGGCTTTGAGCTGACGCCAACACATCATCTAGATCAGTGTGATGATAACAATTTGATCCATATCCCAGCACTGTGGCGCAACCCACGCCCCATCGTACGCAAAAATAAGGCGTACATCCCTTGGCTACAACAGCAGCATCAGATGAACTGCGCGATTACCGCTGTGGGCACTGGTGTTTGTTTTTTAGCCGAGGCTGGACTTTTAGATGGACGACTCGCCACTACTCATTGGCATTACTTTGACAGCCTGCAGAGAAACTATCCGCAAGTAAAATTGGATCGACAGCGATTTACTACCGAAGACAAAAACATCTATTGCGCTGCCAGTATTAATGCTATGGCCGAACTGATGATGCAGCAAATAAGACGACACTACGGTGACATTATTTCGCGCCAGGCACAGCGACATTTCTTTCATGAAATTCGCAATCTTTCTGACCCATCGGACCTATCTACACCGAGGGACAGAGCACACGGTGATGAAGCCATCGCTCAGGCTCAGATATGGTTACAAGACAATTTACACAAAAAATTAACAATAACTCAGGTAGCAAAGCGCTTTGGCCTGTCCACCCGCGCCTTCAACCGTCGCTTCAAACTGGCATTGGGCGTCACGCCCACTGCTTACCTGACGGACATTCGCATGAACTTTGCCTGCGATCTTCTAAAGAACACAAATTTACCTATGGTTGACGTGGCCGATTTTAGCGGCTTCCCGGAGGCGAGCTGGTTTTCGTCGCGTTTTCGTCAATGGTCGGGAAATAGCCCCAGCGCCTATCGCAAAACAGTGCGGACAAAACTATTTTGTTAAATGCTAAATAAATCGAACGCGCATCACGCCATCAACAGCTGAAATCTGGGAATACAAATCATCAGACAAGTCCCCTTCAACGTCGATGATATTGTAGGCGATCTCACCTCTACTCTTATTGACCATATCAATAACATTAAGATTTGCATCAGCTAAAATAGACAGCACATTACCCAATACTTTAGGCACATTGTTATTGCTAAAGGTGATTCTCGAACCCCCGTTGCGACCCATCTTTGTCGACGGATAATTGACAGAATTATAGATATTCCCATTTTCGAGGAAGTCTTTCAGCTGATTTGCGGCCATAACCGCACAATTTTCTTCGGCCTCGGCAGTGCTGGCGCCAATGTGGGGCATCAGCAGAACATCAGATCGTCCAATTAATCCAGGGGCGGGAAAATCGCTTACATAACCGGCAATAACACCGCTGTCCAACGCAGAAATCATATCCTCAGTAGAGACAATCTCCTCCCGCGCGAAGTTGAGGATTTTAGCGCTGCTCTTCATTCCACTGAGAGTCTTGGCGTTGATTAAATCTTTAGTTGCCGGAATCGCCGGAACATGCAAGGTAACAAAATCTGCTCTGGCCAGTAATGCATCTAAACTCTCCATGCGCTCAACTCGACTGGATAATTGCCAAGCGGCCTCCACGGAAATAGCAGGATCATAACCAATAACATCCATACCTAGCTCAAGCCCAAGATTAGCAATGATCGAACCTATGGCGCCCAAACCAACCACACCAAGTGTCTTTCCAGAAATTTCTGTTCCCGCAAAACGCTTCTTTTCTTTTTCAAGCAATTTGCCCATGGCGGCACCATCATCCATATGATCCAGTGCCTGCACATAATTCATGCCACCATAGATATCTCGAGACCCTAACAGCAGGCCGGCAACAATAAGCTCCTTTACTGCATTGGCATTGGCTCCTGGCGTATTAAATACCACTATTCCCTGTTGGGTATAGTCGTCTACTGGTATGTTATTCACTCCTGCACCAGCTCTCGCCACAGCCAACAAACTGTCAGGGACTTCTTCCGTATGGAGCTTTTGACTGCGCAAGATAAAAGCATCTGGATTATCACAGCTATCGCTGACGGCATAGCTTTCATCTGCAAATCGGGACAGGCCCTTGGCAGAAATAGCGTTGTAGGTACGTATTTTATGCATCGCATTGTTCCATTAATCAGTTAGACTGCTGTTAGTACTCACTTCTTTATAAGCCCAGTCTAGCCAGGGTAAAAGGGCGTCAATATCTGACTCTTGAACGGTAGCTCCGCACCATATACGCAAACCTGCGGGAGCATCCCGATAAGCGCCAATATCAAAGGCGACGCCTTCAAGCTCGAGTAATTTAATCATTTTCTTTACTTGCTCTGCGGCAAGGTTACAGGTGAGACAAACACTGGTATTAGAGACCTGCCGGCTATCCCGGGCAAGAAATTCAATCCAATCGCGCTTCTCCACAAAGGAGCTAATAAGCGCCAGATTCTGTTTTGACTTGGCGATGGTAGCGTCCACTCCGCCAAGCAATTTAACCCAATCCAAACTATCCAAATAATCCGCCACACAAAGCATCGACGGTGTATTGATGGTCTCACCACGAAAAATGCCGTCGATAAGCTTGCCGCCTTTAGTCAACCTAAAGATTTTTGGCATTGGCCAAGGCGGAGTGTAACTTTCGAGTCGCTCAACTGCACGAGGGCTGAGTATGATGACGCCGTGAGCTCCTTCCCCTCCTAGCACTTTTTGCCAACTGTAGGTGACCACATCAAGCTTGTCCCAAGGCAAGTCCATTGCAAACACCGCAGAGGTGGCATCACAAATGGTCAATCCTGTGCGATCATCACTTATCCAATCAGCATTGGGCACCATCACTCCGGACGTGGTGCCATTCCAAGTAAAAACGATATCGTGTTCTGGACTGGTTTTTGACAGATCAGGAAGCTCACCATAATCTGCAACGAAAGAAGTGACATCGTCCAACTTAAGTTGTTTTGTGATGTCGGTCAACCAACCACTACCGAAGGATTCCCATGCGCAGACATCCACTGGTCGAGCACCCAGCAGTGACCACATCATCATCTCCACCGCACCTGTGTCAGAGGCAGGTACTATGCCAACGCGGTAGTCATTGGGCAGTTTAAGTAGTTCTGCCGTTTCCAAACAGGCGCGTCCCAGCGCGTCCTTGCCCACCGAAGATCGATGAGAACGCCCCAATGTGGTCACATCAAGAGCATTAACACTGTATCCGGGGCGCTTTGCACAGGGCCCAGAGGAAAAGTTTGGATTAGCCGGCTTCAAGCTGGGCTTGGCAATGGTGTCCATAATTAAGTGTGTCGCTTGGTCACAGAGAAACGTCGCGCATTTTACTGTTTATGTCGCTATGTGGAAAGTCGTTTAGGCTATAAGACAGCCGATGACGGTTATAACTTGTAGCGATAGCAGCGACAGTCTGAATAAAGCCAGAACAAGCAACTATTTTAGTGCTTGCCGCTCCTTATCAATCAAAAAACTAGCCACTCTCAACATACCCTCTAAGCCTTTAGCCTGACGAGTAGTGATTCTATACTTGCCATTGACCACCATCTCTGGGGTCCCCTGAGTACGATAACCCACTGCTCTGGCCTTGGCCTGATTGATTTGGCTACTAACACCAAAAGAATTGAAGACTTTATTGAAACGCTCAATATCAACACCCTGATCGACAAAAAAGTCCGCCAAATCTTGCTGTGATCGAATTTGTTCCCGTTTCACATGAATGGCTTCGAACAGAGAGACGTGGGTCTTGTCCAACACCTTGAGCGCCTTGGCTGTGTAGTATGCCCGAGCATAGGGCTCCAACGCAGTCTGCCAGATCGCTGGCGTGCGCTGAAAATCCACATCTTCTGGAAGGGCCTCTATCCAAGGGGTCACTACAGTCTCAAAGTTGTAACAAAAGATACAACCGTAGTGGAAAACCTCATTCACCTCTATTTTGTTCGGATTTGCCGTTCTTATCTGTTGTGGCAGTACTTCATAATCGACACCTGCCACATACTCTTCGGTTTGTGCCTGACACATCGCCATGGGCGCTACCAGTGCTATAAAAATTATTTTTTTGATCCAATCTGTCATTTTTAAACCATTCAGTGTTTTGTTCGCTCAATATAAGAGTCTAATTTAATCCGGCAATATAATTGGCCACCGCACTGATCTCTTTGTCACTGAGATTTTCGGCCACACCCTGCATAATAATCGCATTACCGCCACTAACTCTCTCTCCACGACGATAGGCAAGCAGCTGCTTTTCGATGTAATCTGCATGCTGTCCACCAAGCCCGGGATAACCAGCTGGACCATTACCCTTGCCCGAGGGTGAATGACACCCAGTGCAAGCCGCAACACCGGTCTCTAGGTTGCCAGCACGGTAAAGCATCTCGCCCAACTTGAGAGCTTCCGCAGGATCGGAAATACCCACCAAAGAGATTTCCTCAGCACCTGCCACAGTGCGAATCTGAGAATCATAATAAGCGGCCATATCCTGCAAATCCTGATCAGTGGACGCATCCAATATGCCGGTCATTTCCATAATCACGCGTTCTCCCGATTTAACCATACGCAGTTGCTGAGTAATATATTTTTCACCCAAGCCAGCAAGTTTGGGGAATGCTGGAACCATACTGTTGCCGTCGCTGGCATGACAACCCGTGCACATCATCACCTTGTCTTTACCTGCAACGGCATTTCCCGCTGCTACTGCATGGACACCAGTCACACATAAGATTAGACCAGCAATGATTAAAATAATTTTTTTCATGGTAAATCCGATTCCCAAATTCGGTGGAACGACAAAAATTTAACAAATCATCGTCGCAAACATTAACCTTATTAATTAAGGCCGAGCATTATATACTAATAGTTGTGATTTCCTAAATCTGAACTGGCCTTTTTCTATGGATAAACCGTTAATTAATTTCCGATCGGCAATGTTCAGCACAAGTGCCCCCTCTTTGCAGCAATGTCCCGAGGATAGGGGTTGCGAAGTGGCCTTTGCTGGACGGTCCAATGCCGGTAAATCCAGTGCAATAAATGCGTTGACAGAAAATAAGAGCCTCGCGCGAACCAGTAAAACACCTGGCCGCACACAAATGATAAACTTCTTTGAACTGAGCACGGACAAAAGGCTGGTTGATTTGCCTGGTTATGGTTACGCCAAAGTGCCAGTGGCAATGAAGGCTCAATGGGACAGGCACCTGGCCGAATATCTTCAGCAGCGAAAAAGTCTTGGAGGACTGATTCTTTTAATGGATATTCGTCATCCACTGCAAAACTATGACTATCAGATGATCAACTGGGCAGCTGAAGCGGCCTTGCCCGTGCACATTTTGTTGACCAAGGCAGACAAACTCAAACGCGGTCCTGCGCAAGCAACCCTGTTAAGAGTGGATAAATTCTTACGCGAAATAGATCCAGGCGTGACACTACTATCCGTGCAGACTTTCTCCGCGTTAAAAAAACTAGGATTAGAACAACTAAAAACCCAACTTTCTCACTGGCTGGCCGAAAATCAGCCAGAAACTGAGTAATTGGCAATGCAAACACCGATAAATTGATTAATGTAAAAAAAACCCGGCACCACAAGGTGCCGGGGATCTAAAGGGGACGTTGATGTGAAAACACATCTCACGACTTATAAGACAAGTTAAAACTGAAAAGTTCCATCACCTGAATAATATGTGAAAATGAGCTTGGTTAATGTGCCTCATCCCAATTGTTCCCAACACCGACGTCCACCACCAGAGGAACTCGCAGCTCCGCGGCATTTTCCATCCGGCTTACAAGACCGCTGGTCACCTCTTCAAGCACATTTTCTCGAACCTCTAAAATCAATTCGTCGTGAACTTGCATGATCATCTTGCTATCAAGTTTACTGCTCAACAGCCATTGATCCACTTTGATCATCGCTAATTTGATGATGTCGGCAGCTGTTCCCTGCATCGGCGCATTTATAGCCGTTCGCTCTGCTGCCTGACGACGCATCCCATTGCGTGAGTTGATCTCCGGCAAATACAGTCTGCGACCAAACCAAGTCTCCACATAGCCTACTTCGGCAGCGCTTGACCTCACATTATTCATGTAATTCAACACTCCAGGATAGCGATCAAAGTAGGTGTCAATATAATCCGCGGCCTGTTTGCGACCAACATTTAGTTGCTTGGCCAAACCAAAAGCCGACATACCATAGATAAGACCAAAATTGATTGCCTTGGCACTACGCCGTTGATCTGCAGAAACCTCGTCCACTGGTGTAGAAAATACCTCGGCCGCCGTAGCCCGATGAATATCCTGACCACTGGCAAATGCTGCCAATAGGTTGGGATCCTCAGACAAATGCGCCATAATGCGCAATTCAATCTGTGAATAGTCTGCCGCGATTAATTTATAACCGTCAGGCGCTATAAACGCCTGCCTCACACGACGCCCTTCAGCGTTACGCACAGGGATGTTTTGCAAATTTGGATCCGACGATGAAAGCCTTCCCGTAGCCGTGCCCGACTGGTGGTAAGAAGTATGTATACGCCCAGTGGTGGTATTGATCATAGTAGGTAATTTATCGGTGTAAGTTGACTTTAATTTTGCCAACCCCCGATGCTCAAGCAAGATCTTTGGCAAGGGATAATCAAGAGCCAGTTCCTGCAGCACTTCTTCTTTAGTGGATGGTGCTCCTTTCGCAGTTTTTTTCAGTACGGGAATTTCCAACTTGTTAAATAAGATATCACCCAGCTGTTTTGGCGAAGCCAGATTAAACTCTTGCCCAGCGAGACTCCACGCCTCTCTCTCAAGTTCATCAATACGCAACCTCAACTCGTGGCTCTGCTGAAAAAGAAGAGTTTCATCTACCAGAGCGCCAGCACGTTCCATTCGCGACAAAACGGGCACCAGAGGGAATTCAATGTCAGAAAACACGCTGAGCAGAGATAAATCGGCTTGCACTTTTGGCCACAAAGTCTGATGCAACCGCAGAGTGATATCGGCGTCCTCAGCGGCATAGAGCGCTGCCTGGTCCAGAGCAATTTGGTTGAATGTCAGTTGATTGACGCCCTTGCCTGCCACATCGGAAAACTTAGTAGTCTTCTCTGCCAAATACGTTTCCGCCAGACTGTCCATATCGTGTCGAGTAGCCACGGAATTGATGACATAAGACTCCAACATAGTGTCAAATGAAATACCCTGCAAATTGATCCCGTGTTGAGCAAATATGCTCATGTCGTATTTTAAATTCTGGCCAATTTTTTCAATATTGGGATCTTCCAAAAGCGGCTTGAGTAATTTTATAACGTGGCCTTCAGGAAGTTGAATTGGAGCACCCAAATAATCATGACCGAAAGGAATATAAGCTGCCTCTCCCGGCTCCACTGCCAACGAAATACCCACCATTTTAGCCATCATATAATCTAGGCTGGTGGTTTCGGTGTCGACAGCCACTTGCTTTTTTTGCACAATTTTCTCAATCCACTTTTGCAGTTGATGTTCCGTCAAAACAGTTTCATAGTGCTTTGTCTGTGGGCTTATAGTAGTAGGTTCCGGCTCATCAGCAGTGACACTCACTGGCTGCAGAGTCTCTTCCGACCGATTCCTCAACTCTGCAGTCCAGGCTTTAAATTCCTGCTCCAAAAAAAGCTCCAATAAGACATTATCATCTGGCGCTCTGTGTTTCAGCTCTTCCAGGCTCAACGGCAGAACCACATCGGTTTTGATAGTGGCCAAGGCATAGGATAAATAGGCAAGGTCTTTGTTGTCTGCTAATTTAGGGGCTAAGTTCTTTGCCCCACGAAAATTTAACCCCGCCACTTGATCCAAGTTTGCATAGATATCATCCAAACCACCGATACCTTGCAATAGACCAAGAGCGGTTTTTTCACCCACCCCAGGAACACCGGGAATATTGTCAGACTTATCTCCAAGCAGCGCTAAGTAATCGATAATCAGAGTCGGAGGGACACCAAATTTTTCTCGAACCGCCTCAGGATCTAGCAGTGTATCGGTCATTGTATTGACCATAGTAACGTGCTCATTAACCAACTGGGCGATGTCTTTGTCGCCGGTGGAAATAACCACTGGCAGAGCCTGCTCACTGGCCGCAAGCGCCAATGTACCGATGACATCGTCGGCCTCGACGCCCTCTACACTCAGCATGGGCAGCCCCATGGCGTCGATTATTTTGTGAATTGGGTCAATTTGCACACGTAAGTCATCGGGCATTGGTGGTCGATTGGCCTTATATTGATCGTACATGTCATCTCGAAAGGTTTTGCCTTTGGCATCAAAAACCACCACCACTGTGCTGCCGGGATAATCCTTAATTAACCGCCGAATCATGTTAATGACGCCTTTAACGGCACCTGTCGGCCGTCCCTTGCTATTGGTTAGAGGCGGCAGTGCATGAAAGGCACGGTATAAATACGAAGATCCGTCAACCAGTATTAGGGGAAGTTTATCGCTCATTTACGCCTACTTGACAGTAATTATAATCAATAGTGGAGAATACAGGATTTATTCAAAGCAGGCTTTATATTGGCCAATAAATGTAACCAAAAAATGATAATAACCGTTCGCTGTTAGCTCTTGCTCTCCGGCCATGGGGTCGATCTCGCGCAGTGGCAGGTCGAGAGCACTGGCTAATACCTGTGCGTCTCTGTGTTTGTATTGAGGCTCAACAAAAACACAGCGAGCTGCCTGCTGGCGACCCAGTATCCTAAGTTGATGCTGACTTTTGGCTCCCTGGATCTTACCCCCTGAATCACGCAATGCAATTCCGAAATCCAAACCAAAAGCCTCAGCGAAATAACCCATCATGTCATGATGGGTAATATAGACCTGATCAGACAGAGGTTGGAGTTCTCGGTGGAAGATGGCTAACTGTTCATCAGTTATTATCTGCTTCGGTTTTTCACCACCTGACATCTGTAATGCATTGGCCAGTAAATTGGCATTCTGTGGAGACAACCAAACATGGGCGTCATTGCGCTTGTCCACAGATGCACTGGAGCTCTGTGCCGAGGCAATGACAGCAGTCGCGTCAATCACAACGGGTATCCCAAGATTTTTTATTGCTTTGCCAATTTGCGGTTCAAACTCATCGCCGAGATAAAAAATCATATCTGCCCCATTCATCGCCTGTAAAACAGACACCGAGAGATTGTCAGAATGTGGCGATTGATTGATTCCTTTGAGATAGGTCGCTTCGACACGAGAACCCAATGCTGCTTTCGCTATTAGAGCTAGCGGCTTTATGCTGGCCACCACTGATAGAGGGGCTGCTTGGGTCTCAGTCGCATCAGACA
>CAXRFT010000024.1:0-50862 GCA_964230135.1 Porticoccaceae bacterium | reverse complement strand
AAATCAGCGGCTGGGATGTAGGTAGCTACCCCATTACTTGCAATAATTAATGTCCCCCCGGGCGGCTCACTGACCGATTCATCCTCAACACGCTGGTATGTCAGGGTATCGCCATTGGCATCTGTGGCCATCAGGTTGAAGGCAAATGGCTGCCCCATGGCGGTGGAAACATAGGTATCAACCGCCACCGGTGGCTGGTTGCTCAACCCAATAACACTACTGGGGTCGCTCTCCCGGCTCTCACCATGACCGTATAAATCAACAAAACTGACGCGTACAACCAGGGTATGGCCGATATCGTCCACGGATATATCGTAGCTAGCCTCAGATCCAATAGTAGTCTCTTTACCAGCAGGTGTGTCTAGGCGTACCCATTGATAGGCAAAGTCGGAGGTTCCCGATAGCGGTAATCCATCCTCATCGGCGATGGCGGAGACATCAACCCACAGCGTCTGACCCACCACCGGGTTACCCTCAATGGATGGCACACCGGTGGCATCGTTATTAAAATTCTGTACCTCCACAGTGGCGCTGCCAAAATAACAGGGTTGATCAGTATCTGTGGGATCTAGGTAGCAGATGTCCACCTTCACAAAGGAGCCAACATCAGCCTGATTAACGGATAGTTCCGTGCCAGTATAGTCTAGCTGTTGCCAATTAGATCCATCATCCCACCAGCATTGGACAGAGCACTGATACCAGGTAAAGCTGAGACCATCATCCGTTAAAGGAATGGTCTGTCCGGTATGGATAATTTGGATAGTGTCTTCAAGGGCAACAACACCTTCACTCCCGCCGACACTGGTGGCGGTCTGATGGCTAGCCTCGGCAAGACTACGATGATCCGCCTCTATGGCTTCAGTTCCGGTGGCATGGTCGGTGCCATTGCCTTTCTGGTTGGCTTTAATATTAAGACGCCTTTCTGTGCTACCCCAAGACTCAGAAGTAACCGCGTAATGGTGGAAAGGCAGGTTGTGGCTATTGCCGTCAATGCTGACGGTTACCGCTACTTCGTTGAGGACACCAGATGGGCTAAGTGTTTGATCACAGGCTTCATTGTATGAGATACCATTAATCTCCCACTCACAGGTGTAATCCTTAAAATCGAGAGTACCGAAGTCCGACGACACAGGTAGCGCAGCTAAAAAGATTTGCCAACCATTACGGGGACTGCCATCCACACTGATAATGTTGTCAATCGTCAATGTTGAGAGCCACTGCATTTGCTCCTGAACTCGATCAATCTCCATTATTTTGTTCTCAGCGTCGAGTGCAGAACCACCTATATTGTTTACAAGATAGGGCACGCCTTGTGAATTGGTAAACACTACAGTTACCTGACAATTACCATGGAAATTAGTCTCTGGAACGACGTCAAACGTCAACGTCGTTCCATTATAGTTTTGGTTTCCAATAGACATACACGAGGAGTTTGGTGCAAGTGTAAGAGAACTACCTGTAAATACACCGGGAGCCACATAGCCACTGCTATTGTTCCAGTCCACAGCACATTCAAAATAGGTGATAGTGTTCTCCGGCGCCGTTGTGTTACCACAATTAAGGGCGATGGTTTCAGTGCCTAGATCACCCACCGTGATGGCTATTTCTTTCGTTTTAGTGTTGTTGTTCTGATCAGACCCTCCAGTAACGACATCGAATGTGCTTTGGAGCTCATAATCAGGCTTGCCTAGGTGATAGCTAGCCAAGGAGTATGTGCAAACAGTCTCAGTGCCATTGACCGTTTTAGCTACCGCGAATTGATCGGCATCGGTACCACTTAGCTCACAGGTGTGATTACCCCAGCCGTCAGAGAGAGTAATAAACCATGTGAGAGAAACCCCCTCAGCAACGGTTATGTTGTCGTCACCATTTAATTGCAACACAAGGGATAAAGGCTGAATGATACTCTCACCACTCGCCACATAAGTTTTGAGGTTTTGATCTGTAAATCCAAACGTCAGTTTAGCTTTGATGAGTTTATTGGCATCCTCGGCCTGGAGGGTGTAGGTCTGACTATTATTTGAAAGGTCAGTGCAATTTGAGGCGTCAGGATCACATCGCTGCCAGACCCATTGAGGTGAAGATTTCAACAAACCAAGATCAATTTCCTGACCGGTTGATAACTCCACCACTGACGCCGCCAATGTGGTGCCGATATTGGGGTTGGCGGTATCTGACTGTATGTCTAACTTATAGGTTGTGCTGTCTGTTTCTGTCCAGTTAAACGTCGATTCGCCTGTTCCTCCGAAATGGTCTCCAGAATCCCAGTTGAGCTGCAATCTAAAGCGCCGCTTTCCGCTGTACTCAAGCAGTGCATCAAGATTATGGACTTGATCCCTTTGCCAATCATGATGCATATTTAGCCCATAATAGGTCCTTCCAAAAACGTTTTCTAAACTTTGTGTTAGGCCACTCCAATCAATGCCCCTTTCAAAATAATCCGTTTCACTATTCCAAGGTATTATCAATAATGCCCCCCACAATCCACCCGAAAACGAAGTCTGAACATTATCGGTATTCAATCTGCTCAAGGAAGAGACAACAAATGGGATAGTTTCCGCTATCGTTGCGAAAAGTGTGTCCCTAAAAATCCACCTTAAACTATGTGGTCCTAATCCCTCCGGGCTCAACCCGAGATACGACCCGAGTTGCGGAAGGAGGTATCTTTTGTATCCGACTTGCTCCAAGCCATAAAGAATCTCTTCTCCAAACACTTGCAGCGCGTCACCACTTTTCCCATCCCAATAGGAGTCTATATAGGGTTTGATGTACCCGCCTATCTCCAGCTCAGTCCAATCCCGGAGGAAAGTAAAAGGATTATTGTTAAAACATCGAAAACCAGAATTGCAGTTTGATAACAGTCGCGCAGGTGACGATTGACTTTCGGTTTCGGTGGCGGTGGCTACATGAATAAAGCGCTGCATGAGTTTGTTGTCAGAGGGAAAACGAGCTTTGAGTAACGCTAATCGGTCCGCAACCGAGTGAGGGCACACCCAGCTGGGATCATCGTCATTACAGCCATAGATATTTTCGTCACCCGTAACACCATTTGCTTTTCGATAGCGAGTATCAGCTAAGGCATAGAGATCTTCCAACAGTTGCATTGCTGTGGTGTTTGATGACACACCGAGAGAACCTTGTAGTAAAAACGCCTCTGTATCTGCCCCAAGGTCATTATTTCTATTACTCCAGTAATTATCGTCTGACGGGCAGTCGTCCCTTTCTGGGAATACGTCGGTATCGCATAGCCCCATAACAGCAGGCATACTGAAAATAATATCATCACTCATCCCGTTCTTAAAATCGAAGCTATGGGTATCCGTATTGAAGCTCATCAAGTCTGAAAGAGGTCGTGGCTGCAGAGCACAGTTTGGCACTTCATCCCCATTGCCTGATGTTGTAGTGGCGCAGTCCATGAGGCGTTTGGTGCTGTTTAGCAAATGGCCTATAACGATTTTTCCACTGCTGCTGAGATAGGCCAAGGCTGGATCTGAGGCAAAGGTTGTTTGCTCTTCGTCAGACCAACCAATCTTTGACGACCAAAGCGTGAATAAATTACCCAATGCCTCCAGCAAAATAGTGTTTATTCCAGGTGTATCCGTATCATTCGTCAGTGAATTGGTGGCAACGTGATCACTGAGACTCCGGCCATGCATATTGTCGCTGAACATTTGCCCAGAATTAGAAGCGAAGACAGGAAGATTTGTCGGATAAAAATAATCCTTCCAAGCTCGAAAAAAGCCGTTTAGTTCGATTTGCTCTAATATTCGCTCCAAAGCTAGCTTGAATACTTGCATCACCAGTTCCTTCATCACGTTACATGAGTGGCCTGCAACGCTACCCGCAAGATCCCAAGCGGCAGCTGCACATTCTTGTCCATCCTTTGCTGACGGCGTAAATTCTCCCATGATGCCGGAACTTTTTGATACTCCAAATTCAAATTTTGTGGTTGACCCTGTCGTCCAATATGCCTTCAAAATCCAATCGTTAACAAAACTCAATCCACCATCCATTTTATTTATGACCGGACTGGCAAGCTCGGTGCCCGGCCAGTGGTCTTCCTCAGGGTCAACCTGAATCGTCACGCCAGCAATGTTCAGCGCTCTGGCTCTCAATTCGATATAGGTGTAAAGCTTTTCGTGGTCATCCCCCGGTAGTTTCTTATAGGTCTGTTTGGGCCATGTTATAAATAGTCGACTGCCTTGAAAACTGTATTGCCGCATCAGGCCATCCAAGGTTTTGTCAGATGGTAAGCAACAAGATAGCTTCTCTCGAAGCCAGCTCAACCTCCAAGGGGTCCCTTTTGGATATTTAGTCATGGCTCGAAAATCAAAGGGATAAAGATCGAACCTGAAACGCTTTTTAGTTAGCCATCGACAAAAAGGGCCGCATAATAACCCTGAAGAAACATCCGTCAGTGCTCTGTCAGCGAAGGGCGTGACGTCGCCTTTACTAGCGCCGCTGGGCGCAGTTTGATCCTGCCAAGGGCCCTCGTAACCTGCCATGGTAAAAAAGTTCTTAAGCTGTGGTGAGCCTGAAATACCAGAAGAGAGGTTTTGATGCAGTTTGGTCAGATTTGTCAGCAGATCAGGGTCGTTCTGCTGAACTATTTTTTGTGATAAACTTAAAAAATTAGCCGACACCAACGTTGATTCAACCCAACGCTCTAAGTGTTCCGCGAGGATTATTGCCTGTTGTTCTTGTTTTAACTGAGTAGCTAGCTCCTCTGCGGCGTACCCCATTAATTGTTTAGCTGAAGTCAGATAATTTTGAACCCATGGAATGTCAGGTACTAATTTTCTTAACTGTTCCGTTACAGGTTCGATGGTAGCCAGAGCATTGTGTACAACCATTCGAGGTGCATCGTTGAGATAGCTGAAACCCTGGCTAATCATATTTTGGTACCATTGCACATTTAGCCAAGCTCGATGCCCAAACTGCTTTGCCAGCATGAGAGAATAGCGCACGCCCGGATTGCGATGCTTATCCTCTAGACCCATCTGTACCCTGGAGTCGGTAGCTTGTTGTGCCGTGTTTTTCGCCTGTAAACTGCTTTGCTGAAAATCCCATAGGGTGGGAGCTTGAGAGGATAAAGATGTTTTTGATGTTTCCTCAGATGATCGATTTGCCAGAGCTGACGAGGTTCCACTGACAACCACCGATGACGCATCCTCCCAGGGCGCACCCGCCTCCTGATGCTCGAGATCGAAGGTCCACGCCATGGGGCAATACTCAATATCGTGGTCGTTGCCGCCGGCATCAGTATAGGTAATGCCACAGAACTGAGGACGCAAAGAAAAAATAATGTCCTGATCATCCTCACCTTCTATCTTAACCACTTCTTCAATAACATTGCCTTGAGCATCGAGGTTTAGGTAACGATAACCGCCATCGGTAATTTCAAAGCGGTCTATACCGCCCTCTGTGGCCTGTGTAATAGGTTCTTGCCATTGAATAAAATTGGCTGCAGAAACCCAAGTTAATACGCCACTGCTGCTACCTGCTTGCAAATAACGGAGCTGTCCATCGTCGACGTCGTAATACAGCAGGCCCTCCTCTCTCAGAAAAGACTCGCCCTGAAAGACGTAACTATCTTCAGAGCCCGTCTCAAAAAAACTATTAAGATGATTTTCATTATCAAACAAGCCTATATAGCGACGTTTTTCAACAAAATCTGGCTCATTGTCATAGTTGATATTGACTTGGAAGCGATCATCGGGCAACTGTCCAAGTTCTAAGATGCCGGTGGCTTTATTCAGCTGCATAAACGTATTTTCTTCGATGGATAGCAGTACATCGCCACGATTGAGACGGGAAAAACGCAGAAACTTCCTCTGACCTATATCCATCAGTTGTTCGTCTTCTGTATAGGTACCCGTATGCAGGGAATACACCACCTTGGGTGGAGGAATATAACCATCGTTACTGGTCCAGCGGATATGGCCGGTATGGTTGTTAACCAATTCCACCTGCTGATCTGCACTGTTGAGCTGGAGCCTGAAACCCTCTGCTGTTACCCCCTTGGCATGGGCAGCGCTGGGCTGTGCCAAACGCGGTTGCCAAATCACATTTTTGCCATCACCATAGATAAATATGCCATCTACGGAGACTTCCAAATAACGCCCTGGCAAGCATGCCTCCTTTGCTTGACAAGGCACCACAGGGTCTTTGACGATGGCCAGTCTCTCTTCTAGCACATCTGATGCCATGGTTTCGGCTAGAGCTAAGCGGTTGGACAAGCTGGTGCCACTTGACCAGTAAGGTGTCTGGTCGGGCACTCCATAGACGAGGTTGCCGCTGTAGATAATATTTCCCTGGTCATCAAAAAGCGGATTGTCGTTTTCATCTACCGCCTGCTCCCAGCGCAATGTGCCACCATTGCCGTCGCTCATAGTGTCACCGCGCTCGAATACGCTGAGGCAGGTGGGATTTGGATTGAGGGTCCCATCATGGAAATATTGCACAGGACAGGTGTCTTCATTGGTGGTGATATCAGGGAATTCGCCATTGGCATAATCTATTGAAGCTACTGCCCCGGACTGCACCATAAAACTGGAGGCGCAAACGAGAAACACTGAAAGGACTAACCTAATCTGATGGTATACCGTCTTAGTCAGCCAATGGTCGGTTTGACTTCGTCTACGGTCAACCCAGGTGGACGCCATAGACCATCGATTAATTGAAAAGTCGAACCGGGATAAAATTGGAAAAACACTTCTTGTCCAATAATTACTCTGGGCTAGGACTATTTTTATTGCACGATCAAACTTTTGCTGCAAAAAATGCAGCACTGCCATCGACTCTCTCATGGTTTTTTCCCATCTTTTTATATTAATTTTTACTTTTTATTCTTTACTTTTTGTTAGTGAGGGAACATTGTCAGCAAGTTAGCAACAGTGTTTTTCCTTATCGCTATGCTTCGTTGTTGCCCTCTGTTTTAAACGTAGGCTAAATGAAGTGGTGTAAAATCGTTTTTTTGATCGGGTAATTCTTGGAAAGATAAGGCAATTAGTTGTTTAAATAGGTAAATATTCGGTAATTATGCGGAATTTAATGAATTAAAATTTTACAGTGGTATTTATATGCAAAATTAAATACGACGATTGACAAAAAAACTTTGGGGAAAACGCACAAGTAAGGTGCGCAGGCGATAGGGGATATCGCCGACTATACTTAAACTTTTGAGATATCTATTTATTCAGCCGCTAGAGCAGAATCAATGTCAGCGATGAGATCGTCCAGGGTTTCCATGCCCACCGAGAGGCGCACAAGACCATCGACAATACCTATTTCGTTGCGTATTTCTTGAGGTACTGATGCATGGGTCATGATTGCTGGGTGCTCGATTAAACTCTCCACACCGCCGAGGCTCTCTGCTAAAGAGAATAATTGAGTGTTTTCGAGAAAAGTGGTGGCACTCTGCAGACCGCCTTTGAGCACCACACTGATCATGCCACCAAAATGATGCATTTGCCGCACGGCCAGTTGATGTTGAGGATGACTGGATAGACCCGGGTAGTAGACTTTTTCAATTGCCGGGTGTTGTTCCAGGTATTCAGCGACCTTTAAGGCACTGGCACAGTGCCGCGCCATTCTTACTGAAAGTGTCTTCAAACTGCGCAAAACCAAAAAACTATCAAAGGGGCTCATGATGGAACCGATGGCATTGGACAAGTAGAACAGAGAATCCACCAAGTCTTCTCTGTTTTCAGCGCACACCACCACACCACCGACGACATCGGAGTGACCATTGAGATACTTGGTGGCTGAGTGAACCACCAGATCAAAACCAAAATCCAGTGGCCTTTGCACATAGGGCGAACAGAAGGTGTTATCACAGACAGCGATGAGGTTGTGTTTCTTGGCGAAAGCGGATACTGCCTGCAAATCCACCAGCTTTAATAGCGGATTAGTGGGAGATTCCACCCATATCATCTTGGTATTGGGTTTGAGTGACGCTTCAAGTGTCTCAACATCACTGAGATTGGCAAAGGTAAAATCTAAGCCAGCTGAGCGCTTGCGTACGTTTTCAAACAGACGATAAGTGCCACCGTAGAGATCATCCATGGCAATCACATGATCGCCGCTATCCAGCAATTCTAATACCGTGGCAGTTGCCGCCATGCCTGAGGCAAATGCATAGCCCGCTGATCCATTCTCCAAGGATGCAATGCAGTCCTCCAGCGCTTTGCGGGTGGGGTTGTGACTACGTGAATACTCGTAGCCCTGATGCACCCCTGGACTCTGCTGTACATAGGTTGAACTGGCATAAATGGGTGTCATAATCGCGCCGGTGGTGGGATCTGGCGCCTGACCGGCATGTATGGCGTTGGTCTCAAACCCCCGAGACACAGTTTTATCTGTCATTGTATGGTAATCCTAGGAAAAAGTTAGTCGAGCTGGGTTTTATAGTGATTGATGAGATCGACTCTGGTAATGAAGCCGACAAAAACATCGCCCTGATAGATAATAGCCACCTTGCCTTGACGCAACACGTCGATCAGGTCGGCTTCAGATGCATCTGCTGTAACTATGTCCAACTGCTGGGTCATAAATTCGTCGACCGTTTTAGCAAAGTAGTGTTTGTTTTGACTGACGCTAAACAACACATCTTCTTCGTCCATTACCCCCACTAATTTGCCCTCATTCAATACGGGAAGTTGGGACACATCAGAGGCACGCATACGCTTATACGCCGTCATGAGGGTATCTGTTGGTAACACACTGACCATCTCACCGCGGTCGGCACGGCAATTGACAAGGTCGGTCAAGTCTCCAGCACTAGTCACTTCCAGTAAATCGTTATCGTGTAACCAAGATTTATTGAACGCTTTGGACAGGTACTTATTACCCGTATCACAAATAAAGGTGACAACCCGCTTTGGTGTTGTTTGCTTTTGGCACCACTTAACCGCGCCGGCCACCAACGTGCCGGTGGATGAACCGCCTAAAATGCCCTCAACTGACACCAGTGTTTGTAGGGTTTGGAAGGCTTCTTTATCGGACACCGTTACCGCGTCGTGAATGAGATCTACATTAAACACATCGGGAATAAAATCTTCTCCAACACCTTCCACCAGCCAAGACCCACCATCGTAGGCAAAAGAGCCCTTGGTCACTGCATCAGCCACAATAGAACCCTCAGGATCTGCCGCTACCATGGTAATAGTCGGGTCCTTCTCACGAAAAAACTCTGCCATGCCAGTGAGAGTACCACCCGAACCCACACCAGCCACCACAGCGTCAAGGTTCCCGTCCATCTGCTGCCATATTTCCGGCCCCGTGGTGGTGCGATGAATCATGGGATTGACTGGGTTGGAAAACTGATTAGCCAAAAATGCACCAGGGGTTTTGGCCACTATAGTGCGTGCAAGATCTTGATAATATTCTGGATGACCCTCGGGGACATCAGAGCGCGTTAGCACGATATCAGCACCTAATCCCTCCAGATGGAGAATCTTTTCACGGCTCATTTTGTCTGGGATAACCAAGATAATTTTATAACCTTTGATTGCAGCCACCAATGCCAAACCAATACCGGTGTTACCCGCTGTGGCCTCAACAATTGTGCCTCCAGATTTCAACTGACCGGATCGCTCTGCCGCTTCAATAATTGCCAATCCCACACGGTCTTTAATCGAACCACCGGGGTTATGCGACTCGAGTTTGACAAATAGCTCGCAGGGACCCGTATCAAAGGCATTGAGCTTTAACATGGGTGTGTTGCCAATAAGGGACAACAAGGATGTATTTATAGTCATAGTTTACTCTGATATAACAACTGCCAATGAGCCCACTCAAGCAGGGACCCTAAAATTTGGTGGCGTAGACTACCACAAAATATCTCGACATTTAGATCATTTTAATTGAGATTATATTTTTTATGCATTTATCAATCAGATAATCCATTGACGGAAATTTCTTTCAAAACACATGGATTACTCTACACTACCCTTCTTTCTGTTGTTAACTTTTACTCTTCACTACTGGAAATCTTTATGGATCAGGATACTCAAACAAAAATCGAAGCCGCTGTGTTCAGACGTCTTCTAGAGCATTTGGACAACCGCAAGGATGTACAAAACATTGACCTGATGAATTTAGCAGGATTTTGTCGCAATTGCTTGAGCAAATGGTACAGCAGCGCCGCCAGCGACGCCGGTGAAACCGTTGACTATGAGGACGCTCGGGAACATATCTACGGCATACCTTACAGCCAGTGGAAGGCCCAGTATCAAACTCCCGCCAGTGCCGAGCAACAAGCCCAGTTCGCCGCCAAGACGGACTCCTGATCTACTCGTTGAGATGATAGCTTGGTGTAGACTCAGATAATCGCTGTTCTTCTTCATTCATGTTTTCGGCGACGTCAGCAAACAGTACCGATGAAAGGTAGCGCTCGCCGGTATCCGGCAGCATGCACAGAATAACGGTGCCAGACGCTGCCGACTTGGCAATGTCAAGTGCCACCGCAAAGGTGGAGCCACCGGATATGCCAGTAAAAATGCCCTCTTTGGTGGCCAACAGCTTAGCGTGCTCTATACCCCGCTGCTCGTCTATGGGGACCAACTCGTCATACTGATGCGAATCAACACCGTCCTGTAATACGCTGGCGATAAAATCCGGGGTCCAGCCCTGAATCATATGTGGCTGAAAAGCCGCATGACTGTCTGATGGGGACCCATCACTTTGTCGTTGCTGAGCTTTACCACTGCCCAGAAGAGCCGCATTAGCAGGCTCACTGAGCACAATCTTGGTCTGCGGCCGCTCGGCACGAAGGACAGAGGCCACGCCAGCAAAGGTGCCACCAGTGCCATAGCCTGTTACCCAGTAATCCAAGGAATCACCTGCAAAGTCGGTCAATATTTCCTGCGCAGTGGTGTTTGCATGGATCTTTGCGTTGGCATCAGTCTCAAACTGGCGAGCTAAAAACCAGTCATTTTGCTCCGCCAATTCCACCGCCTTGCGGTAACAACCCATGGCTTTGTCTGCCTTTGGCGTCAATACTACCTTGGCACCAAAAAATCGCATTAATTTGCGCCGCTCGATGGAGACGCTGGTGGGCATGGTGGCAACAAAGGGGTAGCCTTTGGCAGCACAAACCATGGCCAGACCCACCCCAGTGTTGCCACTAGTGGCCTCCACTACTGTTTGACCGGGACGCAACTGACCAGATGCCTCTGCCTCTTCAATTATACTGACCGCAAGTCGGTCCTTTACTGAACTGGCCGGATTAAAAAACTCGGCCTTGACATAGAGCTTAACGTGCTCCGGCACCAGTTTAGTCACTCGGATACAGGGCGTATTGCCAATGGTATCGAGAATGCTGTCATATAAACGACCACGGCCGTCGGTTGTTCTTGCACTGTAAGACATGGATGACTCCTAGATTCACCTATATTTGTAAATCCGCAGTATAGGCAAGCGCAATTTCTGCCGTTAGTTTTTTTAGCTATACCAATCTAACGAAAAACTCAGTAAAAACCCACTTCGCTGATCTGCAAATCCGCTTGATGATCTCTACCATAGGCAACGATACCCAAACTGCGCAGCGACCTTGGATTGGCTGATTTACTCAACCAGGAACCGGATCGTTTGAACTGCTCCAGGGGCAATCGGACAGTTTGCCAGTCGTCAGTGACATCAAAATCCGCCTGATAGTACTGCCAGGGCAACATGGTGCCTTTAGTGCGGAGGTGGATATAGTATTTTTGCCCATTACCACGGACTTTAAGATAGACCCCTCGAGTGTTTTTATCCACACCGGACTGCAACGAGGTTCTCAACTGAATAAAACCACCGTTGTTCGCGGTGCTGACATTGCCAAATAACCGAGCATAGTGCTCACCGTCTTCTTTACCCAGCTCAGCACTACCCTCGGACACACCACCCATGACTTGGTCACTGAGATACTGCCAGGGAACGTCTGACTCAGGCGTAAAATTATCAATCATAATTTGTTCCTCCCCACTAACCGACACAGACAGGATAAACGCTACCATTATAGATAGGATCATTGGGATATTTTTCGCTGGCATTTTTTCACTCCTAACGCTGCTTATATTGGGTTGGACAGTAGCCGCGACTCACGCCGGGCGCACGCAAAGCGCTGTGTTTCGTCTTTCGCGCAGTGACACGTTGACGCCACAAGCGAAATGACCGGGGCTTTAACTGTGCTCGCATAATTTGAATAACGGCGGACTCTCCAAGCCCAAAATTGACCTCAATGGCTTCAAAAGGGGTTCTATCTTCCCATGCCATTTCTATAATCCGAGAGAGTTGATCTGATGTAAAATTAACAGGTGCGTTACTCAAACTGGCCTCTTATATAGTTCCTCCTTATCATACGGTGAGCGAAGGGGTTCGTATCAGTGGCCTTTGAGTCCATTAATAGTCTAAACTTCGGTACTATAGGAATGGGCACAAAAATATCAATCTAAATTAACCTGGACATTTTTCATGAAAAAATTGGTTTTAGTCTGTTTAATGTTGTCCATCACCGCTTGCGGAGGATCTGGATCCTCCTCAGAGGTAACACTACCAGCGGATCCCACCCCACCCGCGGATTCGGGACCAGACACCACCACCTATCCCGATGTAGAGTGGGAAATCGCATCGCCCGCTGATGTCAATATGACTCAGTCCGGTATTGATCAGGCAATGGATTATGCCTTTGAAGCAAGCCGCAATACTCAAGCAGTACTGATCATAAGACACGGGGTGATTGTTGGTGAGCAGTACGCCGAGGGAAAGACATCGGCCAGCCTTGCTACCAGTTGGTCAACAGGAAAATCCTTTGCCAGTGCACTGATTGGCATCGCTGTGGATCAGGGCTACATCGACAATATCGACGAGACTGCCGAAACCTATTTAGCGGACTGGGTGAATACCGGACGCGAGGCTGTCACCATACGATCTATTCTGGAAATGCGCTCAGGATTGGCTGTTGCAGAGGGTGGTGATGCAGCTATCTATACCGAAGGCGGTTCAAACGGTGATCAACTGGCATATGCGCTCAACCGAAGCGTAGAAACGACGCCGAGAACGGATAATTGGGCCTATCAGAATACCGATTCCATGTTAATGGCCGGCATACTCGAGAGCGCCACCGGACAGAATGTCCTCGATTATGCCGATACACAGTTGTTCTCCAAAATTGGCATGACCGCCGAATGGTGGACCGATGAGATGGGTCATGCAATGACTTATTGTTGCATCGATACCACCAGCAGAGACTTCGCACGTTTTGGTTTGCTTTTTGCTCGAGATGGACTCTGGGTAGACGAACAGGTGGTACCAGAAGCTTGGGTTGAAGAGTCGACTAGCGTACCTGAAGGGACCAACAATCCATATTATGGTCTTCAGTGGTGGGTTGAACCAGATTTTAACTATTTTTACTCCGCTGGGCTGCACCGCAATAACATCTACATTTATCCTGATCTGGATTTGGTGATTGTGCGCAATAGCCTGTACACCAGACTTGGTGACTCCACCATAAGAACCGGTGGCAACTCACACTTCACCCAGGGTCCTGCAACCTGGAGCGATGCTGATTTTCTTGGGCCCATTGTGGAGTCCATCACTAATTAGCCCGGACAAAGACATTGATATCATCAATAAACGTATTGACTTACCTTTGATTATCTAGACTTGCGCACGGCTGCGGGCGTATCACCACTCCAACGCTTGAATGCTCGACGAAAATTTGCCGCGTTGTTGAAACCCAACAAATCAGCTATTTCAGATACTGGTAGTTGGGTTCCGTAGAGGTATTCCAAGGCAAGACGATTGCGCACCTGATCTAACAACTGCTGATAGCGCCAACCTTCGTTACGAAGCCGTCGCTGCAGAGTACTCTCGCTCATGTGCAATTCGGCAGCCAGTTGGCCAGCGGTAGGAAAGTTCAGCCTAGCGGCAATTAATGCTTGCTTAACTCTTTCACTAACGAGGCCGACACTAGGCTCTGCCGACATGATACGGTCACACTCACGCTCAAAAACCGCTTGCGCCTGTTTATTCGACGTGGATATTTGCGAATCAATAGTGTCTCGTCCAAAAACTATGGAATCAGCTGCAGTATTAAACTCAATGTTATTACCCAAACAAGACTGATATAAAGAGAGATCCCCATCACCCTGTCTTGATAAATTGACTTGCACACTGATATCACTTGTCCCAGTGAGCAGACGTACGTTGGTCACCAAGGCTGAGAATAAGGTTTCAATATAAAAGCGCTGTAATCGTTCTATCAGATGGGCAGCCCGAGGCACTAAAGAAATCTTCTCGTCAGACTGGAACAGATCGATGGTCACACTGGGTAAGATGGCCCGATTGTAACGATGAAGTAATTTAAGGCTTTTGCTCACGCGAGAACAGCTCATGAGCGCATAACCAAAAATGCCCATGGACAGCATATTTAGACGACTACCCAGAATCAAACCCAAGCGTTGATTATCGGATACTGCCAATATCTGACTAGATATCTTATCTGCCTGTGCTGCAGTCAATAAAACCGATGACTGCGCATCCGTAAAATCGCGCCCGAATAAATGGTCAAGAGCTATATTACTATCGATCTTAGACTGGTGAACCAGGGTAAAAAGCTCTCTGAGAACATATTGATGCATCGATACTCCTTTGTTGTAGCGAATTTATCTCAGCGATGGGCTATGGCACCTTGACTGGTTGATGCAAAAAAGATTTGATTATTACCGCTAATTGACCGTATTTAACCCTAAATATGACTGGATTTGAATCCTTTTATGCGCGACATACTGTTTATACTGCCTCTGATAACAATGAATTTCCCAAAAGTTTGAGTTTGGAGTTTATACACCGATCGTTAATCTTTGGCTTAAAGAGGTGCAAAATCAATGAAAACCTACAGCTTAAACCATGCAGAAAAGGGTTTGATTACGTATGTGGATAAAAAACGATATCTCTGGTTGTCGTCAGTATTTTACCCACTTTTCCCTATGCTTTTTATCGCCTTGTATTTGCAGACAGGTAACGAGGTACTACTGGCACTACCACTGATAATTAACTATCTTGTCCTGCCCGTTGTCGATTGGATTGTGGGCGTAGACACCAATAATCCTCCGGAAGAGTTGGTGCCTCAATTAGAGGCTGATAAATACTATCGGTTCCTGACTTACTTCACGGTGCCGATGCATTTTATCGTTCTCATTGCATTTAGTTGGTTGGTTGGAACACAAGACTTGAGTATTTGGGCAATGGCGGTAGTCGCCATCGTCGCCGGTGGTTATAGCGGCCTTGGCATCAACACAGCCCATGAGCTCGGCCACAAAAATACAGCGTTGGAACAATGGTTGGCCAAGGTGGTGTTGGCTGTTCCAGCCTATGGTCATTTCTCCATAGAACACAACAAAGGACATCATGTGTTGGTGGCAACACCTGATGATCCGGCAAGTTCCCGCTTGGGAGAGTCGATTTATGCCTTTATTCTTCGCGAAATCCCTGAGACATTTAAGCGTGGCTGGCAACTGGAAAAAGAGCGCTTGGCCACAGCAAGAAAATCCACCTGGAGTGTGGATAACAATGTGCTTCAGTCCTACGCTATAACTCTGTTTTTTCAGTCCTCACTATGCATATATTTTGGTTGGCATATCCTTCCTTTTTTGTTGTTACATAATTTCTGGGCTTGGTTTCAATTGACCTCGGCAAATTACATTGAGCACTACGGCTTGTTGCGAGAGAAAAAAGACAACGGCCGGTATGAGCGACCCAAACCTCACCACTCTTGGAATACCAACTACATCGTCAGTAATCTTGTACTGTTTCATTTGGAGCGACACTCAGACCATCACGCCTACCCGGCTCGTCGCTACCAGAGTTTGAGAAATTTTGACAATATTCCAGAATTACCCAACGGCTATTTCGGAATGTATTTAATAGCCTACATTCCTTGGTTGTGGTTTAAAGTGATGGATCAGCGCGTCCTAGGATTACCACATATTCAGGGAGATCTATCGAAAGTTAACATCTGCCCTGCAAAGCGCGACTATTACAACAACAAATTAAATACAGGGTCAATTTGACCCTGTGGATAAAAAGTACATTTTTTGCGGCTCACTCCGCAATCATCCGCGCCATTCGGCTGCCAAGAAATGTGCCAATAAATACCTGTTTTTCACCGTCAACACTCGGTGTAGGAAGAGCCACAGTGGGCAATCCAAAGGGCTGGCCGCGAAAATCCCATTTGGTTTTCTCGCGGTAATCAGACGCGTCTAGTTCTATTATTGAAAATGGCAGCGCACAGGGATAGCGCTCGCAGACTAAACCATCCATTGGCTGATGCAACAGACTTGTGACCCAGAGACTTCCCTCTTTTAAAACCAGATTGTCTGGCGCATCCACACTATAACTTGCAATAACTGAGCGCTCGACAAGATCTATGGCGTCGACTCGATCAGACAAATTAAATGCTACATGCAAGACGCCATTTTGACTGTCATAGGCGATGCCATTGGGTTGTCCACCCTCAGTGGCAGGAACCTGACTAAAGCCAACATCCCTATCCCAGCGCAGTACATAACCGGTATCCGGTTTAGTGAGCGTGGCCAGTAAATAGTCATTTAAGGAAAAGTCTCGACCATGCATGTGCGTGACAAAAAAACTACCGTCAGGAGCCAGGGCAACACCATTGAAGAAATTAACGGAGGGCGCTTCCACACATCCACGCCAAACCAGGCGCCATGGGATAGGCTCAACGCCAGCTAGGTGCGTTTCATGGCCCTCCTCAGCCACTAATTCAAACATATCAACGGCTTCCATGGGACCATGAGTGACCACAGCAACTTGATAGCGCCCATCGTTACGCTGGATTAAATCAAGACCATGAGGATTGAATATCATGGTCTGATCCCGCTGACAAAAACCATCGCCCCATATGTTGTCTGAATAACTGACTTTAGGGGTAACTGTTTCCAGTGTTGTGCTGTTAAGTAAACTCAGTTTTCCCGATGATACCGTTTCCCCTGCCGCCTCAACAAAGGCTGCGATACCGCCAAACTCTGATACCAGTAAAAATTTGTCATCTGGTGTTAGTACCATGTCTTCAGGCGGCTTTTCAAATCCACATAGCACGGCTAATTCGTCTCCTGACCGACACTCGCCTATGTCGGGAATAGGCCCAATATAAGATCGGAACGCGAGAAATCCAGCAAGAAAAACTAACAGCGCAATGGATGGGGCGCTGATAATCCAATAGCGATCAACGCAATAGCGCACAAACATTCGATACTTGTCCTCCCCGAAAAGAACAATCGCCAGTCCCTCTGCCACCGCTAACAGCCCAACAACAAATAAAGTCAGTGTACCGGTTTGGTAAAACCACTGCGGAAGTGAAGAAGCATAGGCCATGATCCCAATACCGAATACAAAAAGCACCACCACTTGTTTCTTTAATGAAGGCCTGTGGATAACCCATGTCATGAGCAAAACAACTAGTGGTCTCGCCAGAAGAATCAGCGCTAGACATAAAAAAATGGCAGATATAATAAGGTTCATAACCACAGCTCTCCTCGGCCCTCAGTTTGATTTAAATTTCTTTTTCCCACAGCATACCACAGTGAAAATCACACAATTGGGAGGGGGTAGGTAAATCGAATAATTATCTGGTAGAGTTGATTTCTTTTTATGGATGGCTGAGGAGCCTTATTAATGGTTGCACAAGAATCTCACGCGATGCCCTTCGCCAGTGGCCCCGCCGGAAACTTTCACTATCATCAATGGCTCCCTGAAAAACCAACTATGTGGTTGCATATACTACACGGCATGTCTGAGCACAGTGGCAGATACTGCGATGTCGCTAATTTCCTTAGCTCTCACGGAATATTGGTCACGGCCGGTGATCATCGTGGCCACGGAGTAACGGGGCGAGAAATGCACAGCAGCTATCACATAGCGGACTGTGATGGCTGGAATTTAATGCTCGACGACCAACTACAGTTCCTTCAAGAAAAAAGTAATTTTTTTGATTTGCCGCTGGTGATTATGGGTCACAGCATGGGCTCATTTATGGCAATACATTTTTGTCAGACTCGCCTCAATTCGCTGATGCAATCAAAGACAACCCCCCTAGCAGGCTTGATTTTGTCAGGCTCTAATTATGCAAAGCCTTCCGTGTACAAAGCCGCAGCTCTCGTTGCAAGGATTGAACGTCGACGCTGCGGCCACGACCAACCAAGCAATTTGCTGGAGACATTATCCTTTGGTCATTTCAATAATACTTTTAAGCCCGCTAGAACCGAGAGCGACTGGTTATCCAGAGACAACAACGCCGTAGACCACTATATCAATGACCCCCTTTGTGGTGGGCCTTTATCTACCCAATCTTGGTACGATTTTTTGCAGGGGATGGCTGATCTATCGAGGCCTGATGCATTTAAGAAAATTAGTAGTGCGTTGCCGATTTATATGTTTTCTGGTGAGCAGGATCCAGTTGGCCAACAGGGTAAAGGAGTGAGTGCGCTTTTCAATGCGTTTGCAGCGTCCGGTCAGCGGGACATTTCCAAAAAACTGTACTCGGATGGACGTCATGAAATGCTAAACGAGATCAATAAAAAAGAAGTGTATAACGATCTCAAGAATTGGCTTGTGAGCCTTTGATCCATAAAGCTGATGCTCACTATTGATAAGAAATGTTTAACTTGTGTTACATTCTCGGTTACTCTATAAGCGCGTGGTGAAAACGCTAAACAAAGGAGCAAAACCTGTGATGCAACCCAGCCCTGGTAGAGATCAAACACCGGATTTTCCTACAATCGTCAGCGTTAGACAGTTATTGCAGGTTCTTAAAGAGACTCCCACAGAGTATTTTTCAGAACTTGCCGAGCATATCAATCTGCCAGCATCGGACGTTGCTCCCTATGCCACCTGGTCAAACAGTCACCATACGAGAGTATGTATTGAACGAAACGAACGTTTTGAACTGATGTTAATTTGTTGGGAGCCCGGCCAAAAAACCGATATCCATGACCATAATTCAGAAGAGTGCTGGATGTACTTTGTCGAGGGAATGTTTGAAGAGGCGGTCTATGATCGTGATCTCGAAATATTGCAACCTCGACAAGTAAATAAGACCGGTGCTGGAGATGTTGCATACATGGTGGATTTTATGGGTATACATAGCCTTGAAAATGTCGCCGGTTATCGAGGCATGTCGCTGCACCTATACGCAAAACCGATCACCTCATGTAATGTTCTCAATTGCGTATCTAAGACGTTTGTTAAAAAATCACTGCGCTATGATGCAGTTGCAGGCAATATTGCATGACTGCACTGACCCCATAGTTTTGCAGTCTCTGCTGTGTTCTTGTGAGAGAGCTCGGTGCAGATTACCACCGACCCTCATCACGGTTTTTCGTAGGCGCCAACACTGTGTGGCAGTCTTGTCGAAGCAACACCCCCAAGACGAATAAAATCGAATAAAAACGACAAAAACCCAGTAAATTGGTAATTAAGTAACCTGTTACAATCTGTCCAAGTACATGCTAATATGCATCCTACGTGAGGTGTTTTTGGGGTACGGTAGCTCCTCATTGCAAAAACCGACAAGTGTTCACGATTTACCTGATGTCTCTCGATTGCTATAAATCATGTTGACTCAGAGATATCGGAGTATCTGATGATAATAATAAGGTTTAGTCTTAAACTTGCCCAGCGACATCTCATTAATCTCCTGCTGTTGAGCAGTCTCTATATCCTCAGCGCTGGCTACCAACTCGCTAATGCAGACACCGAGGAATTTAATAAAAAGATGCGCCTCGCCAGAAACGGTGATGAATCGGCTCAGTTCGACCTGGGTATGATGTATTTCAATGGTGTCGGCGTTGAGAGGAACTACAAGGAGGCGTTGAGGTGGTTCAGAAAACCCGCAGAAAAAGGCATTATCAACGCTCAGATTAAACTCGGCATGATCTTAGATCAAGGAGAAGGTGTTCCAGAGAACAACCGTGAAGCTTTACAGTGGTACCTCGCTGCAGCAAGGAGAGGTAATGCGGAGGCTCAGTACTACGTCGGTAATATGTACGATCACGGCGAGGGTGTTCGCGAAGACAATGATCTGGCGGTTGAGATGTATTTGTTGGCTGCTGAGCAAGGTCAGGTTGACGCCCAAACGCGCCTAGGTTTTATGTTTGGTTATGGCGAGGGAGTTCCAGAAGATGACGAAAGAGCCTTCAAATGGTTCTACAGAGCCTCACAGCAAGGAAGGTCTGAAGCTATTACACGCCTTGCCTTCATGTATGATTATGGTGAAGGCGTAGTTGAGGACAAGGCCTCAGCAGCAAAGTGGTATAAAGAGTCAGCAAAAACGGGCCATATCGATAGCCAATATCGCCTTGCCTTTATGCTGGCCACCGGATTGGGTACTCCCGAGGACGACGCCGAAGCATTAAAGTGGTATGAAAAAGCGGCAGCCAAAGGTGATGCAGAGACCCAGTATCGTCTCGGCACCAAACTCTCTGACGGTATCACCTTACCGATTAATAATAATCGAGCAAGCCATTGGTTCAAAAAGGCGGCCGAGAAAGGTCACGAGCACGCTCAATACAAATTAGCAGACGCCTACAGGTACGAACTCGGCATCCAAAGAAATAACAAAATCGCAATTGATTGGTACACCAAAGCTGCATCTCAAGGCAATGTGTTATCGCAGCAAAGCCTTGGTGAAATGTTTGAACAGGGAACCGGAACCACCAAAAACAAGGTCAACGCTTATGTGTGGTACTCCATGGCGAAAACTCAAGGCCACGCTGCCGCAGAAGAGGCGCTGGACAGAGTTAAAGCAACCATGTCCAACGTCGAAATAGAACTAGCCCAAACAAAAGCCCTGGACTGCTACGAAGCTAATTTTGAACAGTGCCTCTGAGTTAAGATTTTTGTCAGTTTTTCTGTTCAGCTAAACTGCTATTCATTTTCTCTGCGGTGCTCAAGGCCACTCCTGTAGCAATGATGATCAGAGAAAAAAACGGCTCAAGAGGCCAAAATGGTAACCATAAAGCAGCCTCCGCAGACCACGTCGGCGCGAATAATAAACCAGAGACCGGAGTAAACCACTGATATCCAGTGACAGCGACAATAAAGCCAAATGTAACAAGGACTATGCCGCAGATACTCTGAAGAGATAAAAACTCAAACGAACCGCCGTGTTTAATCAGTCGTTTCAATCTGAGTTTTCCCCAAGCAAATATGCGCGCGACAAAAGCTGCGAAACCCAAAACATAAAAGATGTAGTCGTGCATCTCCGGAAGAGAATAACCCTCTTGATACGGATAGTAAAATAGATTCCACCAATAAACGCTAAACGGATAGGCCCACAGAAAATAAATGCCACCTTTCTGAATAAGCGACCACTGAGCTGGGTTGATTCTCTTTCGGGCAACGTTGAATGATGTCATCACCATGGCTACGAGAAAGATATAGCCTACACTTCCTTCAACCTCATCTCGAAAATAATACACTTCGGCAAAATAATAATCGCGATAAAAGGTCGATAAGATGTAGATAAACGCGGCTTGCCAAGCCATGGCATAGGCAAACACTAAACCAATATATTTTCGATTTCGCATCAGCCAGTTCGGAACTGCGCCAGGAAAGAGAATTTTCAAAGATGAGATGGCTACCACGATATAAATAAACGGAACAGCCCAGCGCACAGAGTACCCTATCATCTCAGACACACCCTCTGGTGACTTGATATCCTGTGCTTGCATATGCACTATATTGAAGACGGTCATTACCGAGCACAACAGCAAAAACAAACCCCAGCGATTCAATACTTTGGATTTTAGAATATCCGCTGTCGCCCTCATTATGTGCATCCTGTATCGACCAAACATTAGAATTTTATGCATTAACGGCTGAGAGGCTACCACTCGGCCTATAGGCTAAAAAGACTAATTTTTGGTATATGTTAGCCTATAAAATGATAAATTCGTAGTTTAAGAGATCAATCGCGGGATACATCGACCTTTTTAATTCCATGTATCTCAGAAAAAATTACTTGACGTAAATCAGGGTTGGAAAAAATTGAGCCTTAAAAAGAACAGTTCCAAGTACCTCCAATATTTTCTTTCGTCCCTACCCTGGATGATGTCTATGTATTTCCTATATTTTTTAGAAAAAAACGGGATATGGGTTCCCGAAACCGCTCACAGAGATAAAATAACCTTAGCCGTGCTCTCTATAGGCATGGCTGCATCATTTTTCCTGCAGTCCTACCTCAATAAAAAGTTCAAATAATGCTTAAAAGCATTAAAACAGAGACAGTAAATATCAGGGTAACGCCCGTTAATAAGCGTCACTGATGTACTCAGATCACTTCTGTATAAATCTAATAGGCATCCAATAGTTTCGTAGTCCCCGTATGGACAGTGCCTAATTATGACACTAGAATGCACAATCGAATTTACTCGGACGAGTTAATGAAAAAGATTCTCTTACTTATCAGCTTAGTTTTGATTGCCAGAGTGCTAACATGTGAAGCATTGGATTTCAAAAGTTTCCTAAAAATTTCAAATGAAAACCGCAACCTAGCTAATCAAGCAGTAGAGGAGACCTACCTGTGGCGTATCGTTGTAACACCGGGTAACGTGGATGCAATCAGGTGGTATGACAAGGAGTCTTTGACCGGCAATGCGGAGGCACAGTTTGGTCTCGGAGCTCTTTACTTTAAAGGCATGGGGAAACCTAGAGACCGATATCAAGCCGCGAGATGGTTTAAGGCGGCCGCTGATCAGGGTCATGCTGCAAGCCAGTTCATGCTGGGTTACATTCATCTCCACGGCTTGGGAGTCCCACAAAACAAGCGAATAGCCTGTGATTGGTTTGAAAAAGCAGCGGCTCAAGGGGATCCCAACGCGCAATTCAACCTTGCATCGCTGTACTTTTCCGGAGAAGGTATTCCTGAAAACTTCGTCAAGGGACTAAAATGGTACGCAGTCGCGGCTTCTCAAGGTCACGTATACGCTCAAAATATGTTGGGCACTGTATACAACCACGGTATTGGCGTGGCAGTAGATAACATTGCGGCTTATGTTTGGTGGTCAATGGCCGATACCTCTAACAAACTCACAACTCGCACTGAACTGAACCTATTGAAACAGCGTATGACTCAAGCTGAGTTGGAAGTAGCGCAGGAAACGTCATCCAAATGCTTCCAAAGCAAATATCAGGATTGTGAACCAGAGTCAGAGGCATTAGTCACAAGCTTGTAATGTGTAGCTTAGTCCGAGTCGCCAGCGAAACTACGGCTTGGAAACTTGGAAAAGTCCTAACTTTGCATGAACACCCTTTGATGCGAGATATTTGCTCATGAACAGCTCTTTCCGATGCCACCTATGGATTTGCTCGAGGTATTCTAGTTTGCCCTCAAATCCCTGATCAAGGTAAATTCCTTCATTAATTGTAAAGCAAATAAAACCTTTATTTTTAGTAATTCTAATAAACTCGTCTAAAGCGTTTGCGTTGAGATGACCAAAGGTAAATGCACCGACACAGACCACTGCATCAAAAAAATCATCCGGCATGTCAACAGGACAGTTTAGATCAGCCTGATGCAAGTGACGATATATATCTTGCGGCACTGAATCGAGAAGCTTTTGCGACAGATCTACACCGTAGATACTGCTGTAGCCTTGCCTCTGCAACGCCTCTCCCACCAATCCCGAGCCACATCCTGCATCAAGTATGACGGAATTAGTGTCATGCAGATACTTTCTCAGCACTCCGACGCATTCTTCAGGGCCTGTGTAGTCCCAGGCCAGCATATCGCGATTATACTTTCCATTGACTGCCCACTCATCATAGAACGCCTCTACTTGCCCAGTGGTCTTTAAAGTGTCCAAGGGCACTTTGTTACCAATATCTTTTTGCGCCATGGTTTCTGCCTCATTCCGCTAGGATGCATAATACGTCAAAAACCCTCGCCTAAGCAGATGAATTTACAAAAATCCAAAAAGGTGGGAGGTTGAGTTATCACCACGAACTGATGAATCATTTCTGAATGCAATTCCCCAGCGTAATTATGAACAAAACTCGAGATAGCTTCGCTATCTTAGTGAACCGGTTACGCAATAAGCGTTGCTTATTGCTAAACCTCAAAACCTTCTACACGCATTAAATAAACCGAAAAAGCCTCCCTGAGGGAGGCCTTTTTAGTTTATTGGTCGGGACGGCAGGATTTGAACCTGCGACCACTACACCCCCAGTGTAGTGCGCTACCAGGCTGCGCTACGCCCCGACAAAGTGTGGGCAATCATACAGTGAACATGGTTTTTTGCAACAGCAAGTCAAACGATAAGAGAAGAAATAATAGCTCAACTAAGGTCTTTAAGAATATCTTCAAGTTCTGAGATTGTTTGATCAAGCAACTGTTTATAGGGTGTCAACTCTCTTTTACTCGGGGTGTCGTCAAGTTTCTGGCGAGCACCTCCAATAGTAAAGCCTTGCTCATATAACAGAGATCGTATTTGGCGAATAAGCACCACGTCTTGACGTTGGTAGTATCGTCGATTTCCACGCCGCTTAACGGGACTCAGACCTGGGAACTCCTGCTCCCAATAACGGAGCACATGAGGCTTTACAGCGCACAAGTCACTCACTTCGCCAATGGCAAAATAACGTTTACCAGGAATCGCTGGCAACTGGTTATTGTCACTTGGTTCCAGCATAAGTCTCCACACGGGATTTAAGCTTTTGCCCTGGTTTAAAAGTCACTACCCTGCGCGCAGAAATAGGTATTTCTTCACCAGTTTTAGGATTCCTTCCCGGCCGACTGCTCTTATCGCGCAATTCAAAGTTACCAAAACCAGATAATTTGACGTTGTCGTTATCTTCAAGCGCCTGGCTAATCTCAGCGTAAAACATCTCAACAATTTCTTTTGCCTCACGCTTGTTCAAACCGAGATCGTCAAACAACATTTCCGCCAAATCAGCTTTCGTTAGTGCACTCATTAACAATACCCAAAACCACTATTCACATTGATCAGTTTAGACTCTTAAATCAGCATCACAGCTTGATTTGACCTGGGCCACGACCGCCGCCACAGCACGGTTTACTTCGTCGTCTGTAAGAGTGCGTGAATCGTGCTGAAAGGTCAAGCCTAAAGCAATACTTTTACCTTTGTTATCAACATCTTTGATCTGATAAACATCAAATAACTTTAAATCAGTCAAGTACTCTCCTGCAGCTTGCCGGGCTGCAGTTATTAACGCATCAGCCGATATCGAGGACGCCACCATAAAAGCCAGATCCCGCTTCACTTCAGGGAATTTGCTCACGCCTTGATAATTCGGTAGGCGCACTGTGGTCAGTTGATCAAAAGCAATCTGAAAAAGAAAAACTGGCTTAGACAAACCGAGCGCTTTCTGGATTTCGGGATGCAATTGACCGATCCAACCGACATGACAATCGTTACGACTGATCATGGCACTCTGACCAGGATGCAGCGCCGGGTGAGTGGCAGACGCAAAAGAAAATTCAGTTGCCAATGAGGTCTGGGCGATTACTGACTCTACATCGCCCTTCAAATCATAAAAATCAACAGCCTGTTTGCCGCCTGTCCAGCCCTCAGGTACTCTGGATCCACAGATCAATCCGGCAAGCGCACTGGCTTGAGATAGGGCCCCACTATCGTCAGTTACAAAGCATTGTCCTAACTCAAAAATCCTTACTCTGGTTTGCTGACGATTGAGATTATGCATAGCCGTTGTCAAAAGGCCAGGCCAGAGGTTTGTGCGCATCACAGCCATGTCAGATGAAATAGGGTTTGTCAGAGGTACTGGGGAAACCTCTGGGTCGCACATGGATTGCACAGTGGGATCTACAAAGCTGTAGGTTATAACCTCCTGGTAACCTTGAGACACTAGCTGTGACCTAAACGTCTTGGGTGATGCCAGGGATTCAGCATTTGACTCAATAGCAAGACTCATCAGAGGGGTCGACACAGGCAAGTTATTGTAACCGACGATGCGCGCAACCTCTTCGATTAAGTCTTGTTCTATAGCCAGATCGAATCGCCAGCTGGGAATGTTCCACACACCCGCTTCAACATTTCTAGACACTTGCTCAAGACCCAATCGGGTCAATATCTCATCCACTTGACGGGCAGGTACATCCATGCCCAGTTGCTGGCAAAGTCTAGCATCTCTCAGCATAATCCGCTGAGTTTGAGGCAGATGCGTCGTGCTTTCTTCAATTACAACAGGCCCTGCCGATCCACCACAGATGGAACATAACAGAGCAGTGGCACGCTCCATCGCCGCCACCTGCAATTCAGCATCCACACCGCGCTCAAAGCGATGAGAGGAATCTGTATGCTTACCGTAGTGCCTTGCTTTACCAGCAATAGCGAGAGGATTAAACCAGGCACTCTCGAGCATGATGTCACGAGTAGCATCATTCACTGCCGACGCAGCACCACCCATGATCCCAGCCAATGCAAGAGCCTCGCTGTCGCTTGCGATGACAAGGGTTTCAGTGTTGACTATTATTTCAGAGTCGTCCAACAGAACAAGAGATTCATTTCGTCCCATGCGCACATTGATTGCACCGTCAATTTTGCTCAGGTCAAAAGCATGCATTGGCTGTCCCAGTTCGATGAGAACATAATTGGTAACGTCCACCGCCGGACCCAAACTTCGGATTCCACTGCGACGCAAACGCTCTTGCATCCAAAGGGGTGTTTCAACGGATAAATCTAAATTCTTAATCACCCGTCCGACATAACGAGCACAACCCTCTGGGGCGTGGAGGTTAACGTCGATCTTGTCATTGATAGAGGGCACTAGCGGCGTGCATACCTGCGCCTTTACATCGAGCTGATTGAGCACTCCAACCTCTCGCGCTAAACCACGAATACTCAAACAGTCTCCTCGGTTTGGAGTCAAGTCAACCTCAATTATGCTGTCATTGAGCCCAAGGTAGTCATTCAAGTCCTCGCCCACGGGCGCCTCGGCAGGAAGCTCCCAAAGACCGCTGGCGTCCTCGCCAAGCCCTAATTCATCCTGAGCACAGAGCATGCCCTGAGATTCAATACCTCGCAATTTCGCTTTCTTAATCACAAAGCTTCCGGGCAATACCGCACCGATAGTCGCAAAGGGCACCTTGATGCCTGTGCGAGCGTTAGGCGCGCCACACACAACTTGCGCCTGCCTATCGCCATCCCATACTTGACAGACCTTGAGTTTGTCCGCGTTAGGGTGCGTTTCAATGCTGATAATTTCACCCACCAACACGCCAGTTAAGTTCTCAGCCACCGGTTCTGAGCCGTCGACTTCAAGACCCGCCATGGTGACTTGAGCGATTAATTCATTAGTTGACAGTACCGGGCTGACCAGCTCACGCAACCAGGATTCACTAAATTTCATTATTTACCCCAGCTCAAAACTGTTTGAGAAAACGCAAATCATTTTCAAAGAAAAGACGCAAGTCATTTACCCCGTAGCGCAACATGGCAAGCCGTTCAACGCCCATACCAAAGGCAAAACCAGTGTACTGTTCGGCATCCACCGAACAGTGTTCGAGGACATTGGGATGCACCATACCGCATCCCATCACTTCCAGCCATCCGGTATGGCTACACACACGGCATCCTTCTCCGGCGCAATTGGTGCACTGAATATCCACCTCTGCAGAGGGTTCCGTGAAAGGGAAATAGGACGGCCTGAAACGCACTGGTAAATCGTCCTCAAAAAATGCTTTCAGAAACTGATCAACAACACCCTTCAAATCAGCAAAGCTGATATTGTTATCTACCACAAGCCCCTCGACTTGATGAAACATGGGCGTATGAGTCAAATCCGAATCACACCGATAAACACGGCCGGGACAGATAATACGGATTGGCGGTGCCTGCTTTTCCATGGTTCTGACTTGCACCGGAGATGTGTGGGTGCGTAAAACTCGAGTGGGATCAATATAGAAAGTATCGTGCATGGCGCGCGCAGGATGATGAGCCGGTATATTCAGTGCCTCAAAATTGTGATAGTCGTCCTCGATCTCCGGCCCAACTTCAACTGCATAACCCACTTTGGTAAAAAAGCTTTCTATGCGTTCCATGGTGCGTGTCACTGGGTGCAATCCACCAACAACCTCACGGCGGCCGGGCAACGTCACATCGATAGTCTCGCCCGCCAATTTGGCGTCTAACTCAATTTTTTCCAATTCGAGCTTGCGTTCATTGAGCTTTACCTGCAACCCTTGTTTGACCTGATTTATTCGTGCGCCAGCCGCCGGTCTCTCCTCTGCAGATAGTTTACCCAGCCCTTTTAAAAGATCTGTGAGTTTGCCTTTTTTACCCAGAAACTCTACCCGCAGACTATCCAACGCCGCCAGATCAGTGGCTTTTGCGATAGACGCCTCGGCTTGTGCTCCAAGTTCATCTAATTCAATCATAGTCACTCACATTAACTATCCTACTAGGTATGATATTACCGATAAAAAAATAGGGAAAGAGCAACGCCCATTCCCTATTTTTCCTACTCAGGAGCCAGCGATAACGCAAACTCCAATTGCATCATATACAACGGTTTACGCTATGCCAGGGCGGCTTTCGCTTGACTGACAACTGCACCAAAAGCAGCCTTGTCGTGAACAGCTAAATCTGCCAGCACTCGACGATCCAGTTCAATCCCCGCCTTACTCAAACCATTAATCAGTCTGCTGTAAGACAAACCTTCAACTCTTGACTGCGCATTAATACGTGCAATCCACAGGCGACGGAAAGTGCGCTTTTTGACTCGACGATCACGGTATGCGTACTGCCCTGCTTTAGTGACAGCTTGGGTTGCAACTCGATAAACTCGACTGCGTGCACCGTAATAACCCTTTGCCTGTTTAAGAACTTTTTTATGTCTTCGGTTAGCTTCTACACCGCGTTTTACTCTAGCCATATTATCCTCCTACCAATTCTATTGTGACTTAAACATTGCGCAACATACGATCAACTCTGGGTTTATCTGCAGCATCGATCATGCTGGTGCCCCGAAGTTGTCGCTTGCGCTTTGTCGTCATCTTGGTGAGGATGTGTGACTTATGCTGGTGCTTGTGCTTGTAACCAGAAGCCGTTTTTTTGAAGCGCTTAGCCGCTCCACTGTGGGTCTTACCTTTTGGCATTTCATTTCTCCATTATCATGAGTTTAATTATCAAGAAGATACGCCCGGACAGCCTGCCAAAAAAATGTGGCTGAACGCGGGTCGCGCAACTACTTCTTCTTGCTTCGTGGGGCCAATACCATGGTCATCTGTCGACCTTCCATCTTTGGGTACTGCTCCACTTGTGAGAGCTCGGCTAGATCCGCTTCAACGCGCTTCATCATATCCATACCGAGCTCTTGGTGAGCCATTTCACGACCGCGAAAACGCAGCGTGACTTTAGCTTTGTCACCATTTTCAAGAAACCTGACCAGACTGCGCAACTTGATATCGTAGTCGCCTTGGTCTGTACCAGGCCTAAATTTCATTTCCTTCACTTGAGTCTGCTTCTGCTTCTTCTTCTGCAGAGCAACCTTTTTCTTTATGTCAAACACGTGCTTGCCATAGTCCATGATTTTGCACACGGGGGGCGTGGCATCAGGCGAAATCTCAACCAGGTCTAAGGTCTCTTTCTGGGCCGTCTCCAGCGCTGTCGCCAGGCTGACTATGCCGACCTGACTTCCGTCTGACCCAACTAGTCTTACTTCTGGTGCGGTGATGTCTTCGTTCAGACGCGCCCTTTTACTATCTTTTTTAATACAGTCTACTCCGTTTCAACAACAGGACGCGCACGTCGCTGGACAGACTCAGAAAACAGATCTAATACTTGGTCCAATGTAAAGCTGCCCAAGTCTTCACCCTCTCTGGTCCGAACCGCCACAGTACGCGAGTTTTTTTCTTTTTCACCCACAACGAGTATGTACGGAACCCGTTGCATTGAGTGACCGCGAATTTTAAAGCCGATCTTCTCGTTTCTCAAGTCAGAAATCGCCCTAAATCCGTTATTTTGCAGTGATTTGGACACTTCGTGAGCATAATCCGCCTGTGAATCGGTGATATTGATGACAACAGCCTGTTCTGGTGCCAACCAAAAGGGAAAAGCGCCTTCGTAGTTTTCAATTAAAATACCAATAAATCTTTCTAGTGAACCAAACAACGCTCGGTGCAACATAACCGGGCGTTTATCTCGAGCGCCAGTTTCATCAACATAAGAAATATCGAAACGCTCAGGCAGATTCATATCGACTTGCAAGGTACCGCACTGCCAGTCACGCCCAATGGCATCGCGCAACACAAACTCTAATTTTGGACCATAAAACGCCCCTTCTCCCGGGTACAACACATAGTCTAGACCCATGACTTGCAGGGCATTAATCAGCGCATTCTCCAACTTATCCCACACTTCATCACTGCCAATGCGCTTTTCGGGTCGAGTGGAAAGTTTAATGATGACTTCATCAAAGCCGAAATCTTTGTAAATATCTAATACCAGGGCAACCACATCAATACATTCCTGCTCCATTTGCTCTTCAGTACAGTAAATGTGCGCATCATCTTGAGTGAAGTGACGAACTCGCATCAACCCATGCAATGAACCAGACGGCTCATAGCGATGAACCTTGCCAAACTCGGCCATTCGCAGAGGCAGATCACGGTAACTCTTTAACCCTTGTGAGAACATGGACACTGAACCAGGGCAGTTCATCGGTTTAAGTGCGAAAATCCGCTCGTCCTCAGTCTGCGTCAAAAACATATTTTCTCGGTAGTTAAACCAATGTCCGGAGGTTTCCCATAAACTGCGGTCCATAACATCCGGTGTATTTACTTCGATATAGCCCGCTTCCTCTTGACGTTTGCGCATGTAATCCAAAAGTTGCAAAAATAATGTCCAGCCTTTGGGATGCCAAAATACCGAACCCGGTGCGTCATCGCTAAAATGGAACAAATCAAGTTTTTTGTTAAGCTTGCGATGATCTCTCTTTTCAGCCTCTTCTAGTCGATTGAGGTAGGCTTTCAGCTCCTTTTTGCTCGCCCAGGCAGTACCATAGATACGCTGCAACATTTCATTATTGTGATCTCCTCGCCAATAGGCACCAGCCACTTTAGTCAATTTAAATACACCCAACTTACCAGTGGAGGGCACGTGGGGGCCACGGCAAAGATCAACAAACTCACCCTGCCGATAGAGACTAATGGTCTGGTCAGTGGGTATACTTTGAATAATTTCGGCCTTGTAATCTTCTCCAATACCTTTAAAGAAAACGGCTGCCTCGTCTCTATCCCACTCTTCGCGCGTGATCCCGTGATCTTGCTTGGCCAGTTCGGACATGCGACTCTCTATCGCCTCTAGATCCTCAGGGGTAAAAGGCCGCTCGAAGGCAAAGTCATAGTAAAAACCGTCCTCGATCACCGGTCCAATGGTCACCTGAGCCGCAGGAAATAACTGCTTTACTGCCATCGCCATAAGGTGCGCAGTGGAATGTCGAATAATAAACAAACCCTCATCACTGCGGTCGGTCAGTATAGAGACCTCAGCGTCATTGTGGATTATGTGCGATGCATCCACTTCTTTACCATCAACCAAACCAGCAATGGTCGCTTTGGCGAGCCCAGTGCCGATATCAGAGGCGACATCCAGTACAGACAGAGGTTGATTAAAACTACGTTGTGAACCATCGGGAAGAGTAATAAGCGGCATAATGATATCCTTTACAGTGGTGACCCATACCAAGGGCCACGTGCTTTTTAGTTGGGCGTCATTTTACTGATGATCACGCCAGTTACAAGAGCTTGTTTTGATTGTTTCCAACAATTGGTTTTGCAATTTTAACACGATAACACTATAAAAATTAACGCAATCTGGAGATACTCATACAATGATAACCATCTATGTCGATGCTGACGCTTGCCCTACAGTGATTAAAGACATTCTTTTTAGAGTCTCCCAGCGGACACAGATTCCGCTAATTTTAGTGGCTAATCAACCGATCGCCACTCCGCGCATACCCAGTGTGCGCAGTGTCCAAGTGAGTGCTGGTTTTGATGTTGCTGACAACTACATTGTCGCGCAGGTGGATCCGGGAGACCTTGTGATTACTGCAGATATACCACTAGCCGCAGAGGTGATAGAAAGGGGCGGTGCCGCTCTCAATCCACGAGGAGAGATGTACACAAAATCTAATATCAAGGCACGCCTCAATATGCGTGACTTTATGGACTCAATGCGTAACAGTGGCGTACAGGTCGGTGGCGGACCTCCACCTCTCTCTCAACGGGATCGCATGCAATTTGCCAATGCACTGGATAGATACATAGCAGCAAATCAATAAGCACCCTTAGAACCCGTCGAAAAAACTGTGCTATGCTTCTATGGCAACCAAAAACAAGGATCGTTCCCATCTGGCTAATCAAAACTCGTGCGACAAATGAGTATTAAAGATAAAAAGTTAGGTTAAAACGTGAAAAAAGGATTTTTAAATGGTCAAGCACTACGGCAAGGTAATTGCCTTGCTCATCGTATTCGTACCCCAATGTTTATTGGCTTCTACAGATAGTCTAAGCAACATTGCAGATAATGCAGAGGCAACTAAGGGAGGCGGCACAATAAATGGCATTCCTCCGGCGACTGCAGTTGGGTTTGGACTTGTCGGCGGCGAAATTCTAATTAAAGCACTTGATGCCAGCGGCCATAAAATGGCTCAGGATAACAATTCGCCTGTAGTCGTTACTAAAACCACTGGCACTACAACTACTGGCACTACAACTACCGGCACTACAACTAGTGGCACTACAACCACTGGAACCTGATATTGCCGTGATAACAGGTTGGTTAAATCACTATGGTGTGAGTTTTTTCGTCATGAGGCCGTGACTCAAGCATGTGGGTCTGGATACCAAGGCACAAAGATAAACTGTCTGTGATTGTCAGCTAATAATGCTTTTCCATCAAACGCTCGATCTGAGCTGCAGTGAATGGCCAGCCTTTTTCCGTCCCGTCTGGAAATAATACTACTGGGATTCGAATAGAGTAAGCTCGGGTAAGATCTTGACTGGTCTTGATATTGTGCTCGATTAACTCCCAATCCTTCTCCTTGATCAATGGACTCAGTAGTTGTTTTGCCCGATCGCAGAGATGGCAATGGTCGCCCGAGTAAAGTGTCAAAATCTTTCCCATTGATACTCCAAAGTGTGTAGTAACGTCAATTCGCTATTTGCATGTGCATCCCATTGCGACGATATTTGTTGGAGGCTCCGACTCCAATAGCTCCGCGGTTTACGAAATCTACCGCCGGTTTGCTATAAACTTAAACAAATAAGCAAAAGTATCGCGTGTAATCCTCAAAATCAGACAAAACCGTCCCGCCGAGTGATCATCCAAACATTGTGAATTCGCTGATTGCGCTGAAAATCTTTGCCCAAAGTCTCGCCAGTAATATTTTTGCAGTCAAACTGCCTGTGGATGAGGTCATCCATTTTGAACTTACGGAAATTATTGGAAAAAAGTAGCTTGCCGTTGGGGACTAACCTAGCCATACATCCGCGTATTAAATCACCGTGGTCACGCTGAATATCGAGCACAACATCCATTTTCTTTGAGTTAGAAAACGTTGGTGGATCTAAAAATATAACATCATATTGACCACCATCGGTCTGCAACCACTTTAGGCAATCTGCTCGTAACAATTTATGCTGTTGATGATCTATACCGTTGATGTCGAAATTACGCTGAGCCCAATCGAGATAAGTGTTGGACATGTCAATACTTAAACTCTGTTGAGCACCCCCAAGTGCCGCATGCACAGTTGCCGCAGCTGTATAACAGAATAAATTTAAAAACCGCTTTCCCTCTACCATGTTTCCAATCATGGCTCGCACCGGTCTGTGATCGAGAAACAAGCCTGTATCCAAATATTCCGATAGATTAACTTCGAAGGTGGCTGGCCCTTCTTCCACTGTGAAGGTTTCGTAATCGCTTTGTTGTGCTCGTTGATATTGGTTGTCGCCAGCCTGTCGGCGTCTTTGATTAAAATAGACTTTTCCACTGTAGTCCTTGGCGAAGGTTTTAATGGCTTGCTTTAATTCGTCGAAGCGCTGACTAGCTACTTTTTCGGAAATAGTGTTGGGAGGAGCATATTCCTGAACATAGAGAGAGTGATCATAAATATCGATAGCAGCGGCATACTCTGGTATATCAGCATCGTACAAACGATAACAACTAATCGATTCACGCTTGAGCCACGCGGATAACTTCTTGCGGTTTTTTTTAAGACGATTTAGCACCATGGCGCTCCCCTCAGATAGTGGCTGAACCGGTGCTGGTTTGCTCAATCGATCAGCTATCTGTGCCTGTTTAGATCGCATGTCATCAAAGAGCAGTAACTTACAAGGTATGGTTCCGTTATAAAAACTGTATTTTTTGCTGGGAGCCAGGTCCATCTCTCTGGCCAAATCAACGTTGCCAGTAAAGATAGCTGCTCGCCAGCCGTGGAAGTTTTTTTGTAAGACAGTGCCCAGTTTCTGATACAGCGGCTTAAGTGACTCAATCTCACCTAGGCGCTCTCCGTAGGGTGGATTGCTCAACAAAAGCCCTCGTCTCGCGGTGGATTTACCAAATTGATCCAACGGTTTATGAGACAGACGAATGTGCTCATCAAGACCTGCGTTCTCAATGTTTTTGACTGTGTACTCTAACACTCTCGGATTAACATCATAGCCGCGAATATCGAGATCAAGAGATTCTATGCCAAGGCGCCTGTGCTCCCATGCCTCATCCAATAACGTTTGCCATAATCGTTGGTCATGTTGCCGCCAATGGGTGAATCCATAGCATTCACGCTTCAATCCAGGCGCTATATTAGCGGCCATCATGGCTCCCTCAATCAGTAGTGTACCGCTACCACACATGGGATCTAGCAAAGCCGCACCTTGACCACTGAGCTCTGGCCAGCCAGACCTGATCAATAGCGCGGCGGCCAAGTTTTCTTTTATCGGGGCACTGCCCTGCCCGGTTCGATAACCCCGCTTGTGCAGACTTTCACCGGACATATCCAGGGCGACCGAGACAACGCCCTTGTGTTGACGAACATGGATTCGAATGTCGGGATTCTTAGCATTAACACTGGGACGATCCCCCTCAATCCGACGTATGCGGTCTACAATGGCATCTTTTACTCTCTGCGAGCCATACATAGTGTGATCAATCAGCCGTGAGGTTCCGATAAAATCAATGGCGATGGTATGCTGGCAACCAAGATGAGTTTCCCAGTCGACTGAGCTGCACTGCTGATAGAGATCCTCTACCTCGTTCAATGTAAAACGAGTCAAGGGTTTTAGCACACGATTGGCAAGCCGAGACCAAAGGCAGGCTTTGTAAGCAATCTCAAGGCCACCACTAAAATTCACTGCAGCCACAGTTTGCTTGATCTGAGTGGCACCTAAAGCACAGAGCTCCTCCGCTAGCAAAGATTCTAAACCCTTGGGACAGGTTGCCAGCCAATCGCTCAGTGTATTTATCTTTGGCACAATTTATTCCTTATTCTGCTTTCTTGTTTCAATGGGAAAATATCACGACAATATGATGTGAACTATCGTTTGTATCTGCGGTCAATTATATAAGGGCGTTTAACAAAGTGCCCAGTGCCTATGATATAGCGGTTTGCAGTTCTGTGTTTATATTTCGCATGTTATGGCAAATAAGCAAAAGGTTAAAACGCCACTGATTTACCGACACTTGGCCGCATCGCGCCACATAATACGTCAGGAGATGTCTATGAAAAAACACAAAAGAAATCCAGAACATCGCTCCTTTATCAAAGGCTATCAAGCCGCCATTCAAGGTCGTTCTCTGTCCGGTTGTCCCCATCAAGAAAACAGCCTGATGGCATTCCACTGGTCGCGCGGCTGGCGTGAGGGCAGAGCGGACGGTTGGTCTGGATTTGATGCCAAAACCTGCCAGCAAAAAGTCGGCAACTTAACATTAAACCACTAGCTACATAACTTTGTTGCAAGTAACCGGAGAACGAGTGGCGCAAGCTGTAAATGACCCACCGCTCTACGCTCAGACGTGCACAACAAGTTAAAATGTAGTGCTCGAGAACTGCCTAGTTTTCGTCGGTCCTACTCTCGCTCTCTATCCACCGATGCCATGACCAAGTTAAGCAGCTCCTTTAAAGCTACGGAAATCATGGCAAAGTCAGGATTGGGAGAGTTACGCAAATCTGTAACCATCAGATGCCAGCGTCGAATTAAGTCTTGCTGTTGGTGTTGCCAAATCTCCATTGGATTGGTCTGTGATATTCCCAGTTGACACAGCGCTGCAGTGAGCCTTCGTCGCTGGCTCTCAAGATCATCAACATAGGTTTCACGGGCCAAGTCTTGCCAACGATTTTCCGGCTGCAGTTCGACAATAACCGCCATAAACCAATCCAGTGAGAGATACTCTCCCAACGAAAAGTACAGGTCGGCTACCTGAGTTACGGCAACCCTGAGCGATAGAGCAATATTTACAACCCCCATGCTAATAAACATACTATCACTACAGGCCAATCGCTGTGACAGGGTGCGGTCGACGCCCAATGCCACAATATCATCACTCTCCTGTCGCCACAGAGCTTTCCATTGATCTTTTTGCAGTGTCGGCAGCTCGGACAAAAATATCTCAACCGGTTCGGCATATTGGCTGATAAGGCTATCGCATTGGAGATCTAGTCGGTGATTTCTGAGTACCCAGCGGGTAGCACGTCGAGTCAGCCTGACAAGTATATGGAGCATTTCAAGCTCATTTTCAGCAGACAGTCGCGGGGAGTGAGATTCTATTTGCTGCCATAGAGTTTTTATGTCAAGCACCTGACAGACCACAATGTAAGCCTTAATAACATCCGCAACTGAGGCTCCTGTGGATTCAGCCTGGCGAAAGAAGAAGGTGAATCCAACTCGATTGATAAGATCGTTAGCCAATTGATTAATGGCAATATCATTGGCCAGCGGATGTTGTTTGACCGCATCACCAAATCTCGAGACCAGGGGCGATGGAAAATAATTACTGACTTCCTTCGCCAACCAGCGGTCAGACAAAAGATCTGTATCTATCAATGCCTCTTTGAGCACAACTTTAGAATAACAGATCAGCACAGCGAGCTCCGGTCTTGTCCACCGGGGCTGTTGTCGGTTTATTCGATCGATAAGCTGCTCGTCACTCGGTAAATGTTCAAGGTCACGATCAAGCTTACCGGCCTCTTCAAGCCAAACCAAAAATCTCTGATATTCAGAGTGATGTTGTTTACTTTTTACATCGGCTAGGCTAATCGACTGAGTTTGACGTCTGTTGTTTTCCAGAACCAGTTCCGCCACCTCATCGGTCATTTCAGACAACAGTGTGTTTCTATCTGGTACGGATAAATTGCCTAATGCAATCTGAGGATTAAGCAGTATTTTTATATTTACCTCGTGATCGGAGCAATCCACGCCGGCAGCGTTGTCAATAAAATCTGAATTGCACCGCCCGCCACTGTAACTGTATTCCACCCGCCCTTTTTGTGTCATACCCAGGTTGCCACCCTCACCAAACACCAGGCACTTCAGCTCTGCACCATTAACCCGCAAATTGTCATTAGCTCGATCTCCCACATCAGCGTTGTTCTCTGTGGAAGCTTTAACATACGTGCCTATGCCGCCATTCCAGATTAAATCCACTTGCGCTTTCAGTAAATAATTAATCAACTGGTTAGGCGTCACATCGTGTTCCGATATGGAAAAACGTTGCATAATCTCTGGTGTAAGGCTCAACGATTTCGATGCGCGAGAAAAAACGGTCCCGCCAGGAGATAACAAAGACTTATCGTAATCCTCCCAAGTGCATCTTGGCGTATGAAAAAGTCGTTTTCTCTCTAGAAAGGAAGCGGCAGCCTCCGGATTGGGGTCAATAAAGATATGCAAATGATTGAAAGCAGCCACCAGTTGGATGTGTTCGGACAGCAACATGCCATTACCAAAGACATCTCCTCCCATGTCGCCTATTCCTATCACACTTATGTTTTCTGACTGAGTGTCAACCCCTAACTCATAGAAATGCCTCTGGACAGCGACCCAGGCGCCCCTTGCAGTAATACCCATACCTTTGTGGTCATAACCGTTGCCACCACCAGACGCAAAAGCATCGCCCAACCAAAATTCATTGGCCTCGGAAATCTGATTGGCTATGTCGGAAAATGTTGCCGTACCCTTATCAGCTGCAACCACTAAGTAAGGATCTTCAGCGTCTCTACAAATCACGTCCTTTGGGGAAACTATCTCACCCTCAATTAGATTGTCAGTAATATCTAGCAATGCCTGTATGTAGAGTTGATAACAGGCTACACCTTCCTCCATCAAAGCCTCTCGCGAAGAGGCCGCAGGAAGCTTTTTAGCAACAAATCCTCCCTTGGCACCCGTGGGGACGATGACTGCATTTTTCACCTGCTGGGCCTTGACAAGCCCGAGCACCTCCGTTCGATAATCCTCTAACCGATCGGACCATCTCAAGCCGCCTCTAGCGACTTTACCACCTCTCAAATGAACACCCTCAAAACGGGCCGAGTAAACAAAAATCTCGTAGGCTGGCCTCGGCTCCGGCGCAATTTCAACTTCTTGTGTACACAGCTTTATGGAGGTGTATGACTTGAATTCACCATTGGCATCCATCTGGAAGAAGTTAGTCCTCTGCGTCGCTTGGATCAACTCAAGGTATCCTCGAATGACATTGTCTTCATTCAAATTAGCGATAGCATCCAGGCCGATCTGGACATTGTCTATCAAACCGAAAATTCGCTCAGAGCGATCTTCCAGCGCATAACGAGGATCAAAATATGCCTTAAATAGGGCCACCAGATTCCTTGTAATATCCAGGTGTCGAGACAGCGTGTCAGCAATAAAATCCTGACTGTAGGGAACGCCGATTTGCTTTAGATAACGGGCGTAGAGTCGCAGCATTGCTACCGAACGCCAGTCCAGACGGGCACCCACCACAAGGCGGTTAAAACTGTCGTCTTCAGCCTCACCGCGCCATACCGTCAACAGTGCATCTTTAAAGCTATTCTTGACCGCTGAAACATCAACGTCCACATCAATGTTGAAGGTCAGACTAAAATCCTGCATCCAAATAACATCTTCAGATTCCGGTCGAATCTGGAAGGGACGCTCCATTCGAACACTGAAACCAAGATTCTCAAGCATCGGAATCATGGCTGACAATGGCAATGGAGAGCCAAGGTGGAAAAGTAAAAGAGCAAAATCCTGATTGCTTGAATCGGGATCATCTAATAAATCAATGGAAAGATCATCGATGGTTTGCAATTGGCTAAACAGAGCCACGTGTTGCAGAGCCTGCTGTGACGTAAAAATTTCCTTGTAGGCCTCAGAAAATGCACCTTGCATACGACGCACCAGCGCGGAGCCCTCCGCCTTACCCAGCTGACTCAGCGCGTGCAGATTGAAATCCGAGCGCCAATCACTCACCGAGGCCTGAACAAGCGACTGAAGGTCCTTAGACGTCACCTGCAAATAGTCTTGGTTGTCAATTTTGTAGACCAGATAAATTCTCACTAACACAGAGTCAGGTACAAACTGGGTGCCAACCTCCTGTTCCATAGCGCCCAACTTAGTCCCTATTTGCGTCTCTAGACGATCACGTAACTCCGTACTAAATATTTCCCGAGGAAGATATACCAAACAACTGACAAACTTATCAAAAGCGTCCGTATGCATGAAAACTTTTACCGCTCGGCGATCATAAATTTGCCAAATTCCGATCGCCGTCTCAGCGAGTACATCACGACCCACCAGCAGCAATTCATCCCGCGGATGATTATCTAAAATTGCCTGCAGAGCCTTGCCGTCATGACTGCCAGCATTGAGACCGGAATTCTCCATAATCCAATTGACTTTCTCTCTCAAAATAGGAATCCGACGTGGAGAATAGGAATAAAACTGGGAGGTGTAGAGACCCATAAACCTTACTTCGCCCACAGGGTCTCCAGCGGAGTTGAATCGCTTAACCACGATGTAATCAGAGTAACTGTCTCTGTGAACAGTCGACCGCTTCGACGATTTAGTGACCGCTAATATCTGATCATCTTCATACAACGCCTTCACCCCATCACTCAGCTGATCCACCGATTGTTGAGTCACCTCTCCTTGATACTTGTGTAACAAACCAAAGCTACTTTCGGGGACTTGTTTTAAATAAACCGTCTCAACCGCGTTATCCAGAGTAAATTCAGCAATGCCGGTAAATACAAAAAAACCCGAGTAGATCCATTCTAAAAATGCAATTGACTCATCCAATTGGTCAACATTGGGCGCATTCTGCCTCAACTCTCCGATGAGCTCTTCGAGACGCTTAAGCATGGCGCCGTGATCATCAACCACTGCGCTGACATCGTCCAGAACTGAAACCAATTCTTGATGCAAATCCTCACTCTCACGCTGAGTCAAAAGATCGACTTCGATGGTCATCAGAGCCTCACTCTCAGAACCGGGCAAATAGGTAGAAGAAATTTGCTGTAAATCTCCAGTAGCATCGCGAAGGATCCAAACCGGATTGCTCTGTAAGGTAAAGATATTCAGGCCACGTCGACTCAGCGCCATACGCAAGGAATCAACCAAAAATGGCATATCCCTATGATCCACATAGATGGTGGTATAGGGGCTGTTCCAGTTATCTACTTTTTCAGTCGGTGTGAAGACACGCACCTTGCCCTCTTTAGCGTTCTCAACTGAAAAGCGTTGCGCAAAACAACATAGCCCCCACACACTCCAAAAAATATCTTCGATGGGGCGCTCAAGATATTCAGCATCGGGATAAAAATGCAGTGCGTTGACAACAAAGGTTTCAAATTGAATTTGCTGTTCTCTGTTTAACGCTGTGCGAGAGATGCTCAGCAGTTGGTCAATTAATTGTTGGCGTCTATGTTCTTTAGATACGTCCATGATGCAAATAAGCAACCTTTGTTTATTATATAACCCTCTTATGGTAGGCCAAAGAATGACCCTTTGTGTAAGGTAACAAATTGAAGCGATTCTGTGTGAAAATATTCTGTCTTTTTAGATAACAAAACTGGTTTTTTGTTGTCTGAGAGAAAATTACGGATTAATAGGGATCAATGTTTGTGAGATATTGCCATACGGTCTAAAATTATCTCTCGAATTCTCACATATAAAACCTCGAGGAAAAAACTTGCATCAGGATATTATCAACTTAAAACAATGGCTAAGCAGTAAAATTGTCGGCCAAGAGCATCTTGTTGAACGACTAATCATCGCTCTGCTCGCCGATGGGCATCTTTTAGTGGAAGGCGCACCTGGGTTGGCAAAGACCAAGGCCATAAAAACCCTGTCAGATGGATTGCAAGCTGACTTCCATCGGGTGCAATTCACTCCAGATCTTCTCCCCGCTGATATTACTGGAAGTGACATCTACCGACCTCAACAGGGGACATTTGAATTTCAGGCCGGACCACTCTTCCATAATCTGGTGTTGGCAGATGAAATAAATCGTGCCCCAGCTAAAGTTCAATCAGCGCTACTGGAGGCGATGGCCGAGAGGCAGATTTCTGTTGGTAAAAACACCTACCCACTACCCGAATTATTTTTGGTAATGGCTACCCAAAATCCCATCGAGCAAGAGGGAACTTATCCCCTCCCCGAGGCTCAAATGGATCGTTTTTTAATGCAAGTGCTCATCGACTATCCGGCACCGGAAACCGAGCGCACAATTCTGGCGTTAAACCGAAACGAAAGTAAAAAACAGAGTGATAGTCAAATTGAACCTGTGGATCAAAAAACACTGCTTGCTGCTCGTGATGAGATTAGTACCATTCACATGTCTGATGCGGTTGAGGAGTACTTGGTACAACTGATCTTGGCAACCCGACATGCCCAGGCCTTTGATCAAGAACTATCGCAGTGGCTTGACTACGGCGCCAGCCCCAGAGCCACCATCGCCCTGGATCGCTGCAGTCGTGCTCTCGCGTGGCTAGAGGGCCGCGATTTTGTTACACCGGACGACATTCGCGCGGTGACACATGATGTGCTGCGACATCGATTGATCCTCAGCTTTGAGGCCGAAGCTAAGGGCATCTCCGCAAATCAAGTGATTGATCGACTATTAACTACCGTGGCGTCCGCCTAGAGACTAGCGTTTATGATGGCCGCTGACAACAACCCCGCTATTGCGAACATCTCAGCAATGGTCCAACTTCGTTATGGTGCTCGAGAGCTGACCGGATTCCCCAAAATTCAAGCTCGTCAGATGCTTGCAGGAGGACACAAATCGCGCTTTCGCGGGCGTGGAATGGATTTTGATCAAGTGCGAATTTATCAGCCGGGTGATGACGTGCGCAATATCGATTGGCGTGTGACAGCACGTACTGAAGTGCCGCACACTAAGCTATTCAGTGAAGAGCGAGAAAGACCCATCATCATTATTAGTGATCTGCGTCAATCAATGTTCTTTGGAAGTCACCGTCTAAAATCTGTGGTTGCCTGCGAGCTCTCGGCTGCACTTAGCTGGGCCGGGTTAGCGGCAAATGATCGTGCCGGCGGGCTAATATTTGGCCAGAATAATAAGATGGAAGTCAAACCGCAGCGCAATCACCACTCGGTGTTGCGATTCATACATGGTCTCAGTGAATACAGCGAACAACTGCTCAACCTTCAGACAGAACAAAATATGTATCGAGACCGCTATAGCCTGGCGCAAATACTGGAAGAGTCTCGTCGTTTTATTGTTCCGGGCAGCACCATATTTATAATCAGCGATTTTCATGATTTAACTGCATCCTGCGAACCTCATTTGTTCGAACTGGCGCGCCATGACAACCTCAATTTTTGCCATATTGTTGATCAACTAGACCACAGACTTCCACCTCCCGCTGTCTATGGTGTCAGCGATGGTCAGCAGTATTCCCTACTCGACTCGGCCAGCTCATCCCTGCGCGGCCGGCTTGAAGAAAAATTCGCACTTCGAACAGCTCTGTTGCAGAGTCTCAGTGAGCGTACCTCAGCTGGCCTGCTTAAGTTTGACACTGACAATGAAGTGATGGCTGTTCTAAACCGTGCTTACGGTAAAAAACGCCATCGTCGGCACGGTGGCTAAGATGCAGGATCCATTGGCTCAACTGCGTGATATTCATCTGCCAGAACCGGTTGCATGGTGGCCTCTCGCGTTCGGATGGTGGGTTTTAATTGGCTTGTTGGCGGTCGCACTCCTCTTACTGTCGCGCCATCTTATTTTACGATATCAGAGCAAACTCTATCGTCGACAGGCGCTTGTAAAACTCTCTTTGATCAAGCGAGACTCCGGTAAAAATGGAGTGGAAAAATTAATCGCTACCTTTTTACTTCTGCGACAAGTCAGCAAAAGTGCCTACACAGAGAATCAGTGTAGCAACCTTGAAATATCCGAGTTTATTCCGTTTTTGCAAGCCAATTGCCCTGACCCGGTGTTTACTGACTTACCTGACAATATCCAAACAATCCTTTACAGCCAGTCGACGTCTGACATGATGCCGATTGATAAACTACAATCGATCTTCGAGAGCTGTGAGACATGGATCAATAAACACACTGAGGGAAATCCATCGTCATGGTGACTTTTCTGTGGCCCTGGGTATTTTTAGCCATCCCAATACCCTTTATCTACCGCTGGTTACGCAAACCGGCTAAGATCACTATCAAGGCATTGCGAGCGCCATTTTTACTCGCCGCAGTCAACGATCAACCAGCTGTTTCGCGAGTATCTCTTTGGAATAAACGTCTTGTGCTCTGTCTGCTCGCTCTGTGCTGGGTTTTTATGCTGGTGGCTCTGGCTCGCCCGGTATTCATCGGTGAACCAGTGGCGCTGCCCACCGCAGGGCGCGATATTCTTATCGCAGTGGATATTTCCGGTAGTATGGAGCGCGAGGACATGGTAGTTCGCGGCCGCGCAGTCAATCGGCTAGTTGCAGTAAAAGCGGTGGTGGGAGACTTTGTCATTGAGCGCTCTGGTGATCGTCTTGGACTGGTACTTTTTGGAGAAAAGGCCTATCTTCAGACTCCACTAACCTTCGACCGAGAAACCATGCAGACGCTTTTGCTGGAGGCTCAAATCGGCTTTGCAGGTAACGGCACAGCCATTGGTGACGCCATTGGTCTGTCTGTGAAACGGTTGCAGGAGCGTCCAAAAGACCACCGAGTCTTAATCCTAATGACCGATGGTTCGAATAACACAGGAGTGCTCAAACCGCTGGAGGCAGCGGAAATTGCCAAACGCGCCGGCGTGAAAATCTATACTATTGGTATAGGCGCTGAGACTCAGGCTCAACGTGGCCTGTTCGGGAGCACTATGATTAACCCAAGTGCAGATCTCGATGAATCCACACTAATTAAAATTGCTGAAGCCACCGATGGTCAGTATTTCAGAGCGCGAGATCCACAAGAACTTTCGACAATCTACGCAAAACTGAATCAATTAGAACCTATTGATCAGGATGCCGAGACTATTCGTCCAGTGATGACCTTATATCATTGGCCAATGGCACTGTCGTTTGTTCTCAGCTTTCTAATATTTATACTCCGAGGTAATCGAGCGAGATTATTTTCATGATGGCAAGTGCTATTGAGCTACTGCAAAATTTTCATTTTCTGCGACCCTGGTGGTTCCTCGGATTACTACCTGCGCTGGTTACAACTCTGCTTTTACGCCGAAAAAATCGTAGTGCCGACGGCTGGGAATCTGTCATCAACCCCCAATTACTACCCGTCCTATTGCTGGGCGCCAACCAGCAACAAAAATCTAGTCTAAGGTGGCTGCCGCTATCACTTTTTGTCACATGGACCCTGGCCTGTATAGGTTTGGCTGGACCCACTTGGAAACAACTGCCACAACCTGTTCATAAGCAGGACTCTGCCCTGATTGTTATCCTCGATTTGTCACCCTCAATGCTAGCGGAAGATATCACCCCCAATCGACTTACTCGGGCAAGGTATAAATTGATTGATATTTTGTCGCGCCGTAATGAGGGTGTCATCGGATTAGTTGTCTATGGTGGCGATGCTCACACCGTGTCGCCACTGACAGAAGACAGCAACACGATTATTAGTATGGTGCCAGTTCTATCACCTAGCCTGCTTCCAGAGTATGGCAGTAATATCGAGGACGCCATTGCTATGGCTGCTGATCTGGCGATTGCAGGAGGCTATCAAAGTGCAGATATTTTGTTAATTACGGACGGTGTCGACAGTTCTGCACTTCAAACTGTCAATGACACACTCTCACAACAGGGCGACTTTCGCCTGTCCGTTCTCGGTATCGGCACAACCAATGGAGCACCGATACCATCGGGAGCCGGTGGCTTTGCCAAACAAGCAAACGGCAATGTGGTCATTGCAAAGCTCGACAGCAATCGTCTACGACAACTTGCCACCCGCAATGGTGGCCTCTACCGCACACTGAGCGCGGATGATGGTGATATCGACGTATTATTAGACAACTTGGACACCAAATTTTTGGATGGAGACACGCGTGAAGTGGATCGACAATTTGACCTTTGGGATGATCAAGGTTTCTGGCTGATTTTCCTTTTACTACCTCTGCTAATTCTGTGTTTCCGTAAAGGCGCCATAGTAATCTTAGTTTTCTTGCCCATGAGCTTTAACTCACCTTCAGTGGTAGCCTTTGAGTGGCAAGACCTCTGGAAAACACCAGATCAACGGGGTGCGGAACTTCTAGAATCAGGTGATGCCAAGTCAGCCCAAGCAATTTTTGATGATCCTCGCTGGCGCGGCAGCGCGGCCTACAAAGCAAATAATTATACTCAAGCCGCCTCCGACTTTGCGCAGGACAACAGTGCCACAGGGCATTACAATCGAGGCAATGCACTGGCAAGAGCGGGCCAGCTGGAGCAAGCCATAGACGCTTATGATGATGCCCTCAGCATTGCGCCCGACATGGAGGATGCCCTTGCCAATAAAGCGCTCATAGAACAACTTAAAAAGAACCAAGACCAGCAGAACCAGGATCAACAGAACCAGGACCAAGAGAACCAGGACCAGGAGAACCAGGACCAGCAGAACCAGGACCAGCAGAACCAGGACCAGCAGAACCAGGACCAGCAGAACCAGGACCAGCAGAACCAGAACCAGAACCAGAACCAGGACCAGCAGAACCAGAACCAGAACCAGAACCAGAACCAGGACCAGCATAACCAGGACCAGCAGAATCAGGACCAGCAGAATCAGGACCAGCAGAATCAGGACCAGCAGAATCAGGACCAGCAGAATCAGGACCAGCAGAATCAGGACCAGCAGAACCAGGACCAAAAGACTCAGGATTCTAAAGAGTCAGAACAGCAAGTGCAGGCAAAAGATAAAGACAATGAACTGAGCGATGAGGAGAAACGCGAACAACAGCTTATCGAGCAAATGTTGCGCCGGGTTCCCGATGATCCCGGCGGACTATTACGGGCTAAATTTCGCTATCAATCTCGACAGAACGCGAGAAACAGACAACCACCCAACCAAGAGCGCTGGTAAATGAAAACGACAGTTAAAACAATCTCTCACTTTATGCTCTTTCTGTTCACCTCAGTGATAAGCATGAGTCTCTATGCTGAACTTACTGCAACGGTGGATAGGTCTGTTCTGGATAGTAACGAAACACTGCGTCTAGAGGTTCGTTATAACGCTCAATTATTTAGAGGCGAACCGGATTTTAGTGTATTGGAATCGGATTTCGAGGTGCTGTCGAACAACCAACAGCGAAGTTACAGCTCCATCAATGGTAAGACTGAATCATTCACTGCTTGGACTCTGCAACTGAGACCCAAACGCGCAGGAATTATTATAATTCCGTCCTTCAATTTCAAAGGTGATGTGAGCAATGCCATCGAACTGAGGGTCAGAGCTGCGCCGACAAATGCTGCAGCCAACCCCGGCAGCCAACCGATTTATACCGAAACATTAATCGACGAGAACAAGGTGTATACAAACGAGCAGGTGTTGTTGACGCAGAGACTGTATACCTCTGTGAATCTGCGAGACTTCAGTCTGTCTGAACTCGAGATTGACAACGCCCTACTGTATCGTCTCGGTGATACCACCTACCAAAAGGTTATTAATGGCCGAAATTATCTGGTGCTGGAGGTAAAGTACGCGCTGTTTCCTCAACAAACTGGTTCTCTAGTGATACCAAAATTGCGTTTTGGTGCCTTTGAGGTAACCAGTCGCAGTCAATTCGGTGTATTTAATAACCGGGGCAACCAGGTTATTCGAGATACTGAGAGCAAAATCATTGAAGTGCAAGCCCCGCCAAACAGTTTGAACTTAGCAGATTGGCTACCCAGTAGTAACCTAGACTTGCAACAGCGCTGGAGTGGAGAACTCGATAAGGTGGTGGTCGGTGAGCCAATTACTCGTACAATTACAATAACTGCAAGGGATCAAAGTGCTGCCCAAATTACACCTCTCAAATTTCCTACTAGCGATGGGTATCGAAGCTACCCGGATCAGCCACAATTAGATCAGAGACTGACCGACACCGGACTGATTTCGACCCGCACTGAGTCCATCGCTCTCGTGCCCAACCAAGCTGGCGAAATGAGGCTTCCCGCCGTTGAATTACGCTGGTGGAATACCCAGCGACAACAAGAGGAAATAGCTCGTCTCCCCGAAACCACTCTGATGGTGATGCCATCGCCCGACACGCCCAATGACTCTATTTCCGGAGCCGAGAGCCCAACTATTGAACTGGTCCCAGAACAGTCGAGGGACAGCGCAGAGGAGGACAACGATGGCCTATCCGTAATTACCAGAACATCTCTTCTGTTAAATGGCCTTCTGATCACATTACTCAGCCTCATCTTTTATCGGAGCAAAGGCAGTCCATCAACTGCGCACGGGGCTGTAGTCAAGGCCACCCCTGCTCGTCTGATTCTGAAGCAAGATTTTAAAACGATTGAACTGCAGTCAAAAACGGGTAACCTCTCCGCTGTGCGCGAAGCGATTTTACAGTGGGCAGCGACACTGTACGCTGAAGATCCACCGCAGACTCTGAAAGCATTATCAATGCGCCTGCAAGACCCTATTTTAGAGGAGCAATTCAACCAATTGGACCGACATCTGTATCGACCTAATGAAATCAATCCAGATGAACTCAATTTGTCACCTTTACTTGAGGCCTTAGCAAAACACTCGACATTCAGTGGCAAAGAGGAAAGCCGAGCAAGTAATGGCCGCTCTCTAAAAGAACTCTATCCATATCAAAAATAACAATAACAGGTGCCCAATGAAGCCACAGAGCGATAAACCAAACCACCAAACAACAGAAGATATCCATCGGCGTTATTGGCAAGCAAACCTGAGGCTACTGGCAACTCTATTATCAACTTGGTTGTTTATCTCATTTGGCCTCGGCATTGTGATGGCGGATTGGCTGGATCAATTTTCCGTGGCGGGCTTCAAACTGGGATTTTGGTTTGCGCAGCAGGGATCAATCTATGTATTTGTTCTATTGATTTTTGTCTATGCTCGGCAAATGAAGATTCTGGATCGACAATTTGGTGTCGATGACAACCCTGATGAGTCACCTGCTAATCCAAGCTCAGAGGATTCTCAGTCATGAGTACACAATTTCTCTCCTACCTATTTGTTGGCGCTTCCTTTGCTCTTTACATCGGTATCGCATTCTGGTCTCGCGCTAATTCAACAAAAGATTTTTACGTCGCCGGTGGCGGTGTTCATCCAGTGGTCAACGGCATGGCCACAGCAGCAGACTGGATGAGCGCAGCATCATTCATCTCCATGGCAGGTATCATTGCTTTTATGGGGCGAGATGGTTCCGTTTACTTGATGGGATGGACTGGGGGTTATGTTCTGTTGGCTCTACTACTGGCACCCTACTTACGCAAATTTGGTCGTTTTACCGTGCCCGACTTTATTGGTGAACGCTATTACTCCCAAGTCGCCAGAGTTGTCGCTGTCATTTGTCTGATATTTGTCTCCTTTACCTATGTAGCTGGACAAATGCGCGGTGTAGGCATTGTTTTCTCGCGCTTTCTTGAAGTCGACGTGGAAACCGGCGTTATCGTAGGAATGGCGGTAGTATTCATGTATGCCGTTTTGGGAGGCATGAAAGGAATCACTTACACCCAAGTGGCGCAATACTGCGTGCTCATCTTTGCCTATATGGTACCAGCTATTTTTATTTCTATCATGGTAACAGGCAATCCAGTGCCGCAACTTGGATTTGGATCAGAAATCAATGATGGGTCCGGACTGTCGGTACTGGAGAAACTTGATAATGTGCTGCTGGATCTGGGCTTCAGCGAGTACACGGCCGGTTCAAAATCCACTATAGATGTCTTCGCCATCACCGCCGCTCTTATGTTTGGCACAGCCGGTTTACCCCATGTGTTAGTGAGATTCTTCACGGTTCCCAAAGTATCAGATGCACGTCTCTCGGCGGGCTACGCCTTGGTTTTTATTGCCATTCTGTACACCACGGCTCCCGCGGTCGCCTCTTTCGCTCGACTTAATCTAGTAGACACTGTTCATGATACCGCCTACTCAGACGCGCCTGACTGGTTCGCCAACTGGGAAAACACTGGCTTGGTTGCATGGCAAGACAAAAACAATGATGGTGTCATGCAATATGGTGCTGGCGCTGCACTGTATCCAACCAAGCCAATTTTTACCGGTGACAGAGGCATTCATGGTGAACGTGTGTTATCCAACAGCCCCACGATAAATGATAACGAAGTCTACATCGATCGCGATATCATGGTGTTGGCCAACCCAGAAATAGCCAGCTTGCCGAGTTGGGTCATCGCGTTAGTCGCCGCCGGTGGAGTGGCCGCAGCACTTTCCACAGCCGCCGGGCTGTTACTGGTGATTTCCAGCGCTGTATCTCACGATTTACTTAAGCAAACACTGATGCCAAAAATCAATGAAAAACAAGAATTACTGTATGCCAGAATCGCAGCCGCCATCGCCGTCTGCATTGCTGGCTTGTTCGGTATTTATCCTCCAGGTTTTGTCGCTCAAGTAGTTGCTTTTGCCTTCGGACTTGCCGCCGCCTCACTGTTCCCGGCCCTGGTACTGGGAATTTTCTCCAAGCGAACCAATAAACAAGGTGCCATAAGTGGTATGTTAGTAGGCCTTCTGTTCACCTTTGGCTACATTGTTCAGTTTAAGTTCATTGCTCCCGGGCTAAACACTGCAGATCATTGGTGGTGGGGTATCTCACCAGAGGGTATCGGAGCTATCGGTATGTTGCTGAATTTCACTGTTGCGCTCACAGTCAGTCGTTTCACTGCGGCACCACCAGCATCAGTTCAGAAATTGGTGGACAACATCCGTGTTCCAACTGCTGCGGGCACGGCTCATCAGCATTAACAACCAGTAGCGTATCCTTTATTTATGAGAAATATTAATATGAACTCAGTGTACAACGATGGGAGACAATGGCTTATTTATCGGCTGATGTGCCTGTTTGCAATCGTTCACGTCAACTGTTCACTGGCGACGGAGACCTCAGATAAACCAGTGGCGATTATCATTCATGGCGGTGCTGGCACCATTAATCCCGCGTCCATGAGTGCAGAGGTGGAACAAGAGTATCGTACTGCATTGAACAAAGCGGTAACTGCTGGTCACAACATTTTGCTTGCCGGAGGCTCCAGTAGAGAAGCAATTATAGCTGCCATTAGTCTGATGGAGGACTCTCCACTGTTCAATGCCGGTCATGGCGCGGTATTTAATCATCAGGGTGATATTGAACTCGATGCCTCAATCATGGATGGTCATAATCTCAATGCCGGTGCTGTAGCCTCAGTGCGACACATAAAAAACCCCAT
>CAXRFT010000023.1:0-71661 GCA_964230135.1 Porticoccaceae bacterium | reverse complement strand
TATCTCATTTTGGAGAGGACGCCAGCGCTGTGCTGGATGAATTAGAAAGGCGCTTTGATCTCTCAGGGCTAGAAGAAAAAGCAGCACGAAATAAAGAATAACCAGATAGGAGTATGATCATGGGTTTTGGATGGCAAGAATTACTCATTATATTAATCATTGTGGCGCTGATATTTGGTACCAAAAAACTGCGCAGTATCGGCTCTGACCTCGGTGGTGCAGTTAAGGGCTTTAAGGAATCTGTTTCTCAGGACAGCACTGGCGAAAACGCCGATGAAAGTAACGGTGAAAGTGCCGACGCAAAAGCCGAACAGCACAGCGACACTGAACAGAGCAAAGATTAATCCCTGTGCTGAACACTGATGTTTGATATTGGATTCTCTGAACTGCTGGTTATCGCTCTGCTTATCCTCATTGTGATGGGGCCAGAGCGTCTACCGGAAACAGTGCGCACCATCAGTCTTTGGATAGGTCGTATCCGTCAATTTTTGTCCTCCGCGCGCAGCGACATTGCCGATGAAGTGGGTTTAGATGAGGTTCGTCGGCAACTCCACAATGAACAAATTATGCGAGATCTAGAAAAAACTAAGCAGCAGATTACGGCAGCCAATTCAATGTCCATCTTAGACAACGAGAAAAAAGATGGCTGAGCCAGAAAGCTTGGAAACACAGCCTTTCATGGAGCATTTAATCGAGTTTAGAAATCGTGCCTTGCGTTCTGTGGTGGCCGTATTGGTAATATTCGCAGGACTGTTCTCCTTCAGCAACGAACTCTATCTTTATGTATCTGAACCCATACGCGCCTATTTGGGGGATAACTTAACTATGATTGCCACCGATGTGGCCTCTCCATTTTTAACACCCTTTAAGTTGTCATTGGTACTGTCTTTTTTCGCCGCCATGCCCTATCTGCTCTATCAAGTTTGGGCGTTTTTAGCGCCCGGACTTTATCAGCGCGAAAAAAAGATCGTGCTACCATTATTTTTCTCTAGCGTGCTGCTATTTTATGCCGGAATGGCCTTCGCCTACTATGTGGTGTTTCCACTGGTATTTTTATTTTTTGCAACCATTGGACCGGACTTTATCAGTATTACGCCGGACATAGCCAGTTATTTGGATTTTGTTCTCAAACTGTTCTTCGCCTTTGGACTGAGCTTTGAAATACCCATCGCAGTGGTAATTTTGTCCTGGATGGGTGCTGTGAATCCCGACAATCTAGCGCGCAAGCGGCCCTATGTCTTTGTCAGCTGTTTTGTCCTGGGTATGTTGCTCACACCGCCCGATATTATCTCTCAAACCTTACTGGCCATACCTATGTGGTTGTTGTTTGAGGTGGGTATATTGTTTGGCCGCCTAGTGGCACCGAAGCCCGAAGAAGACTAAACACCTTCGGACAAAAATAAGCCCTGTTTGATGGCCTCATAGTGAGTGGCTCTCGCAGTGCGAGAAATCTGCGCATCTGGTACATAAAACTCAAAGGCGTGATAACCGCCGGGGAAGATCGCCAGTTGAGCGTCTACTCCACAGGCTTGGAGTCGCTCGGCGTAGTCTTTGTTTTCATCCACAAACAGATCCACAGAGCCCACACCAATGTAAGCTGGCGGCAGACCATGCAAGTTGCTGGCATGGCTGGGTGCCGCGTATTTTGGCGCCGCTACTGTTTGCTCCTCCGAGGTAAAGTCTCGTCCCAGATAATGCATCCATCCCTGCAGGTTGGAGTGTCGATTCCAAATTCTTTTATCCGTGATCATGTAGCTAGAAGGTCGATCACTGTTGTGATCAATCATCGGACACAGCAAGCCCTGAAATACCACATTCACTTCTCCCTTATCCCGCGCCAAGAGAGCTAACCCAGCGGCAAGCCCTCCTCCCGCACTGATACCCGCGATGCCAATACGCTCTCTGTCGATGGCCAATTGATCTGCTCGTTCAAAGGTCCAGCAGAGGGCGGCGTAGCAATCATTGAGCGGGGCGGGAAAAGGAAACTCTGGTGCCAACCGATAGTCAACTGAAACCACCACACAGCCTATCGCCTCAACCATGCGTTTGACCGAATAGTCGTCTGCTTCCAAGCTACCAAAACAATAACCGCCACCGTGAATCCAGAGTAGCGCAGGCAATTGCTCTTCCACATTCGCCGGACGATACACTCGCACGGGCACATTATCATCGTCTACCTGAATCACTTGATAATCTTTGGAACTCACTGAGGTAATCTGCGCCTGTTGAGATGCCAAAAAGGCACTTCTCTCAAAGGCCATTTTGCGGGTCACACCTAAATCTGCCCAAATATCCAGCTCTGGCATAGCTTCCAGCGCTGGCAATAGTTCAGAATCAACCAGTGTCAAGTCCATGGGTTTGTGTACTCTCTATAACGAAAAAATCTTAATGCTCAGGCTTTAGTCTACTTAATTTCTCCGCCGACATAAAACCATTTAGTATTGATTCGAGTGAACACAGAGCGCTCGTGCAGGGAGCCGATACCGTCTGGGGTCCTGAAATCAGCTTTAAATTCAACCCAGCCACTGTCGCCACTTTTACCGGAATCTAGAATAGCCAAGCCACACCAGTCATGGGTTTTTTCAGACAGACTGGCAACAGTCAAATCTGTGGCCATGGGCGGAAACCAGGTAGCTAATAAATACTCGCCAAAATTGCCTTGAGCGTAGGCACTGTAGCGAGATCTCATCAATTGCTCTGGTGTAGCCGCTAGCGCAAGACCATGAAGAAAAGGTCTACAGCAGTCTTGATACAATTTTGCTGAACCACAATAACAGTGATTTTGCATAAAATGCTATTGACCCCCATGGCGTAAATTCAAATAATACCTCAAACCTTAACGAAGAATCATCCTATGCCCAGTTTTGATGTCGTTTCAGAAGTTGACAATGCAGAAATACTCAATGCCACCAATAATGCTGCACGGGAGCTCACCACTCGATTTGATTTTCGCGGAGTGGATGCGAGCATCAGCTTGGAGAATGAGGTAGTCATACTAAAAGCTGAAGCTGACTTTCAATGCCAGCAATTGCTGGATATTTTTGCTACCCAACTGGTTAAGCGAAAAATAGACCCCAGGGTGATGGAATATGATCAGGAAGCGCTTCACAGCGGTAAAACGTTTTCTCTACATGTGGCCTTTAAGCAGGGAATATCAAGCGATGTATCGAAGAAAATAGTCAAGCTGATTAAAGCAGAAAAACTCAAAGTTCAGGCCCAAGTCCAGGGCGACGAAGTGAGAGTGTCAGGCAAAAAACGTGATGACTTGCAGGCGGTTATGGCGCTAATTCGCGCCGCGGACCTGGGGCAACCATTTCAGTTTAAGAATTTTCGCGATTAACGTGCTGCTAAACTGGATACAAATTTCATTGAGACACTGTTAACACAGTGGCGGGTATTTTTCTCGGTATAACCTTCACCAGCGAAAACATGACCCAGATGCCCTCCACAATTGGAGCAGAGAATCTCTGTGCGCCGACCATCGGCATCTGGCTCGCGGGAAACCGCACCGGCTATTTCATCATCGAAACTGGGCCAACCGCAGTGGGACTGAAATTTGTCTTCAGAGCGATAGAGCGGTGTCTCACACTGTCTACAGACATAGAGACCACCTTCAAAATGCTGATCGTACTCACCAGTAAACGGACGCTCTGTGCCCTTGTGTAAGATCACGTGCTGCTCGAATTCAGTCAATTTATTGCGTTTTTCTGTCATTTATTCTTCCAATTTTTCAATGGATAGATCACTCAGTTCCTGCACAGCGTACCAGAGATGCGTTATTCCAAATCGCACTGTCTCCAAAGCATCCAGTAAAGTCTCATCAGCCATGTCCTGACAATAACTGCGACCAAATAATTTTAAATAATCCATCAATGGGTGGCCAATATGGGCATATTCCCAGTCAATAAAATAGACCTCATCACCATTGACTATCACATTCTCTCTGATCAGATCGTGGTGAGCAATCACTGGGCGCCAAGGAGACTTATCCAGCAGCTGTGCCGCTTGGTGAATTTCCTCTAAACCGGGAAACTCATCTAGCTGGTCACTGTAGTCACTGATGTAGTTTACGTAATTTACAGGGTCTACGTCCAAGATAATTTTCTGGATGTTGTCTAGCTGAGTCCTAATGGTTTGTCGAATCGACGGGTCGTTCAACTGAGAGACTGAGACAATTTCACCCGGGATAAACTCAGTGACCTGCACCTCGTTATCACTGTAAAGAACCTTTGGAACATAGGGTAAGTCAATCATCGCCGCCAGGAGCTTACGTTCACGATCTCGATCGATACCAAGCAGAGCGGAATTTTCACCGTTAACACGCACCACGACGCGGGATTTCCCACACTCAACCAGAAAACTTTCATTGGTCAGGCCGCCACTGAGAGACACAATCTGTCGTGGAGGCTCAGACAGCTCGACACCGTCAAGTCTCCATTGGTGACGGCAGCCTATGGCATGATCAAGAAGACGTCTGGTTCTGGTTCGCATAACTTTTTAGCCAAGTCATATACCCTAACACCGACAGCAGCAAGTACAGGGAAAACATGGCAGCTGTCTGATCCAAATCTCGCTCTATGAACAGAAAAATCGAGATGGTGTTGATGATAATCCAATATAACCAATTTTCTAACACTTTTTTAGCCACCATAAAGGTCGCCAGTACACTGGACCAGGTGGTAAGCGAGTCGACAAAGGGTCGATGGGCATCGGTGTGCTGAGACAAGAGGTAACCCGAGACGAGAGACAGTACCATGGTAATACAGAGAATCTGCAGGTGACGGGATACGGGCCAGCGCACAATCATCACTCCCGCTTTCTGCTCCCCCCCACGCCGCCACAAGAACCAGCCATAGACGGCCATCCCCATGTAGAAAACATTCAAAGCAGATTCCATATAAAGACTCACATCACCGAATATCCAGACATAGAGCGCCGTGCTGACAAACGCGCAATACCAGCAGAGGCTGTTTTCGCGCATAGCCAAAACAATGTAGGCAATCCCCAAGATCACTGCCAGTGTCTCTAGGTTTAAACCGTCAATCATGCCGAGAGTGCCTCATAACCGGGGATTACTTTAACCACATAAACCGCCATATCGTACTCCTTATAGCAGGCCAAGATTGTATCCTGCACAGCAGCCATGGCATCGGCATAGTCACCTTGCACCACAGTGCTGGTGGGAAATGTAGTAATTTTTAGCCCATCGAAATGATGGATTTTTTCAATGAATCCCTCAATCGGTGCAATAAAATCCTCTCGATTGGGGTACATACTGATATCGATGGTGACCTGAGTATCCGCATTGCTCATTAAATCTCCTCCTCCATTGTCTCATTTAAACTGATAAGTACCGCTGATTCCAAAGACCCGCGGCTCACCCAGTTGATAATAGGGCTCTGTTTCGTAGAACTTTCGGGGGTCGTTGCCGAAGCCACCAAAACCCCGAACAATGACTTCCTCATCGGTTAAATTTCGACCCCATAGAGACAATGCCCACCGCCCAACATCGTAGGTCAAACGGGTATTCAGGAGACGATAGGACTGAGAGCGCTCATCATGGCTTGAGGACAGATAAAATGCATCCTTGCCCTCGACTGAAATCTGCCACCGAAGACGATCGGTAAGCCTTGCTGAACTTCCAACTGTATATTGGTAACTGGGCGCATGGGCCTGTTCTCTGGCGTCGAGAGTCTCCGATAAAGGCGTGTCATATTCACTGGAGAGCAACCCGAGGGATCCGTAAACCATCAGATTTTCTGCAACCGTCCAATCAAATTCAACTTCCAGTCCCCTGTTGTACCCCTCAGCAGAATTTCCAAAATAGTCGATAAAATCACTGGCGTTGCTGTCATCTCTAGGTTGCACCAGAGATTGTTTTATTTGAATATCCCTGCGCTGCTGATGGAAGGCGGACACCTGGGCCTGCAATCGATCATTCAGCCAGCTGCCCTTGATACCTACCTCAGCATTCCACATGGTTTCCGTATCAAAGTCGCGGTCCTCAGGCGCCAGAGCGGGATCAGAGTTGACTCCCCCCGCTTTATAACCGCGAGATAACAAGGCATAAATCATGGTATTCTGGTGTGGTTTATACTGCACCGCCAAGCGGCCACCCACAAGGTTTTCATCAACACTGTGAACCACCCCATCGGAGTCATCATAACGTGCGTCCCGACGCTCAAATCGCAAACCAGTCACCAATGTGGTTCGATCTGTCAAAGACAATTCAAACTGTCCGTAAATGGCTCGATTGCTGGTGTCGAAATCACTGCCAAAATCACTGGTATTGTAGGTGTACTGGCGCAATAGCTGTTCATCCTGATCACGGGCATAAACACCTGCCACCCAGTCTAGCTGTGTCGATAAAACTGCGATGGGTTTGCTGGAGACTAATTTGATATCAATGACACGATTATCGCGATCGCGCAGATAATTGTCTTCTGAACTGTAGGCCCAGCCATCACAAGGCAACCCCGAACAGATCTCCGGAAAAGCCCAATCCTCGTCATAGCCGTACTCCGTCTCGCTGTCCACAGCAGAGAATGAGGTTTGGACATGAAACGCCTCAGTGGCCTGCCAATCTCCACTCAAGGCCATTGCAGATGACCTTTGTCGGTCGTGACCGGGCATATCAGACAGAGTAGTACGCGTATTATCCAGTGAAAAACCATCATAACCGTTATCCGCGTCGACATGGAAAAGGGTCAGCTTAACCTTGAGTTTGTCATCAGGGGACCAGTGAAAGCTAGTTCTCAAACTCAACTCGTCAATATTATCCGTATCCTCTCGCTCTAAAAAATCGTTCTCTATGTAGCCATCACTGCTGTGCTTTTGAACCGCCACTCTATAATCGAGCCCAGGATTTAGTTGTCCTCCCATAGCCGCCGACACTGTATTGGTGTTATAGCTTCCTGTGGCCAATAACAGCTTGTTGGCCGAACTATCGCCGGGTTGATTAGATAGCACATTAATCAGGCCAGCCAATGCATTAGCACCGTACAGGGTTCCCTGGGGACCGCGCAGGATTTCCACTTGCTTGGTGTCCATGGTGGTGGCCGCACCAGCGATGCCCGAGAAATCAATACCGTCAATCAGGATACCCACGGACGGGTTTAAGGGCTGAATAAATTGGCTGCGCTCACCGATACCTCTTATCTGTACAAAGCGCCCTCTGGAAGCACCGCTGGAAAAGTTGACATTGGGAACAAGATTCAAAACTTGTTCCAAGTGTCTGGCCTCGCGGGCTGCTATGGCCTCGGCATCCACCACCGACAAACTCGTGGCTATGTCGAGCAAAGCTGTGTCTCGAAAATCTGCGGTGACCACGATTTCATCAATGGAATCATCGGCCGAAAGATGAGTACCTGCGAAGAATAAAAACATGGCGAGCACACCACAGAAAGAGTAACGGCAATAACTAAATGGGTTTATAACATGGTTCATAAGGAGCCTCAGTAACAATTAATTAGTGTTAAGGAGACCCGGAGTGAGAAGACGGAGTACAGGTTTAGAATCCTATTCCTACGCCGGCATAATCCGGATCAGGTTCAAAGGGTGCTTCTCAGGTTCAACAACATTGAACCGCCCCCTAGGAGATGGGAACTGTATCATGACTACGCAGAATTAAAAACGCTCAACGGTTGAAACAATCGGAATAAATTTATGCTATGTTGTTAGCCGTTTTTTGTTACTCGAGATCTAACCATGAATTCATCTATCTTCCGCCTGATTCTAATCTGCTGTTTGATGATATCTGTTGGTTGTGACCGAGACATCGTCGAAGCTAACTCAACGAAAAATCCCATGTTGAGCCCGCAGGAAATTACCGCCTTTTTGGACCGGCTCTATATGGAAAAGATTCAACAGAGTCCCCAGTCTATGACCTATCTTGGCATGCGTGATCGCTACGGTGAATGGGACGATATCTCTGATCAGGCTCAAGATAAACGTCTACAAATGACCAAACGGCATTTGCAACTGGTGAGTGCTCTAGATTTATCCATGGCTGATGATAGCAGTAAACTCAGTGTAAAAATGTTCATTGAACAAGCAAATCAGTCCATAGAAGCTGATCAATGGCGCTACCACAATTATCCCGTAAATCAAATGCGTGGCGTGCACAGCATGATACCCTCGTTCCTAATAAATCAGCATTTAATTGCCAATAAAGAGGATGCTCAAGCCTATATTCATCGAATAGTAAATGCGTCAACTCTACTTGAGCAACTGGTTGTACAACTGCGAGCGCGCAACCGAAAGGGTATCTTGCCGCCAGCCTTCGTCTATCCACTGGTGATGGATGCTATCAACAATATTATTTCCGGCGCACCCTTTGAACTGGGTCCGGACAGCGTCATTTTGGCGGACTTTAAGCAAAAAGTAGATACACTGAAAATTGAAGAATCTGAAAAACAGCAGCTGATTTCGGTCGCCAGAGCGGCTCTTGAAGATTACTTGGGCGCTGGCTATCGGATTCTCTATAACTATCTCGAAAGAGAACAGGCAAAAGCCAGCTCTGATCATGGTGTTTGGAAGTTTCCCGATGGTGATGCGTTTTATAATTTCGCGTTGAGAAGAACCACCACCACGGATATGACCGCTGATGAAATCCATCAACTGGGCTTAAAGGAGGTGTCGAGAATACAGTCAGAGATGCGTAAAATTATGCGTCGGGTCAAATTTGACGGAACATTACGAGATTTCTTTAATTTCATGCGCGAAGACTCGCGTTTTTACTATCCCGATACTGCTGCAGGTAAACAAGCCTATCTCGATGACGCCACTGCCCTCATTGACAATATGAAAAATCGGTTAGACGAACTATTTATCAACCGGCCGAAGGCAGACCTAATTGTCAAAGCAGTGGAACCATTTCGTGAAGCGTCTGCCGGACAAGCGTTCTATCAAAGACCAGCACCGGATGGCAGTAGACCGGGAATATACTTCGCCAATCTGTATAAAATGCGTGACATGTCCAAGTACAACATGGAGGCTCTAGCCTATCATGAAGGTATTCCCGGACATCATATGCAACTATCCATTGCTCAGGAATTAGAAAACATACCAAAATTCCGTCTTTACGGAGGTTATACTGTCTTTATCGAGGGTTGGGGACTTTACTCTGAAGCTCTGCCCAAAGAAATCGGTTTATTTGCTGATCCCTACTCGGATTTTGGTCGACTCTCAGGCGAACTCTACCGAGCTTGCCGTCTTGTGGTGGATACAGGAATTCATGCTAAGCGCTGGACTCGAGAAGACGCTATTGACTATATGAATAGAAACGTTCCTCACTCAGAGAATTACAATATTCGACAAATTGAACGTTACATTGTTATGCCTTCCCAAGCCACTGCTTATAAAATCGGCATGATCAAGATCCAAGAACTGCGCAGGTTTGCCAGACAAACACTGGGACGGCGCTTCGACATAAGAGAATTCCACGATGTCGTACTGAAAAATGGCTCAGTATCACTGCCAATACTGGAGGATAACATCAAGTCATGGATAGCATCACAGCAACAATAAGTTCGCGCCCGGGGCGGATCCTTCATACCGTCCCCCCCCGGATATGGATCTTAACAGACATCTGGCCCTTACTCTGTTTAACCGGTCAATCTCAACAAACAGAGTAAACTAGCATTGGGAAGATCCATGAGTTAAACAGTCAGCGCCAGTATTCGACTCACTTCTGCCAATGATCGCCCCGACTGTTGGCTGAGATCATTAAAAACTCCCTGTATCCGATGTAGGTCTCGCTGGGAGTTGGCGCTAAACTTGTCAACAAGCCCGTGGTTAATCAGGGCATCGGTTACATCTTTCGTTATAAGAAAAGTATCCTTCCCCATGCTACGCAACATCATAGGCCCGCTATTACCGCCTAATCTGCTACCCCGCCTCTTTAACTCCAGCCACAGTCCAACGATATTATCCGTGGGCCATTGGGCTATAAAGGTCGCAAAGCTGCCATGGCGTCGCTGCTGATCTAAAACGAAGACGGCGTTGTGTCTCACCGCTGCGATCTTAGTAAAATTACGAACTATGGTCTTATCCTGTGCCAATTCTTCAAGTCGTTCATCGCTAAAATGCGCCACTGCAAGGGGATTGAAGTGAGCGAAAGCCACTTCAAAACCAGGCCACTTATTGTCGATTACACGCCAAACAAAACCGGCACGAAAAATACACCTTGTCATCATAGACAGATAGCGATCGTCTTCAATTGTCTCTAATTGAGAGGCACTTTTAGCTCTCGGAAGACTAGCTTCAAGTAGTTCTTCTGAACCTGTGTTTCGAACTGCCAACTCAAAGAGCTTTTGAAAAGATGCCACCTACAGACTCCAAAAAATTAAACTACCAAATTCCAAAGATTTGACCGAGGAATCTCAGCGCAAAAATTGCCAATATCACACCGAATAAGAAATTCATCCAACGAACTTTGCCATTAAAGAAACTGGTGGATGATGCGCTGGTCACAAGGGTAGCAACAAAAAGATACCAAAGCACATCAACAGTGCCAGCTACAATCGCCAAGCCAAACTTTTCCCCTATACCACTGTCAACACGGACAAATTGACTAAATAACGCAGTGAAAAAAACCATTATTTTAGGACTTATCAAGGCAATTAGAAGTCCATCCCTAAAAGCATGCAAGTGTGAAGACATCTCCGCAACATCGACAACATCATCCTCACCAGCATCAGTCGATCTAATTAACTTGAACGCCAAGTACAGTAAAAAAAGGCAGCCCAAGGCTTGCACCACATCGAACAATAGTTGATTCTGCTGTATTAAGACCGACAAGCCTACTGCGGTGATTAGGGCATAAAACCCAATTCCCAGCCCATGACTGACGGCAGCGACGTAGCCAGCTCGGCGTCCACCTGATATCGCGTGACGCATTACCACCGCTAAACTGGGTCCAGGTGACATCGCTCCCAAGGAGCAAACCAAAACAACACTAAACCAAAAACTCAAATCATCGTGGAAGAAATTCATAACGGTGTTATACAGGAATAACTCAGTATTAAGAAGAGGAAGTTGATTACACAGAATCAGCTGCGCAGATAAATGCTATTACAATTACTTTGTATCAACCGACGGTTTACAGCAGGTTCATGATGATTTTATTGGCTAGCTTTTCTCTTTGCTTTGGGTTCAGCAACTCAACTTGCTTGTAGATTGATTCAACGGATTCCATCATATTAAGGGAATATTTTTCAACTGAAGTTTTTCCTACTTCAACCTTGGGTTGGCCAGGTTCCTCTGCACCCACAGAACCATAGAGAAATTCTGGGGAAACGTTAAAACAATTGGCCAACTTGACCACAGACTCACGTCTGGGATCTCGCGTTACTCGGACCAAAATCCGATTAATGGTAGGTTGCGGAACTCCGGAGGCCCTCGACAAACTACTCTGTGTAAATTCTTTCTCCCTCATTAGCTGGCCTAGCCGACCTGCAATGTCTAATTCTTTATCCACAACTTCCAGCATACAAAATCCAAATATTCCCTTTGTAATCATAGACCAATGGGAATATCTATAACGATATAATCGAGTGATAGCGACATATGACAATGATTACAAATCTTAACAGCAAAAAATTCGAGATTTTAGCTAACAAGCGCCTTTATTCACTCACTAAACACTCTAAACTAAAGATTATCTATCAGCTGATCGGGATAGTCAGTAATAATGCCATCCACACCCATCGCCTTTAAGTTAACCATGCGCTCGACATCATTAATGGTCCAAGCTTCCACACGTAAATTTAGCCGCTTGGCCAGGGTAATCAAATCTGGTGTTATGATCTCTACGCCATCAAACTTCTGAGGTACTTGCATGGCGTAGCCTGGAGAAGAGAAAAAATGGCCCAAATGCAGGCGTTGCAATAGGTAAAGTAATAGCAATTCATTTTTTCCTAGCGATGTGGGCACACTGGGACAATGTTTGCGGAAATGCTTGAGCACCGAGGTATGAAACGAGCCAACCAATACTTGATACTCGAGTTTATGCTCTTTGACTACGTCACACAGTGTGTCAGCTGCATCGGGATTGGTTGGCTTCAACTCGATCAAAAATCGTTGACTGGGCAGTCGCTCGAATAATGACGCCAGACTTGGAATCTTCAACGGCCGATCAAATGTAGCCTGCGGAAAATCCACCTCATGAAATCCTGCATTAAAGGACTCTATCTGTTCAAAGGTCAGATCAGCTATCAAACCAATTCCATCTGAGGTGGTGTCAACAAGGTCGTCATGTCGTACCACCAGTACATTGTCTGCAGTTAAGTGGATGTCAATTTCAATGACGTCCGACCCTATGTTCACCGCATTTACCGCGGCCTCAATAGTGTTCCCGGGAAGCAACCCGCGCCCGCCTCGGTGCGCGATGACAGAGAAGCTTTGATCTTTGTAGTAGGGGATGTCATCAACCGGATCGACACCTGGTGATAACACCGCGATAACATAGATAAAAAACACAGCTAATACTGAAAAAAAAGTTTTTTTCATCTGCAAGCTCCAAGCCTTACCGAGACCCAGCAACCATGCCAGATTAACGATGTAGTCGCTGATAAATCAGATCCTCCACTACAGAGGGATCCGCCAGCGTTGAAGTATCTCCAAGGTTGTCCAATTCGTTAGCAGCAATTTTCCTTAAAATACGACGCATAATTTTCCCTGATCGAGTTTTGGGTAGACCAGGCGCCCACTGGATAAGGTCGGGTTTGGCGATTGGACCGATTTCAGCCACACACAGTGCGATGAGCTCAGCACGAAGTTGCTCACTGGGCTCCACCCCCGCCATGGGTGTCACATAACAATAGATACCTTGCCCCTTCACCTCATGAGGGTAGCCCACAACCGCCGCTTCAGAGATTTGTGCATGAAGCACCAGCGCACTCTCCACCTCGGCGGTACCCATGCGATGACCGGAGACATTTAGTACATCGTCAACACGACCTGTGATCCAATAATCACCGTCACTGTCTCGCCGCGCTCCATCACCGGTAAAATAGTAACCCGGATAGGCGCTGAAGTAGGTGTCGATACAACGCTGATGATCACCAAACACAGATCGAATTTGGCTGGGCCAAGAGGACTTAATCATTAACAGTCCCTCGCCCTCGCCTTCAATTTCTGCTCCGTCGGCATCCAGTAGTACTGGCTGCACGCCAAAGAATGGTTGCGAAGCGGAACCCGGTTTAAGTGCATTGACACCGGGCAGAGGAGTTAACATATGGCCGCCGGTTTCGGTTTGCCACCAGGTATCCACAATGGGACAACGCGCATCGCCCACTGTGTGATAGTACCAATCCCACGCCTCTGGATTGATGGGTTCACCCACGGTGCCCAACAACTTTAGTGATTGTCTTGAAGTACCCGTGACAAACTCGTCTCCCGCGCCCATCAGAGCACGAATCGCTGTGGGCGCGGTGTAAAATTGATTAACCTGATGTTTGTCCACCACTTGCCAAAATCGAGACGCGTCAGGATACGTAGGCACTCCCTCAAACATCAGTGAAATTCCGCCATTGCACAGGGGCCCATAGACAATGTAGCTGTGCCCAGTAACCCATCCCACATCGGCGGTACACCAGTAAACATCGCCATCTTTGTAGTCAAAGGTATACTTATGACTCATAGCCGCCATCAATAAATAGCCCGCCGTCGTATGCATAACGCCTTTTGGTTTACCGGTTGAACCCGAGGTGTAGAGAATGAATAAAGGATCCTCTGAATCCATAGATGCTGGCGGACAAATGGAACTTACATTTCTGATAGCTTCATGATGCCAAATGTCCCTAGACTCAACCCAATTAATGGCTCCTGATGTCCTTTGAATCACCAGACAGCTGTGTACCTCGGGGCACTGATTTAATGCCTCATCGACGTTTTTTTTCAGTGGGACCAGCTTTCCCCCACGGTAACCCTCGTCAGCAGTGATTACCACACGGCAGTCAGAATCCAATATCCGATCCTTAAGTGCTTCAGGAGAGAAACCACCAAAGACAACCGAATGAATAGCTCCGATCCGCGCGCAGGCTAACATGGCATAGGCGGCCTCGGGAATCATAGGCATATAGATGCAGACAGGATCTCCTTTTTTCACCCCGCGCTGACGAAGCACATTGGCCATCTTAGCCACCTCATCATGCAGCTGCTGATAGCTTATCCTTTTGTCCTCTGATGGGTCATCGCCCTCCCATATGATGGCTGTCTGATCTGCGCGCGTTGAAAGATGGCGATCAATACAGTTTACCGTGACATTGAGTTTTGCATCCTTAAACCATACAGCTTCCGCCTTAGAAAAGTTACTGTGGCAAACCTCTGTCCAGGGTAACTCCCATTGTAAAAATTCCGACGCCTGTTGAGCCCAAAACTGATCTGGCTGATCTATGGACTGTTGATACATCTGTTGATATTTTTCGCGGTTGATCCATGCATTTTGTGACCAGCTATCGGTGACATCATAGGAAAGTGAATCAGCCATAATGAACTACCTGTACAAGATTGGTTATTGTTATCGGAAAATTACGATCCAGTGTAGTTATTAAGTGATAAGTGCTCAAGTCCCTGATAGAAAATTGGCACCTGCAACAAAATTTTGGCGTCACTGACGATCAGTTTGACAAAGCTAAGCTTTTAGCAAAGGGAATAGCACTATTAGGAATGCTTTACACTCAAACGTGTTGGCTTCAAGCTGTTTTTAATTTTTTCTAAGTGCGGCAAAAAATCAGAACCTCGACGCAAAGTAAATCCGGTCGCCAACACATCCAATATCACCAAATGGCAGATACGCGAGGTCATCGCCATATACTCATCCGTATTCTCCGGCACATTGACCTCCAGTGAAATAGCACTGATTTCTGCCAGAGGAGAATTGGGCGAAGTTAGCGCTACAACAATCGCTCCATTACCCAGGGCAAGTTCCGCAATATCGACAATCTCTTTGGTTCTTCCAGTGTGGGAAATAACAAAAAACACATCGCCAGGTCCCCCTGTGGATGCGAGCATTCTCATCATAAGAACATCGTCATGAAACGACACTGGCAAGTCGAACCGAAAAAATTTATTCTCTGCATCTCTGGCGACAGAACCTGAAGTGCCTAAACCAAAAAAATAGATTCTTTTTGCTAGTATCAGTTGATCGACAACATCATTGACAATTTCGTGCCTGATACTGTCTCTCACCCTTGCCAGATCATTAATTGTGCTGTCAAAAATTTTTGGCGTGTAGTGCTCTACCGTATCCCCAGCGTCAACGTTCCTATTAACAAATCGGACACCAGCTACCAACGATTTAGCCAACTTAATCTTAAAATCAGGGAATCCGGCAGTGTTAAATCTTTTACAAAACCTATTGACGCTTGGCTCACTGACACCAGCCTTTCTCGCTAAACTAGCAATACTTGATTGAGTGGCCAATTCAGGGTCAGCCAAGATGGCCTTGGCAACCTTAGTTTCTGATTTATTCAAGGTCGCCAGCGACTGTGTAATCGTGTCGACCAGATTTTGGTAATCCATATCTATCTGCCTCTGTCGCAGAACACTCTGACCAGAGCTCCTACTTGTCAACAGTGTACCCTCAAAACGGTACCACAGGTAGCACCAGAAAAGGTAAAACCCGCAGCTCTTTTTTGTAATAAAATAACGAAATATTTGATAATAACCATCAATAATCGTATTATTACGTAAGTTTACTACATTATAGGTGGCCAAATGTACAAAATCGCAATCAATGGGTTCGGCCGTATTGGCCGCAATATCCTCCGAGCGCTATATGAGAGGCCTGAACTACGGCAGAAAATACAGGTAGTGGCGGTCAATGATCTCGGCGATGCCAGCGTTAATGGACACCTGTTAAGCTTTGACACCGTGCATGGCCGGTTTAACCAGATGGTTGAAACTGACAACCAGGCTATTTATATCAATGGTGAAAAAATCAAATGGTTTAGTGAACGAGATCCTTCTACCCTGCCTTGGGGAGAGTTGGACATTGACCTGGTATGTGAGTGCACTGGCATTTTTACAACGCGAGAGAAAGCCAACTTACACATAGTGGCTGGCGCAAAGAAAGTTATTATCTCAGCGCCGGGGAAAGATGTTGATGCCACAGTAGTCTATGGTATCAATGACCATCTTCTCACTACTGACCACCAGATTATCTCCAATGCCTCTTGCACAACCAACTGCTTGGCGCCGCTGGTAAAACCTCTACATGAACAGTTGGGGTTAGAATCGGGCTACATGACCACTGTTCATGCCTACACCAATGATCAACAACTAACCGATTCTTATCATCCAGATGTGTACAGAGCGCGCTCTGCCACACATTCAATGATACCGACAAAAACTGGCGCGGCATCGGCAATAGCCGAAGTTATCCCAGAGCTAAAAGGTAAACTCGATGGCATGGCCGTCAGAGTGCCTACAATAAATGTTTCTCTGGTTGATCTGACCTTCAATGCTGGACGGGAAACCACCATTCAAGAGGTCAATCAAATCGTTAAACAGGCAGCAGAAAATGAGTTGCATGACGTCTTGAGCTACTGCGATAAGCCTCTGGTATCAGCCGATTACAATCACATTTCCTTCTCAAGTAACTTTGACGCATTGCAGACCAAAGTGAACGGCTCACTGGTCAAGGTAATGGCCTGGTATGACAACGAGTGGGGGTTCTGTAATCGCATGATTGATAACACCATCGCACTGCTCGACGCAGACCAACCTGAGGCGAGCTTGATGTTGACCGAAAGCAACTCTGACAGCACGAGAACACAACAGATTTTTTAGGCTAAGCAGCACTGCTTAACCTGACAAACCCTCTCTTCCCAGGCCACGGAAGGCCGATCTAAAATTAGCTAGAGCTACTTCGCCCAAAAAATCTCTAGGGGCGCCAATGACTGTTGTAACACTGCGCGAACAGGAAACTCGTGAACATGATCGCCACTCTGCGCCAAATTGAGTACATCCAGTTTATTTTCTCCGCAGATATGCAAAATAATTTTTTGGCTATTTAAAATACGCGGCAACGTCATACTCATTCTCTCATGAGGTGCATCAAGAGGTAAAACGGACAAACAGGTATTACCCGACTCCATATCTAAACCGGCTTCTAAGCTGGTTGATCCAGGAAACAGCGAAGCGGTATGGCCATCATCACCCATACCTAAAACGACAACAGAAAACTTATCTAGTGCAAGCAATTTTGGGTGTAATTCTTCAACGCCCTCAACAGCAGTTCCTGCGGTATTTTTCAAAGGTAAAAACCGTGCTTTGCGAGCTTCGTTAATAAGCAAGTTTTCCCGAACTAATTTTTCATTACTGGCCTCGTGATCGGCATCAACCCAACGCTCATCAGCTAAGGTGATAGTGACCTCTCCCCAGTTCAGAGTCTGCTGGGAGAGCAAATGAAAAAAACCTTTGGGTGTTCGACCACCAGAGACAACCAGCGTCGCCACACCTCTAGCATCGAGATCTGCGGTGAGCGCTTGCACAACATTATCAACCAAGGCAGCGTCGAGAACGGAGATATTATCAAATTTTAATAGTGCCATTCTATCCCTCGTACCAACTGCGATCATCGCTTTCAATTAACAATTCAGCCTTAGACGGACCCCAAGAGCCGGCACTGTATGATTTAGTGGGCACTTTTTTCTCTCGCCATGATTCCAATAGACGATCACACCAGGCCCATGATGCCTCTATTTCCTCTCGACTGACGAACAACCATTGATCGCCATTGATTACCTCAAGAAAAAGTCGCTCATAGGCATCGGCAATTCTGGAGTCACCAGTGGAATCGAAAAAGTCTAGGTTGAGCGAGTGTTTTTCCGTCGCTAATCGCTCTTTCAGACTCTGCTTCTTAGACACCATTTCCAATTGGATACCTTCATTCGGTTGTAGCCGAATGATCAGTTTATTGTTCGCTTCACCATCGGTTTCCGGGAACAGTGAGTGAGGATTGTCTTTATAGACGATAACCACCGTGGTGACCTTATCCTGCATACGTTTACCGGTGCGAAGATAGAATGGCACCCCGGCCCAACGCCAGTTGTCAATGTTAACCTTGACCGCCACATAGGTCTCATTATTACTGCTGTCGGATTCGCAACCCTCTTCTTGCATATAACCCACCACTGGCACTCCCGAGATCCAACCCGCAGAGTACTGGCCACGCACAGCGAGATCTTCGACCTTGTCTTCGCAAATAGGGCGCAGTGCGCGCAGTAACTTTACCTTTTCGGCTCGGATCTCGTCAGCCTTTAGGGAGCTTGGCGGCTCCATTGCCACCATGCACAAAAGTTGCAGCAGATGATTTTGCACCATATCTCTCAGCTGGCCAACTTTGTCATAGTAAGACCAGCGGCCTTCAATGCCCACCGTCTCGGCAGCAGTAATTTGAACATGGTCAATACAGCTATTGTCCCACTGAGAGTTTATCATCCGATTGGCAAAACGCAGCGCCAATAAATTTTGTACAGTTTCCTTGCCCAAATAATGATCGATACGATAAATATTGCGCTCAGAGAAGTATTCACCTACCGCACCATTGACCTCTTCAGAACTTTTCAAATCATGGCCAATAGGTTTTTCCAAGACAATTCGAGACGAGGCGCTGACACAATCTGAATCATGTAAGTGCTTAGCTATGGGCCCAAAAAGGCTCGGTGGTGTGGCCAGGTAATAGATCATAGTGCGTTTATCTACAAGCCACTCGTGGAGTGCGGCAAATTCTTTCTTCTGTGAAAAATCCACCTTGATGTAGTGCAGACGGCGACTAAAGCGTTTCCACACTTTTTCATCCCAATTTTCAGCGCCGACACTGTCTTGCAGTAACTCACCTGTCTGTTGAATATAAGCTATCGAGTCAATCGCCTCGCGAGCAATGGCCGCGATGCGTGTACTGGAGGCCAATAAACCCGCTTTATCAAGCTGGTAAAGTGCAGGCATCAGTTTACGTCGAGCAAGATCTCCTCGAGCGCCAAAAATTACTAAGTCTATATTGCTACTCATAACCGTCCTCGACTATTTATGTATACCGTCTCACGCACTTTTTGTGCACAGTGCAACTGCCTGAGCTGCCAATTGTTGTATCTCTGACCACCGCTGCTCTCTCACCAAAGGAGCCGCCGTGATCCACGATCCTCCCACAGACAAAACGTTATCCAGCGCCAAGTAATCTTTAACATTGTGCAGAGCGATGCCACCCGTCGCACAAAACTCAGCCTCTGAAAAAGGCCCTTTAAGTGATTTAAGCATGGCCACACCTCCCGCAGACTCAGCAGGGAAAAACTTAAACTGTTGGAAACCCGCGTCCATTCCAGTCATCAGTTCGCTGGCAGTGGACACCCCCGGTAGATAAGGCACATCTGACCGCGAGGCTACCTTTAACAATTCACTGGTTGATCCCGGAGACACCACAAATTGACAGCCAATATCCACCGACAATTTAAATTGCTCTGCTGTGCACACAGTTCCCGAGCCCACAATAGCCCCCGGCACATCCTGAATAATTTGTTTGATACCCTCCACTGCCGCTTCGGTTCGTAGAGTCACCTCAAGAATGGGCAACCCCCCAGAGACCAAAGCCTGCGCCAGTGGCACAGCATCGGCCAGATTGTCGATCACGACAACTGGAATAATTGGATGAGCCAACAAAAAATCACGCATTTTCCCTACTACTCCCTAATTAATTTCTTTGCCGCACCCAATAAGCCAAGATTTTCCCGCATAACAATAAACACCGGGATTGGCTGTAAATAACTAACAAAACGTCCTTTATCTTCAAATTTTCGTCTAAATCCACTATTCAGAAAAAATGATTGAAACCGAGGAATAACGCCGCCTGCGATATAGATTCCACCCCTGGCACCCATGGTTAATGCCAAATTTCCAGCAGCAGACCCCATTCCCTCGCAAAACATATTCAATGTCTCGATGGCTTTTGCATCGTTACCCGCCAATGCCGCACTGACAATGTCTGCAGGAGTGGAAAAAGCTCTAGCACAATCATCGAGTGTGCACAGAGCAGAGTAAATATTGAGAATACCCTTCCCCGACAACAGTCGCTCCAACGAAACGCGTCCGAACTCCGCTCGCAAACAGTCGACAACAGCACTCTGCTGATCATTAATTGGCGCATAGTCAGCATGACCACCTTCCGTATCCAACACCTGATAACCATTTTCGAACGGCACTAAACCAGCAACTCCTAGTCCTGTGCCGGCACCGAGGATACCTATGGCTTTTCTCTTCACTGGCGCATCCCCACCCACCTGAACAAGATCTGTATCATCCAGTTCGGTAATGCCATGAGCGACAGCCTCAAAATCGTTGATCACAATGAGTTCATCACAGCCAAGCAGGACCTTTAAGTCACTTTTGCTAAATCGCCAATGGCTATTAGTAAATGCAATGGTCTCGGTATCTGCTGGACAAGCCACCGCTAAGCAGGCTCTTTGTGGTGCTGAATGCCAACCTGTAGCAGTGGCTATCTCATCCAACAAGATGGCAATTAAATTCTCAAATTGAGGATATTCGTCTACGGAGTGAAAAAATTGAAAACGACTTTCTTGCTCACCATCGAGCACAGCGGCAAATCGTGCATTAGTGCCACCTATATCGGCGACTAAGTTCCACACTTGACTCATTGCCTAGACTCCAGCAAATAAAAATGATGCACCCTGTTCAGCGTTGCTGATGTTTGCTCTATTCACAGCAAATAACTCTCTACCACAGCCCCTCTCACCAGCTTTCGGCACAGTCACTGATTCTCGGGTGTTTAGAGTATCGGTATCGACTAAACAAGACAGCTCACCACTGATTGCATCAACACGCAACAGATCACCCTCTTGAATTTTAGCCAGCAACCCACCGTCTGCTGCCTCAGGTACCAGGTGAATCGCCGCCGGTACTTTACCAGATGCGCCAGACATACGTCCATCAGTGACCAATGCAACTTTGAAGCCTTTGTCTTGTAGAATCCCAAGAAAGGGTGTCAATTTATGCAACTCAGGCATACCGAGAGCTTTTGGGCCCTGAAATCGAACAACAATCACGCAATCTCTGTTCAGTGCGCCAGACTTGAACAGCGGCTCTAACTTGTCTTGATTATCAATCACTACCGCCGGGGCTTCAACGATCTGATGTTCCTCGGCAACAGCTGAAACCTTGATCACGCCTCTACCCAAATTCCCAGATAGCAAGCGGATTCCTCCCTCGTCAGAAAAAGATGAATCCACCGTGGTCAACACTTCTTTATCCAATGGCTGCAGGGGAGACTCACGCCAGCAAATGTTACCATCATCGACGTATGACTCTTGAGTGAAACTAGCGAAATTGTCACCCCAAGCGGTTTTCGCATCGGCGTGCATTAACCCCGCATCTAATAATTGTCGAAACAGACAACTGGTGCCCCCGGCAGCGTGAAAATGGTTCACATCGGCCTGCCCATTGGGATAGACCTTGGCCAATAATGGAATCACTGCGGACAAATCTGAGATATCGTCCCAATTGAGTACAATCCCTGCAGCTCGGGCAATAGCCACTAAATGCATGGTGTGATTGGTGGATCCACCAGATGCCAACAGCGCCACAGTGGCATTGACTATGGATTTGGCATCTACCACTGAGCCCACCGGCCGATAATCATTGCCGAGAGCCGTAATACGAGCCAATTGGTGGCAGGCCTCTACCGTCAGTTTCTCTCGCATTGGATCACTGGGATTAACAAACGAACTTCCGGGCAGCTGCAAGCCAAGCGCTTCCAACAATACCTGATTGCTGTTGGCAGTTCCGTAAAAAGTACAGGTACCTGCGCTGTGATAGGAATCTGACTCCGCTTGCAGCAATTCGTCTCGCCCTATTTTACCCTCAGCAAAAAGCTGCCTAATACGCTGCTTTTCTTTGTTCTTAAGCCCAGACTCCATGGGCCCAGCAGGAATAAACAAGGCTGGAAGATAACCAAAGCTCAGCACCCCTATCAGTAACCCAGGTACGATCTTGTCGCAAATCCCTAAAGCTAAAACACCATCGAACATCTGGTGGGAGAGGCCAACAGCGGTGCACTGTGCAATAAGATCCCGGCTCAACAGGCTGAGCTCCATTCCATCCTGACCCTGGGTAACACCGTCACACATCGCCGGTACACCGCCAGCCACTTGAGCGGTGCAACCCATTTCTCTCATGGCTTGTTTAATGATATTCGGATATTCAGCATAGGGCTGATGGGCAGAGAGCATGTCATTATAAGCGGTGACGATGGCCATGTTGCCAGCCTCCATCATTCTCAAACTGTTCTTATCTCCCTCTTCACAAGCAGCAAATCCGTGAGCTAGATTGCCACAGCTCAGTTTGCCTCGCTCCGGTCGATTACTGTGGTCTTCAGCAATTTGAGATAAATAATCCGCGCGCAAAGTTTCACTGCGTTTTATAATACGTTGCGTAACTAAATCAACAGAGTGATGAATTTTTGTCATAATGGTTCCGCCTAAATAGGGCATTATTGTAACAAAATTACATTTTACAGCAAAATTTTCATTAATTTTTGCCATAATCTCGTAATTTTATTACATTTTAAATCTGTTTAAAGCCTGCTTACTTTGATTTTTTCTCATTCATCACTCAAATAACCGCAAGCTAAATCACACTTTCAAGGAACAAAGGATTTATCCAGCTATGACGAGCTTTCAATCTGACCCCTCTAACTACCCTGCATGGCAAGTGCTCAGCTCACTGGCAAAAGACACAAAAAATACCAACATCTCCACACAGTTTACGGCTGACCCAAATCGCGTCGATACAATGTCAGTACGAGCAGGAGAACTGCTTTTAGATTTTTCAAAAAATCAAATAAGTATGGAAGTTTGGGATAATCTCGTGGCCTTGGCAGAAGATTCTAATCTCCGTGATCACAGAGAAGCTATGTTTTCCGGAGATAAAATTAATCAATCTGAAGATCGCGCGGTGCTGCACTCTGCATTGCGCGGCAAACTAGAAGATAGTCTAGATGATGATGCTAGGGAACGTAGCTCAACCATCGCAAAGCAGCTGCAACAGATGGAACAACTGAGCAGTTCCATCCGCGATGGCAGTTGGTGTGGAAGCACCGGGAAGTCCATTACTGACGTGGTAAATATAGGCATCGGTGGATCAGACTTAGGTCCAAAGCTGGCCTGCGCGGCGCTGGAAGAATTCAGTCACCCCTCCATTGATGTGCACTTTATTGCCAACGTCGACGGTGCTGAAATACTCACCACACTGGCTAAGCTCAACCCAGAAACCACCTTAGTCACCATCGCCAGTAAAACATTTACCACACAAGAGACCTTACTAAATGCCAAAACCGCACTGCAATGGTTTGAATCCACTTTAGGTCTAGCCAACGCACAGAGCAGCACGCATTTTATCGCTCTCACAGCAGCCCCTGACAATGCTATTTCCTACGGCATTCCAAAGCGCCAAATCCTGGAGTTTGCTGAATGGGTGGGCGGCCGCTACTCTCTATGGTCTAGCATTGGCCTATCGATTGCTATCAGTATTGGTCATGACGGCTTTCTAGATATGTTGAAGGGTGCAAGAGAGATGGATCAACATTTCAAAAATGCGCCCATGGAAAAAAATATGCCCGTTGTTATGGCACTTCTGGGAATTTGGTACAGTAACTTTCTGGGTGCACAATCCACCGCTGTTATCCCCTACTGTGAGCGACTGGGTTTGCTACCATCCTACCTCCAACAATTGGATATGGAGAGCAATGGCAAATCAACCCAACTTAACGGTAAATCGGTGAACTATGATACAGGACCCATCCTCTGGGGACAGACCGGAACAAATGGTCAGCATGCGTTCTTCCAGTTGTTACACCAAGGCACGCGCCTAGTTCCCATCGACTTTATCGCCGCGGTAGAAGATCGACTTAGCAATGAAGAGCATCACCGGGTGTTACTTGGCAATATGCTTGCTCAAGGGTCAGCGCTCATGCGTGGCCAGGAGGCTCCAGATCACCAACCTCACCGTCATTATGCCGGCAACAAACCATCCAATACGCTACTTATGGATCGCCTCTCAGCAAAAAATTTCGGTGCATTGATTGCTCTCTACGAGCACAAAGTCTTTGTTCAGGGGAGCATTTGGAATATCAATTCCTTCGACCAGTGGGGTGTAGAACTGGGTAAAAAAATGGCCAATGAACTGCTCGATAATAGTGAAAAACACTTAGACCCGTCCACCAGAACACTGTTTAAGTATATCAATAAACGCTAGGCGCCAGTGGCTACATTGTTTCGCGGCGGCCGAAGTTCTTTGGGGAGGGAAAAGCGAATATTCTCCTCTACGCCTGACATTTCCTGTGGTGCTTTTGCACCCAGATCTACCAAGCGTGAAACCACACCCTGAACCAGTAATTCCGGTGCAGAGGCTCCCGCAGTGATACCAATTGTTTTGGCTTTGACTAACCATTTGGGATTGATATCTTCTGGGCCATCAATCAGGTGTGCTTCACAACCACAGCGTTCAGCTAACTCCTTGAGACGATTAGAATTTGAACTTGCCTTAGAGCCAACCACTAACATCACATCTGTTTCTATGGATAACTGCTTAACTGCATCTTGCCGATTCTGGGTGGCATAACATATGTCGTCTTTTCGAGGCCCCTGAATATCAGGGAATTTGCGCCGCAGTGCATCAATTACTGATGCTGTATCATCCATGGAAAGTGTGGTTTGAGTGACATAGGCCAACCTTGAAGGGTGCCTTACTTCTAAATTCTCCACATCAGACACGTCTTCCACCAAATACATCTTGCCGCCATTACTGTCATCGAACTGGCCCATGGTGCCCTCCACCTCGGGGTGACCAGCATGCCCGATCAAAACACAATCCATGCCATCTTGACTGTACTTAGTCACTTCGAAATGGACTTTGGTTACTAATGGGCAAGTGGCATCAAACACTTTTAGTTGACGATTAGCTGCCTCCTTACGAACAGCTTGAGAGACACCATGGGCACTGAAAATACAAATTACGTCATCGGGAATCTCATTGAGTTCTTCAACAAAAATCGCACCGCGAGCGCGCAGATCATCGACAACAAATTTATTGTGTACCACCTCGTGGCGCACGTAGACTGGCGCGCCAAATAATGTCAGCGCGCGCTCAACGATATCAATGGCCCGATCTACACCAGCACAAAATCCTCGAGGATTGGCGAGTTTAATCTCCATCAATGAACACTCTCAGGACTTATTTCTAAAATCTCTACTTTGAACACTATGGACTGACCTGCCAAAGGATGATTGAAATCTATCATCACCTTATCATCCTCAATGCCCACGATCACCCCTGGAAGCTCTCCATCACCATTTTGAAAAGAAAACACAGCACCAATCTCTAACTTGTCTTCGGCAAAATTAGTCCTTTCAACATCCTGAACGTTTTGTGGGTTATGTTGACCGAAGGCACTCTCTGGTGGAATCGTGAACTCTCTTTGCTGGCCATCCTCCAGACCTAAAATTGCAGATTCAAATCCGGGCAGTAAATTTCCGTCGCCGACGGTGAAACTGGCCGGCTGCTTGTCAAAGTTTGAGTCAATCAGACTGCCATCCTCGAGCGCCAGAGAAAAATGCAATGTAACTCTGGTACCTTTTTCAATTTGCATCGACGTCACCACCTTTTCTCGATGAACCCTGGCCCGATACAAACATATCTAAAATCAACAATCCAGCGCCAATACTAATTCCTGTATCAGCCACATTAAATGCGGGGAAATGTCGACCTGACCAATGGAAATCTAGAAAATCTACTACATAGCCAAGCATCAAGCGATCATATAAATTGCCCAGCGCACCACCGAGAATGAGCGCTAGAGCCAGACTTTCCAGCCATTTTTCACGCTCTAACCTACCTATCCAAACAACAATAACCACACTGACCAGGGTGGACAAAATAGCAAAAAACCAACGCTGCCAACCACCCGCGTCACTCAAAAAACTGAATGCTGCGCCGTAATTTCGCACATGCACCAAATTGAAAAATGAGGTAATTATTTCTCTTTGACCCAGATAAAATTCAGATACAACCCAACCTTTGGTCAATTGATCCATTAATAAAACCAACAATGCCAGTAAATACCAAACGACAAGGTCTCGCCCACGAAACCCACTCGGAAGCAAATTTTTAGCCCAACTGCGCTTAAGCATAGATCCGCACTTCTCCCTTCCCTGTGATATTGGACACGCAGCGCCCACACACACCAGGATATGCCGCATTAGATCCCACATCGTCCATAAAGTGCCAACAGCGGACACATTTAGTCGCATTGGATTTGGACAAGTCTACGCGCAACCCAGCCAGAGTTGATTCAGCAAGACCATTGACCGAAGACATTGGCAATAACTCCGCTTTCGATGTCATCGTCACAAAACGCAGTTCATCACCCAACTTGGACAGTGATTTAAACAGCGCGGGATCAGCATAGAGTGCAACCTCAGCGCTCAGAGAGCCTTTAATCTCACCCTGACTGCGCTGTTCTTCCAGCACCTTATTTATCGCCTCTTTGGCCGCAAGAATGGCGGTCCAGTCCTCTCGCTCCAGTCTTTCTTGGTCACCTAATCGTTGCAGAGGATACCATTGAGCGACAAACACAGACTGACTTCGATCTCCTGGCATAAAGCTCCAAACCTCGTGAGCGGTAAAGCTTAAAATTGGTGTAATCCAACGCACAAAGGCCTCGGCTATGTGGAACAGTGCGGTCTGAGCAGATCGTCTAGCCTGACTGTTTTCAGCACAGGTATAAATTCTGTCTTTGATAATGTCGAGGTAAAAACCGCCCATGTCGCGTACACAAAAATTGTGTAACTTTTGATAAATTTGATGAAATTGGAAGTTTTCATAGTGTTCAATAACTTCATCTTGCAATTGCGCCGCACAATCAATTGCCCAGCGATCCAGAGCCACCAGGTCACTGTGAGCTACCAGGTGTACATCTGGGTCAAACCCATCAATATTTGACAAGAAATAACGCGCGGTGTTTCTTATGCGACGGTAGGAATCAGCGGCACGATTGATAATATCGTCAGATACCGTCATCTCGGCACTGAAATCGGCTGAGGCCACCCATAGTCGGAGCACATCTGCACCCAACTCATTGATAACTTTTTGTGGGGAAACCACATTACCCAGTGATTTGGACATCTTGCGTCCGTTTTCATCAACCGTGAAGCCATGGGTCAGAACAGCTTTATAGGGCGCAGTGCCGTTTATCGCGATGGCGGTTTTTAGTGATGACTGGAACCAGCCACGGTGCTGGTCGGAGCCCTCGAGGTATAAATCTGCAGGATAGCTCAGTTCGTCCCGCGCGCCAATCACTGAGGAGTGGGTCACGCCTGAGTCAAACCAGACGTCGAGCGTGTCAGTGACTTTTTGATAGTCATCCGCATCTGAACCAATCAAGTCCTTGGCATCGGTAGCATACCAGCTGTCAATACCGCCAGTTTCCACACGGGTGGCCACTTTCTCTATCAGATTAGCGGTATCCGGGTGCAGCTCTCCAGTCTGTTTATGGACAAATAAGGTAATGGGGACACCCCACGTACGCTGACGCGAAACACACCAGTCGGGACTGTTGTCAAGCATACCTTCGATACGCGCTTGCCCCCAGTCAGGGTGCCAACTTACCTGCTTGATGGCCTGCTTGGCACTGGCCAACAAACCGTTCTTTTCCATGGACACAAACCACTGCGGCGTTGCTCGATAAATCAGGGGGGTCTTGGTTCTCCAGCAGTGCGCGTAACTGTGGGTAATCTGACCCACCGCCATCAAACAATGTTTTTCCTGCAGCATATCAATGACATGCTGATCGACTTTGTACACGTGCTCCCCAGCAAAAATTTGCACATCGTCGCGAAAAGTACCATTGCCCAGCACATAATTCAGCGTTCCGATCCCGTATTGCTTGGCTACCACAAAATCTTCCATACCATGATCTGGTGCAGTATGGACACAACCAGTTCCAGCTTCAGTGGTGACATGATCGCCCAACAGGACAGGTATGTCTCGCACATAGAAGGGATGTGAAGCAACGACGTTTTCCAATGCTGAGCCCGGACAAGTGGCCAAGACCTGAAAATTATCCATTTCTAAACGTTGCATCACTGACTCAAGCAGTGCTTCGGCGCAAATTAAGCGCCTTTGAGTACCATTCTTGTCGCACTGCACCAGACAATAGGTCAGGTCTGCACCTACAGATATCGCCTGGCTACTCGGAATAGTCCATGGCGTTGTCGTCCAGATCAGTATACTGATATCACCTTCACCGGGGAGTGATGGAAAAGCCGTTTCCAACTGTGACGGCTGTGCAACTGGGTAGGCGACATCGATAGAAAATGAGGTTTTATCTTGATATTCAACTTCGGCTTCTGCCAGTGCTGAGCCTCCTACCACACTCCAAAAAACTGGCTTATACCCCTGGGTTAGATGGCCGTTGGCAACAATTTTTCCCAGTGCTCGAATAATGTCCGCCTCAACAGCAAAATTCATTGTCAAGTAGGGGTTGTCCCAATCTCCAAATACACCTAACCTGATAAAATCCTTGCTTTGCCCAGCCACCTGCTTCATTGCATAGTCACGGCATTTTTGACGAAATACTGAGTAGTCGACTTTAACACCCGCTTTGCCGATTTTCTTCTCGACATTGTGCTCAATAGGCAATCCGTGGCAATCCCACCCGGGGATATAGGGTGCATCATAGCCACTCATGGTTCGGGATTTGACCACGATATCCTTGAGTACCTTGTTTACCGCATGGCCAAGGTGAATATCTCCATTGGCGTAGGGGGGACCGTCGTGCAAAATGTATTTTTCGCATCCTGCTCGGGCCCGCCTAATCTGACCGTAAATATCCGTCTCTTGCCACTCCCTAAGCATAGCCGGCTCGCGCTGCGCTAAATTGGCACGCATGGGAAACCCGGTCTTCGGCAGGTTTAACGTCGATTTATAGTCAGTGGATGAATCACTCATTGTAAGCCTTAATTTACGCTGTATTCGCCTGGTTAAACCAAGCTCTTATATTGTTGACATCGCGACGGATATTTTTTACCAATGACTCCAGAGAAGTAAACTTTTCCTCGTCACGAATCTTGTGTTTAAACTCTACCTCTATTCGCTCACCGTACAAGTCCAGATTACAGTCCAATAGATGGACTTCCAAAATGGGCTTAACCAAACCACCCACGGTAGGCCGAATACCGACATTAGCAGCACCCTGATACAACTCATCAGCCACCCTGACTAGTACAGCAAAAACACCTGTTATTGGCGCACTGTAGCGATTAAGCTGGACATTAGCAGTGGGGAATCCCAGCTCTCTGCCTAATTGCTGACCGTAGACAACGCGACCCCGCACTGAAAACGGGCGGCCCAGCAAAGTCTCGGCGCGAGCAAAGTCTGATTGACTGAGAATCTGTCGCACCAGCGTACTGCTCACTCGCTCACCCTCAACCTGCAGTGTTTGAGTATCTGTCACCTCAAAATCAAACACCGCTCCTGCACGTTGTAGCATATTAAAGTCACCACCGCGGTCGCAACCGAATCTAAAATCGTCGCCCACAATGAGATAGCGTGTGGCGAGACCTTTGACCAATATATTTTCCACAAACTCGTCCGCCGTAAGGCTTCGCAGCGCTTTGTTAAACTGAAGGCAGACCACTTGATCAATACCCAATTCTAGCAACGTCTCCACCTTATCTCTGAGGCGCATCAGTCTCGCAGGCGCGCGTTCCCCAGAGAAAAACTCCTGTGGTTGAGGTTCAAAAACCATTACTACCGATGGCAATCCTAACCGCTCAGCCTGTTGTTTAACCTGTGAGAGTATCGCCTGATGGCCGATATGCACGCCATCGAACGAACCAATGGTCACAACGGCTCCGGTAAGGGGATTACCTAAGTTGTGCACACCCCTGATAAAACTTTTTTTACTCTGCAACGCAGCCAATGCAAGTACCCTCTAAACCAGCACGCAGTATACCTAGCAACCAACATAAAGGTAAGCCATAAGGCGCGAGGATGAGCCAAGATTAATAAAAATAGTCGCCGGTAAAAAAGACAATCATCAAAGTCTACCTTGAGTAGCTTTAACAGGACCACGGAGGTCAGCCCATCGCAACCCGGTAGCTACCAGCATCACACCATAGACACAAAAACCCAGAGCACAGAGACCTAGAATAGCGACAGTTCGCTGCCACCAAAGTTTAGCCTGCCACCAGTCAAGTTGCAAAAGAAGGTAGTGATCAGCCATTAGGTAAAGCGCCGCCATCATTATTACCACTGCACTAATCAAACGCATTATAAAAACAAGCCAACCCGCCGTCGGCTTGTAGATATGCTGACGCTTGAGGTACAACAAAAGCAATAGCGCATTGATAAAAGCAGACACGGAGGTGGCCGCTGCTAGGCCCAAGTGCCCAATCTGCCAATAGTGATGCAGCGGCAGTACAAATAAAATATTGAGCACCATATTGCTGACCATAGCAACGATGCCAATTCGAACCGGCGTGCGCATATCCTGACGCGCAAAGAAACCAGGCGCCAGTACCTTAATCAACATAAACGCAATCAAACCAAAGGCATAGGCGCGCAGACTGTAAGATGCCATAAGCATATCCTTGGCTGTCATCACATCACCATAGAAAAACAACGTAATCAATATGGGCTCCGACAGAAGTATCAGCGCTGCCGCCGCAGGAACAGCGATAAGTAAGACCAGTCTGACAGCCCAATCTAAAGTAGCGGAGTAAACCTCATTCGATTTTGCAACATGATGACGGGACAAATTAGGCAATATCACGGTAGCTATGGCAACGCCAAACACCCCCAGAGGAAGCTCTGACAAGCGATCTGAATAATACAGCCAAGACACACTGCCAGTGGGCAAAAAGGTTGCCAACATAGTATCCAAGAGTAAATTAATCTGGCTCACGGAAACGCCAAATATAGCCGGCCCCATAAGCAACAAAATTTTTCGTACACCAGAATCTTGCCAATCCACAACAGGCGTCGGAAGCATGTGAATTCTGCACAAAAATGGTAATTGAAAGAGAAACTGCACAATCCCAGCAATCAAAACGCCCCAGGCCAATGCAAAGGCCGGCTGCTGGAACAGCGGTGCTGCGAACAAGGCCGCACAGATGAGCGACAGATTGAGCAAAACAGGAGTGAATGCCGGCACAGCAAAACGATCATAACTATTTAGCACTCCACCTGCCACACCTGTCATAGAGATAAACAATAGGTAGGGGAAAGTGATCCGCAACATTTCAGTGGTAGCGGCAAATTTTATCGGCGCATCTAAAAACCAGCGCGGGGCAAAAAGCCCGGCGAGGAGGGGCGCGGACAAAATAACAATCAAAGTAAAGATCAACAGCGTCAGTCCGAGGGTTCCGCTGACACGATCTATCAAACCCCTCACAGCAGCCTCAGAGCCCTTCTCTCTGTATTCACCCAGAACAGGAACAAAAGCTTGCGCAAAGGCACCCTCAGCAAACAAACGTCTGAAAAAATTGGGTATTTTGAATGCGACGAAAAAGACATCAGCAAAGGCATCGGCACCAATAACTCGTGCAAAAATAATATCTCGAGCCAGACCCATAAATCTTGAGAGCATAGTAAAAAAACTGACGACTCCGCTGGAACGCAACAGCCCGTTGTCTTTTTTTACACTCGGCAACGCCCTCTGCTGGTCAGAGTTGTTATGGTTCGGTTGACGCGAATCAAGTTGAGACAAAAATATACCTTTCTACGAGTGACAATAGCGCAGTTTAACCACTGATTAAACTATGGCCAAGCAAATCTGGAAAAGTGAAACTAGCAAACCTTAATGGTCGACTAGCCAAGCACAAGAAAAGGTGGATAATTGGCTTGAATGTATGCCACAAAACCTGTATATTTTCGCGCCTTTAGCGAGCCCATAGTTAGGAGTAATTAAGTTGGCAAATTCAGTTCAAGCAAAGAAACGCGCACGTCAAAACGAGAAACGCCGTCAGCACAATGCCAGCCTGCGCTCGATGGTCCGCACATACCTCAAAAAAGTTGACGCTGCCATTGTCTCTGGTGATCAGGCGGCAGCTCAAGAAGCCTACAATGTAGCTGTTCCAGTAGTGGACCGCATGGCTGATAAAGGTATCATTCACAAGAACAAAGCAGCCCGTCATAAAAGTCGATTAAATGCTCAGGTTAAAGCACTGGGTGCCAAGTAAATCGCTCTGAGCGCTGATCCACAGTAAATAAAAAAACCGGCTCGCGCCGGTTTTTTTTCGCACTCTGAGTTGAGCATCTTCTGGGCAGTAGCTCAGCCATAATTGCATTTTGTTTACTTAATCCAGCTTTATTTGAGAACTAAATTATCTCTGTGAATCATCTCGGCATTATCTTTATAACCGAGAATATTGGCAATCGCCGCTGTGCTCTGACCCTTTATTTTTTGTGCCTCGTCGGCATTAAAATTGACCAACCCGCGAGCAATTTCAACACCGTTGCTATCGACACAACTAATTAAATCACCACGATTGAACTCACCTGCAACTGCGACAACTCCGACGGGAAGTAAACTACGGCCGCGCTTACACAGCACCTCCACAGCACCAGCATCGACAGTCAGATAGCCCCGCACCTGAAGCTGTCCAGCCAACCAGCGCTTGCGAGCAGTTATTGGCTTATGATTAGCTGTCAACAGGGTGCCTTCAGCGTGCCCCGCAGCGATACTCAGTAACACGTCACTATTTTTGCCACCTGCAATGATTGTGCTGCAACCAGAGGACGCCGCCAATCTAGCCGCCTGTAATTTGGTAATCATCCCCCCTCTGCCAAGACCACTGGTGCTATCACCGACAATTCCATCGAGCCAAGCGTCCGTCGCTTGCGCTTTTTCTACCAACTGAGCATCGGGCTGGACATCAGGATTTTCGTCGTATAAACCGTCTTTGTCTGTGAGGATAACAAGCACATCAGCATCGATCAGACTAGCCACCAATGCCGCTAACCGATCGTTGTCGCCAAAGCGAATTTCATCAGTGACCACTGTATCGTTTTCGTTAACAATAGGCACAACATCCAGTTCGATTAAGGTTTTTATTGCGCCTCGAGCATTGAGATAGCGTTGTCGACTGGCTAAGTCATCATGATCCAACAGAATTTGCGCTGTTCGCCGCTGGTATCTTAAAAAGCTGCTCTCGTAAGTTTGAATAAGACCCATTTGACCCACTGCTGCTGCCGCCTGAAGTTCATGGATTGTATCCGGGCGACTAGACCATCCCAACCGGGCAACGCCTTCGGCGATAGCGCCGGACGAGACCAACACTACCTCTTTACCCTGATCAATCAAGGTGTTGATTTGACTGACCCAGCCCTCAATCGCCGTCTGGTTGATACCTGCTCCATCGTTGGTCAGAAGCGCACTGCCAATTTTAATGACCCAGCGATGTGTTTTTTTAATGTCGACGCGATTCACAGACGTTACTCCGCATAAACAATTTCGACGTCATGATCATCATTATCGTCGTCAGAATCCCGCTGGCGAGCACGCCGACGTGCATCGGCAAGATTTTCGATTCGATCTCGGGCTTCTGCCTGGATAGTGAGGCGACGCTGCTCTGCTTTTTCCAGCAACTCAGGCTCCACTTCTTCAAGCTGTCGAGCTTCATCAATATAATCCATTATCGCCGCACAAAGCGCTTTTGTTCCTTCGGAGGCCAAACCTGACATTCGAAAAACCGGCCCGTCCCAGCCAAGATCATCCACCACTTTTTGACAGGCGTCCTCAACTTGATCCTCCGGCAATAGATCAATTTTATTCAACACCAACCAGCGATCACTAGCAGACAGTGTGGGGCTGAACTGCACCAATTCATTCTCAATGACTGCAGCATTATGTGTCGGAGTAGTACCATCAAATGGCATCATATCCACCAAGTGTAAAAGCAGTCTGGTCCGCGTCAGATGCTTTAAAAAGCGAATACCAAGCCCAGCGCCCTCAGAGGCTCCTTCAATCAAACCTGGGATATCCGCAACCACGAAAGATTTATCGCCGCTCATGCCCACCACACCCAAATTGGGTACCAAGGTGGTAAATGGATAGTCCGCTACTTTCGGGCGAGCAGCAGAGACCGACCGTATAAAGGTTGATTTACCCGCATTGGGCAGACCGAGTAACCCCACATCGGCCAACACTTTAAGTTCCAATTTAATTTCGCGGAGTTCACCCTCTTGGCCAGGGGATGTCTGCCGCGGAGCACGATTAGTGCTGGATTTGTATCTGGTGTTACCCAATCCATGAAAACCACCCTGAGCGACCTTCAACTGCTGATCTAGCTCAGTGAGATCACCCATCACCTCACCAGTTTCTTGGTCAATGACTGTGGTGCCCACAGGCACATGCAGCAACAGGTCATCACCACTACGCCCCGTGCACTCAGAACCACTGCCCTGTTGGCCACTCTCCGCTTTAAAATGGCGGGTGTAACGGAAATCGATTAACGTATTTAATCCCTCTTTAGCAACCAAAATGACACTGCCGCCGTCACCACCATCACCACCGTCGGGGCCACCTCGGGGAATATATTTTTCACGACGGAAACTCAGGCAGCCATTACCGCCTTTACCAGCCTGTACTTTGATTGTAGCTTCGTCAACAAATTTCATAGTGCCAGTGTACCGTTGCTTTTCACTTTAGTCATTGGTAAGCCTAGTTCACGAGCCCACCAATTAAAATTAATACTGCTAAAACTGACATGCACAAAAAAAGCCCCGCGTAGGGGCTTTTTTAACTGCGCTGCTGTGCCTACGCGGGCACAACCTCAGCATATTTTCTATTTTTCGGGCCTTTCTGAACAAACTTGACCACACCATCAGAGGTGGCGAAAAGCGTATGATCTTTACCGATACCAACATTCACACCTGGGTGGAATTTGGTTCCGCGCTGTCGAACAATGATACCACCAGCGTTAATTGTTTGACCGCCATAAACTTTAACACCTAAGCGTTTACTCTCGGAGTCGCGTCCATTTCGTGTACTACCACCAGCTTTCTTGTGAGCCATTGCAATATCCTCTAACGATTAACTAGCTTTTATACCAGTGATTTTAACTTCAGTATACCACTGCCTGTGGCCTTGTTGCGTGCGCGAGTGTTTCCGTCGACGAAACTTGATGATGTTGACTTTTTCGCCTCGACCGTGAGAAACCACTTCGGCTGTCACTTTTCCACCCTTCACCAGCGGCGCACCAATTTTGACTTCGGCGCCTTCTCCTACCATCAAAACTTCTTCAAAATTAACTTTATCACCAGTGGCCACATCCAGCTTTTCGAGACGCAAGGTTTCCCCTTCAACGACTCTGTGCTGCTTGCCACCACTCTTGATTACTGCGTACATGTTGTGCTCCAAAAAAATTGGCCACCCTGTGGCCCGATTATGTCGCTTTGTCTATTGGAGCAAATAGCCCCTGCGAGAGGGCGGCAATTCTAATGGAACACCAGACTCAGATCAAGTGTTTATGAGGCTATTTTAGCCGCTAAATCGACACTGCAGTAATGCACATCACTAAATAATCAGAAAGACGGAAAAAGCAATCAAATCAAGATCATTTGTTAACGCTTACTTGATCCAGATAATCGATGCATGTCTTCCAGTATTGGAGTCACGACGATAAGAATAGCACTGTGTTGTGTCGGTAACTGTGCAGTGCTCATGACCAAAAATATGCTTGACCCCCAACCGATTCAGTTCGGTTCTAGCAAGAGAATACAGATCCGCAAGATAAAACCCTGAGCGCTGCAGACAAGGCACAAAAGCTGTCTCGAGAGAGGCTCTATGCTCGTCGCTTTTAGCATTGGCGGTAAATGCTGCCTTGACCTCAGCACCCACCTGAAAAGCTTGACGCCCAATGGCGGGACCCAGATAGGCCATAATGACAGATTCAGAGCTAAAGCGCGCAACCGCGGATCTCAGAACGCCAGCGCAGAGTCCTCGCCACCCCGCATGCACTGCTGCCACCTGATCTCCAGTTGCACTGCAGAGTATGACGGGTAAACAGTCCGCTGTGAGCACAGCACAGACGACGCCAGGCTTATCAGAAAAGCTACCGTCAGCCGTCACCCCAGTACTGCAATCAGGTGCATAGATCACATCAGTGCCGTGCACTTGATGAAGCCATAAGGGTTCTGCAGCGTATCCGCCCAATTGTTTGAGACGCTCTCGATTTTCCAACACATGGGCATCGTTATCACCCACATGTCGCGCCATATTATTACTAGCAAATGGTCCCTCACTGACTCCACCACCACGCAAGCTGATCAGACAGCCAACCGAGTCCGGTATTGGCCATCGTGGATTCATTATCGCATCACACAACTCAACCATGTTCGAGGCTTTCCAGCAGGCATTGCATATCTATGGGCAACGCTGTGCTCCAAGACATTGGCTCTCCAGACTCTGGATGAGATAGAGACAATTCACGCGCATGCAGCGCTTGACGCGGAAATTCCACAAGGTGCTGGCGCAACTCTGCAGAAGCGCCCTTGTGAATACGCATCCGACCAGCATAATTGTCATCACCGATAATGGGATGACGGATATGGGCCATATGCACCCTAATCTGGTGAGTTCTGCCGGTCTCCAATTTCAGCCGCAGATAGCTATGGCCTGAAAATCTTTTTAGCACCCTGTAATGAGTTCGCGCGTCTTTACCATCGCTGATTACCGCCATCTTGGTGCGTTGGGTGCGGTGGCGCCCGATAGGTTGATCCACTGTGCCACCAGCGGTAACAACACCGGAAACTAAGGCTTCGTACTCTCGCCCCATCGATCGCGCTTGTAGCTGTGCCACTAAATCTGTCTGTGCTCGTAAGGTCTTGGCCACAACCATCAAGCCGGTAGTATCTTTATCCAAACGGTGCACAATGCCGGCCCGAGGAATCGACACCAGACTGGGACAATGGTGTAGCAAACCATTCAGGAGGGTCCCACAACGATTACCTGCCGCAGGATGAACCACTAGATCGGCCGGTTTATTGATCACTAAAATATGCTGATCTTCAAACACCACATCCAACGGAATATCCTCGGCCTGCCAATCGCCTTCTGATTGCAAACGAGTCTGAAGATGCAGGACTTCACCGCCCTGTAATTTGTATTTTGGCGTCTGCTGCTGGCCGTCAACCAGTAATTGGCCCTGTTTAATCCACTGTTGCAGACGGGAGCGGGAATAATCAGTGAATAGATCAGCTGCGATCTGATCAAAACGACGACCTATGCAAGCCATAGACACCTCTGCCATTTCATCTATCAGATCGTCGTCGGGGATATCGGTGTTATCCGTAGGTTTTAATTCTGTCACTAAACTATTTCCATTCTAACCACTCTAACCCACTGCTATCGGTGACCAATCAACACGACAGAAACCCATCATCTGTTGGTTTACCTATGTCACTGTGGTTAAATAGCGATCGCGTGTTGCTGCCGCTTTAAATACTAGTTCGAGAATATTACATGAAAACTATCTTACTTATACCCCTGATATTAATACTTGCGCTTTCCTCTGGTTGCTCTTGGCTGGGATTTAGTGAAGAAGAGCAGACGGAAGAGGAGAGTAGTGGCTTCACTGAGAGAGATTTTTACGACAAAATTCAGTCCAGTCTCAATTCGAAAAACTGGACCGTTGCTATTACTAACCTACAACTGCTTGAATCGCAATTTCCCTTTGGCAAATATGCGGAGCAAGGTCAACTAGAACTGATTTACGCCCACTACAAATCGGGTGACTATGAATCCAGCATTGCTGCCGCCGATCGATTTATACGCTTACACCCTCAACATCCAAACGTAGACTATGCTTTTTATGTCAAAGGGCTATCACAGATTTCGCAGACCGCAGGATTCTTCGATAGCTTCATGCCCACTGACGCCAGCATGCGAGATATTGGGGAGGCGCGAATGGCGTTTGCCACACTTACCGAATTACTCAGTCGCTACCCAAAGAGCCCCTACGCCTCGGATGCGCGCAAACGGCTTGTGTTTCTGCGCAACCGACTGGCTCGCGCTGAAATTCACGTGGCCAATTATTATTTTTCTCGAGAGGCTTATTTAGCCGCCGCCAATCGAGGCAAGTTTGTTTTGGAAAACTTTCAACAATCTCCCGCCGTTCCCGATGGTCTAGCGGTGATGGCTCAAGCGTATTACTTATTGGAAATGCAGGATTTAGCCGATAATGCGGCGTCAATCTTGGCGGCAAACTACCCTGATCACCCATCATTGGATGACCAGGGAAATTTCGATTTCGAGCGTCGGCTGTTGGCTGATCAGGACACATGGCTGGACAAGGCCACCTTCGGTGTACTGAAACGCGCTAAGCCGCCCTCTTTCGACAGCCGCAGTGTGTATGATCGGGTCACACGTGAGGCTGAATCCAGCATAGAACCAGAAGACGAGCGGTCCATATGGAATAAACTCAGCTTTGGATTGCTCGATTAAATTAGGGCCACATCGCCCGAGCAACCACAATGAGCTAATCAATCGACATGAACAAACAAGACATTATTGATGAAATGCGGGTGCTTCCCGCCATAGACCCTGAATTTGAAATTAAACGTCGCGTAGAGTTTATCCAGAATCAACTCTTGTCGTCCGGTTGTAAAACCTTGGTATTAGGCATTAGCGGTGGCGTCGATTCTGCCACCTGTGGCCGTCTGGCTCAGCTGGCCGTGGATGGCCTCAACCGAGATCACAGCACCTCAGACTATCGCTTTGCCGCCGTGCGCCTGCCCTACGGAACGCAAAAAGATGAAGAGGATGCTCAGCTATCCTTGAGTTTTATTCTGCCCAGCCTAAGCCTGACAGTGAACGTAAAAGACGGTGTTGATGCGATCAGTGCAGAGGTGTGTTCAACGCTGGAAGAGAACGGCCTGTTGCCCGATGAGGCGGCGGTAGACTTTGCCAAAGGCAACGTCAAAGCCCGAGCGCGCATGGTATCCCAGTATCAAATCGCCGGTATTCTCAAGGGACTGGTGCTAGGCACCGATCACTCGGCCGAAAATATCACCGGTTTCTATACCAAATTTGGCGATGGCGCCTGTGACCTGGCACCCCTGTTTGGCCTGAGCAAACGCCAAGTGCGGTTGCTAGCAAAAACCATGGGCGCACCAGAGTCGTTGGCGATGAAAGCTGCCACAGCTGACTTAGAGTGTTTGAGCCCTCAAAAGGAAGATGAGCAGGTGTTGGGAATAAGCTACGACGACATTGACGATTTTCTTGAGGGTAAATCAATCGACCCAGTCGCAGAGCAGCAGCTGATGGCGATCTATGATAGAACCCAGCACAAACGGCTGCCCATAGCTACCCTCTATGACTAGAGAGCACTCGTAACCACCACCAACAATCGTCTGAACCAATAATATTTCCGAACATTCTGGTGAGTTGGGCTAGTCAATATGATGAAAATAGAGATAGACCATTTTACCCCCACTGACACTGATACTGGCAGCGGTGCTAGGTATAATACATAGATCATTTTCCTCGTCAAATGGGGTGTTACTGGTATATCTAAATCCCGCCGTGGCCGTGACCTGAGCGCCAGAACCACTATGGTTGACAGTTAATTCTGAGTCCCAATAGGAATGCCACTGACCTGCACCAGCGTCCACCTGTTCGATACATGCTATAGACGATAGCGTTGCACTAATATCATCACCAGAAACCAATGAGGAATAGCCACTAACATCTGCAGGATCGTCTACACCTATCTTCGTCGACAATTGTGCCATTACCCTAGCTTGTGCACTGCGGGCAGTCATATCAAGTTGCATTAAATACTGTTTGTTGGCTGCCAAGCGGCTTCCTACCACTGTATTAGACACCAAACTAGTACTTAGTAAGGACATGATTAGCAGTATGAGCAATACAACCATCAACGCAGCGCCGGACTGATGGCGAACCTTTGAAAGGCTCAAGATAGGCATTGATTTACTCCAATTCATTAGTCAATACCTCACTCTATCGACGCAAACTGGGGTTGTACAACATGGAGAAAACCGAGAACTGTTTTATTGTTGTATCTACTGTGTTCTCCACTGATACAACAGCCTTTACGGCAACCACATCGTCATACCCTGTCGGAGTGCTTCCGGAGGACATTAGCAAGACATTGGGAGTGATATAGTAATTCACCTGAAAATCAGTGACATTATTGGCCAGGGGCTCTGAAATAAACTCGCCATCCTTATAGCGCAGTCGCCTGAAAGTGTTACTTTGGTCGACAAAGTAAACATACGAGACGTACTCACGGATATCACTGTCGCTGCCACCCATAGTTTTTTTTAAGTTAAAACTGGTGGTGTTACCCTGACCCACGACTAACTCTTGGTGATTCGACTGGATGTAGGAGGTACTATTCGCTAGATTGTTTGAAGCAATCGTCTCGGTGCTGGCACGCAAGAGTGTCAGTACATCAGTATCTGAAAACACAGTATAGTCGATATCATCACAGTCAAACTCATTAGTGACATCATCCTGCCCCCGCACAGGAACAGCAAGATCATCAGACCCAGGGATAGCAGTGCAAACCGTGGGGGTAAAGGCCGCATCTGGTTCCAACGCCACATCAAGAGGACCAAAGAATCCAGCCATTGACAGTTGTCGTTGCAAATGCTGGCTGAGATAGGCGCCAGTCTGCTCAACCTCGCGAGCAGCATCTAACTGGCGCTGATTATTGATAGCCGATACTGCCATATTGGTGGCGGCGGTTACCACCATCAAACTCAGCACTGTGGCTACCATCAACTCAATAAGAGTAAAACCCTGTTGCCGACCACTGTTCTGCCGATTTTTACATCGCTGGCTTTTATATAGCTGACACTTATACAGCTGAATTGCCTGTGGTTGTGCTCTTTGTTTCTCACAGTCATTAATGTCAGATGTCGCGCCATTAGCTGAACAAATCATCATAGCGCCTCATTAACCACAACGGTATATGACAGTGTACGATTTCCACTTCCGAAATTGTTGCAGGTTAACGGATCAGCATCTGGTAACGAAGAGAGAGAGCCGCTCCAATCAATGGAAACGGTATATGTTTTCAGATCATCAGCGCCAGTTACGTAACTAATACATCCCAGCGCATCGGGAAGAGCACTGTTGCTAATGAGATCTTGCCACGTCGTGAGCATACCAGTCGAATCACAAGAGAAGCTACTGTCCGGAGCTACAACAGTATTGCCACAGTCAGGACCCAATGTCGGGTATGCCTGCACTTGCGCCGACATGTACTGCACCAGTGCAGCCGCCTTAGCTTGGCGAGAAATCTCAGTGTCAGCGGCCACCATATGGGTGTGCAAAGACAAAAATCCCAACAACCCAACGGCACTTATAGCCATGGCAACCAAGACCTCGACAAGGGTAAATCCGTGGTTTTTTACAGTATTTGTTACATCACTCATGACACACCGCTACCAGGTTCCAATGACATTAGAGCCATTCATGGCCAAACGTTGGCCGCGATGATTGATGGATAGCTCTCCATCTCCAGCCTGAATTGTGCCGTTTAATGGTTCTGCTGTGATCATGAAGCTAGTCAATTCTCCCTCCGCATTGTCAGGAGACCGATTAATAGCATAATAGTTTGTGACTTTGCTCAGCGCCGGCGCCAATCCAGAAAGCGTAGCGTCGTCTGCATACCGAGTGCCGCCCGTCGCAGAAAAAAATTGTTGCTGCACGCTAGCTGATTCGAGTAGAAAATTTTGCGCCGCTTCACGATTGGCTGCCACCCGCTGGTGCTCATAAATGATCTGAACTAAACCAATTAGGACGCAGGAAACTGCCAAACCGGCAACAAATTCGGTGATCGTTGCACCCAGTTTGTTAAAGTTTGTATCATGTTTTCTTTTTAAAAAAAGACTCATAAGTTACCTCCAGATTAAGATGGTTCAAAAATGAAACTGATGCTTTCCCATAACATCATCTTGCGCATACAGAGCCGGGGCACGAGATAATACGATAGGGTTAGAATAGTCGTGGTTTCGTTGATCACCCAGTTGCCGAGCTCCTGAGTCATTTGCCTTGTGGAGCAATACAGGCGCGTCAATCAACGAATTTACATTGACATGATCGGGTAACGTGATGATTGAAACGGAAGCATCACCGACGCCCTGTCGTTTGTGATCAAGATCACTATCGACCCATTGTTGGCTATTGAAATAAGTCAGAACAGTAACTGTGGCCACAACAGTAAGGAGGAACAAAAAATCTGTGTACGCGACCATGCGTTTATAATCACTGACATCCATGTCTGCACTCCCTAATCCAAAGTTGGATTAGACGTAGGGTTAATTTTTATTTGATTAAAGCGTAGAAGAGGTTTAAATAATGTGCCCTGTAGAACGTCGATTTTTATTCAATATCGTATAGATTTTATTAGTATTGTGAAGTGCATCTCATTTTATATTCCATTCAATTCACTGGGCACTCCACTTTATTACCGTTGACATCGTGAAAGCCGTCACCATTGGTATCTGATGAGAGAAATATACGACCACTGTAATAAAAAACCACCTTGCGACCAGTGCCCAATGCAGGATTGTCATTACATATGAGAAAATTACCCGACTCCATCGCCGAGCCAACTGGTTTAAATCGCACGTAAGACTTATTACGTCCGGAGGCCGACAAAATGACTGTTGTGCCTGTAATAAACGCCTCACTGACAACAATTTCGCCATTATCTAGTTGATGGTTGTCATTAGCATCTATAAACACAGCAATGGCATCACCATTTTCGCTGACACAATGACTATTAATATCAATGAGACAAGCAGTCACCGTTTCGCCTCGAGTGATGGCCATATTTTGCGCGAGTTTTAGGGCATTTCGAATATCATAGATCTGTGAAATTATTTTTTGATCTGCCACTGCAGCTGTAGTAGAGGGTAGGGAAACAGACACTAGAATCGATATGATGGCCAAGCAAAACAACAACTGTATCAGCGTGAAACCCATATTGAATGTTATAGAGCAGACTCTCTTCACTTGCAAATCTTCCTTGATTTACCGGTTTCCAGAATGAGAAAAATGACCTATTGTCTATCTGTTTGTTTTGTACAAATTGCTTAAGTTCCTAGAAAAAATGGCGCCGTTTCCAATAATTCGTGCGATGACTTAAACGTAGATGATTTGACCTAGACGTCGGGCGTTAATTGTGACCAAGAAAATGTAAGAATGCGCTTAGCTCTCGTCGGAGCGAGTACACTAATTGGCATTACTTGCTTCGGTAGAACATCATGCTAATAATCATTTTCATTAAAACGTTACTCAATCTCTCAGCTTTATTGGTGTCCAGTGCGGGCGTCTTCTGAGCATTCATTTGCTCAGATAAATAGGCAGACTGGGCGATCTCCATCTGCATCGCCTGTATTGAAGCCTGCGAGTCTCCATAGTGACGGGTGATAAAACCGCCTTTAAAACGCCCATTGTGCACCGACGTAAAACCGCTTTGCTGCATCACTGAATGCAGCTCTTCAGCCAGTGGAGGGTCACAGGATTGCCCATCTGCTGTGCCCAGATTGAGGGTTGGCAACACGCCATCGAAAAAACGCGGCACCTCGGCAGCAATGCTGTGTGCGTCCCAAAGAAGCGCATAGCCGTGGATGGCCTTGATTCTTTCCAGTTCTGCGCAAAGTGTCTGGTGATAAGGTTGCCAGTAGCGTTCCCTACGCAGCACAATTTCATCTTCATCTGGCAGTTCACCGTCACGATAGATGGGTTGGTCTGCAAACGTGCTGGTGGGACAGAGCTCAGTTTCTCGCTGCCCCGGATAAAGGGTAGCACCCTCGCCAGATCGGTTAACATCAACCACATAGCGAGAGTAATTGGCAGTCACGGTGGATACCGGTAGGCGGGCTAAAAATTCATAAAGTTGGGGCACATACCAGTCTGTGTCTGCCAAGCGTTGTCCTGCATCTGTAAAGCGCGATTTGATCGAATCGGGAACCTCAGTACCGGAGTGAGGAAAACTCACCAGCAGAGGGCCAGTCGCCTGTACAACCGTGACTACGTCCATTGTTACTGGTCTCCCGATGGCAAAATATCAGCTACCAAGGCATAGAAATAGCCGCTCTGGATCAAGGTTTGTGCCGCGTCAATATCGGGGGCAAAGAAGCGATCTTCGGTGTAACTGGGCACCAGGGTTCTTATCTTGGCCACCACCTGCTGGAGTGGCAGTGAAGTATGGTGTGGCAAATGAAACTCCACCGCTTGCGCTGCACCCAGAGCCTCCACCGCAACCACATTGCGACTATTTTCACTCATATCTAAAAGGCGCCTCGCAGCAAAGGTGGCCATACTGACATGATCTTCTTGATTTGCCGAAGTGGGAATACTGTCAACACTGGCGGGGTGTGCCAAGGTCTTGTTCTCTGACACCAGCGCCGCTGCGGTAACCTGCGCAATCATAAAACCAGAGTTGAGGCCGCTGTTTTCAACCAGGAATGCCGGTAAACCACCATTCATGTGAGGATCCACCAGCAGGGAAATACGCCGTTCCGAAATCGATGCCATCTCGGCAATTGCTAAAGCCAAATTATCCGCGGCAAAAGCCACCGGCTCAGCGTGGAAATTACCGCCAGATAGGGCTTCCAGGGTATCAGAGAAAATCAATGGGTTGTCTGTCACTGCATTGGCTTCTATCTGCAGTGTTCGAGCGCTATTGGACAACACATCCAAACAGGCGCCCATCACCTGCGGTTGACAGCGCAGTGAATAGGGATCCTGCACCTTGTCACAGTTGACGTGAGAGGCCAAGATATCACTGCCAGACAAAAACTCGAGATATTTTTTGGCGACGGCAATCTGACCGGATTGCCCACGCAACTGGTGTATTCGGCGGTCAAAAGGTACTGTGCTACCCTTCATGGCATCCACAGAAAGCGCCCCAATGACGGTAGCCGCCGCAAAGAGGTTCTCCGCCTCAAACAGCCCAGCCAGTGCCAGAGCGGTGGAACATTGAGTACCATTAAGCAGTGCTAAACCCTCCTTTGGTCCCAACTCTATGGGTGATAATCCGGTTTTGCTCATTGCTTCAGATACCGGCACAGTTTCCCCCTCAAAACGCACATCGCCGACACCTATAAGCGCTGCTGCTAAATGAGCTAGGGGTGCCAAATCGCCTGAAGCTCCCACAGAGCCCTTGCTAGGGATGCAGGGACTAATGCCATGGTGATAAAACTCCATCAATAACTGCACCGCCCCACGGCTAATACCCGAGTATCCTTGAGATAAGCTGATAATCTTTAGACAAATGATCAATCGAACAATGGCCTCGTCCAAGTGATCACCTACGCCGGTACAGTGAGATAACACCAAGTTTCGTTGTAATAGAGCCAACTGGTCATCATCCACGCGAGTTTGCGCCAACAGGCCAAAACCAGTATTAATGCCGTAGGCTGCATCGCCTTTGGCGACAATTTGTCTCACCGCTTGAGCACTTTCCTCAATCGCCTGCCAGTTGTCGCGATTGAGCTCAAAACTCTGTGCCTCTGTATAGATAGATCGCAGTTGTGCCATTGATACATCTCCGGGTGTCAGGAGCATTTTTTTGCTAGCCTTGTTCACTTTAGGCCTCCTTAGATGTATCTGAACCGGCCCGATTCAACATCGGTAGGTTTAACTTTTTTTCCGCGGCACAGTCTATTGCAGACTGATAACCTGCATCGGCATGTCGCATAACTCCGGTGGCCGGATCGTTCCACAATACCCGCTGCAGGCGTTTACGGGCGGCCTCGGTGCCATCGGCGACTATTACCACACCGGAATGCTGAGAGTAACCCATGCCAACACCGCCGCCGTGATGGATGGATACCCAGGTTGCACCACTTGCCGTATTGAGCATGGCATTGAGCAGCGGCCAGTCTGATACCGCATCTGAGCCATCCAGCATAGACTCTGTCTCGCGATTAGGGCTGGCGACAGAGCCGGAATCTAGATGATCGCGACCGATCACAATGGGTGCTTTGAGCTCACCGCTGGCGACCATCTCATTAAATGCAACGGCCAGACGATGGCGCTGTCCTAACCCCACCCAACAGATGCGCGCTGGCAGCCCCTGAAAGCTTATGCGCTGGCGGGCCATATCCAACCAATTGTGCAGATGCTTGTCATCGGGAATTAATTCTTTTACTTTGGCATCGGTTTTATAGATATCCTCTGGATCTCCACTCAGTGCCACCCAGCGGAACGGTCCGATACCGCGGCAAAACAGTGGCCGAACATAAGCGGGAACAAAGCCGGGAAAGTCAAATGCATTTTTCAATCCTGCATTTAAGGCTTCCTGACGAATATTATTGCCGTAATCAAATGTCGGTATACCCATGTTATGGAAATCCAATAAGGCTTGTACATGGGTTGCCATGGATTGGCGCGATGCTTCCATAACCTGTTGCTGATCACTGGTTTGCAGTTGTTTCCATTTTTCCGCGGTCCAACCACTGGGCAAATAACCATGAATAGGGTCGTGAGCCGAGGTTTGATCGGTAACCGCGTCTGGTCGAATACCTCTGCTCACCATCTCGGGTAAAATGTCAGCGGCATTGCCTAACAATCCAACTGAAATTACTTCACCCGCACTGATCGCTGTGTTGATAATCGCCATGGCCTCATCGAGACTGTAGGCCTTCTTGTCTAAATAGCCTGTGCGCAAACGAAAATCGATGTGCTTTTCCTGACACTCAATGGTGAGACTACAAGCGCCCGCAAGACTTGCTGCCAAGGGTTGCGCACCCCCCATACCGCCCAGACCGGCTGTCAGTATCCAGCGCCCAGATAAATCACCCTTATAGTGTTGCCGGCCCATTTCGACGAAGGTTTCATAGGTGCCCTGAACAATGCCCTGACTGCCGATATAAATCCAAGAACCCGCCGTCATCTGGCCATACATGGCCAAACCCTTTCGATCAAGCTCATTAAAATGTTCCCAGTTGGCCCACTCTGGCACCAGATTGGAATTAGCGATCAATACCCGCGGTGCGTCCACATGAGTTTGAGCAACCATCACCGGCTTGCCACTTTGAACAAGCAGTGTTTGATCGTCCTCCAACTCTCGCAAGCAATCGACAATTTTATCGAAGCACTGCCAATCCCGCGCGGCTTTGCCGATACCACCGTAGACCACTAAATCCTCAGGTCGCTCGGCGACATCGGGGTGTAAATTATTCATTAACATGCGCAAGGGTGCTTCGGTAGTCCACTGCTTAGCACTAATTTTACTGCCAGTGGGTGCTATAATTTTTCGCTTATCTGATGGTGATGAAGAAACTTTCATGGTCAATTTCCCAACTAAAAATAATGCAATGGCTTGCATCTGTATAAGGTTGTCTATACAAGCAAAGATATTCTATACTGATTGCCTGCGCAAGCATTTTTACAAACTAAAAACAGGATCTTCGTCATGCTACAACACGACAGCCTCTGGATTAATGCGACGCTCACGGTTATCAGCGAGCCGGGATTACCTGACAAAATAGAAAATGCGGTTATAGGTTGCAAAGATGGCCGCATCAGCCATATCTCAACCATGGGTGAACTCACCGATGTGCCTGAGAAACTCGCCCATCAAGTACAGGATGCGGAGGGACGTTGCATTACCCCAGGGCTCATCGACTGTCACACCCATTTAGTGTTTGGGGGCAACCGTTCTGGCGAATACGAGATGCGATTGCAGGGCCACAGCTACGAGGAGATTGCGCGCAGTGGCGGCGGTATTATGAGTACCGTGCAACAGACCCGTGAGAGCATGGAAGAGCAACTGTTGGAAGCCGCTGAGCAGCGGTTGTGGCACCTCATTAAAGACGGCGTCACCACCGCGGAAATCAAATCCGGCTACGGGTTAACGCTTGAGGATGAAGCCAAAATGCTGCGGGTAATAAGACGTCTGGGAGAAGTGTCCCCGGTTGAAACCCTGGCCACTTTTCTTGGGGCCCATGCCCTACCCCCTGAATTTGTAGATAACCGCTCGGCCTATATTGATAGGGTTTGCCATGACATGCTCCCCAAGCTTCATGAACAAGGCCTTGTGGATGCCGTAGACGCTTTTTGCGAGAACATTGCCTTTTCAACAGCAGAAGTGGAAAAAGTATTCGCAACAGCCGCCACACTGAACCTGCCGGTTAAACTCCATGCAGAGCAATTATCCAATAGCGGTGGTGCCCAACTGGCAGCTGCATACAACGCCATGTCGGCAGACCATCTGGAGTACTTGGATGAAGATGGTGTGGCAGCCATGGCCACCAGTGGTACAGTGGCTGTGCTGCTACCCGGGGCATTTTACATGTTGGCTGAGACGCAAAAACCCCCTGTGAAGCTTTTACGTCAATACGGCGTACCGATGGCACTCGCTACAGATGCTAATCCGGGGAGTTCCCCAGTATTATCGGCTCGTTTGATGATGGTAATGGGCTGTCAAGCTTTTGGTTTAACTCCTGATGAGGCACTTCATGGGGTAACAATCAATGCCGCCAAAGCGCTGCGCCTGCAACACAGTCATGGCTCTTTGCAGTTAGGAAAAGTTGCTGATCTGGTGGTTTGGGATGCACAACAACCCGCAGAATTGGCTTACTGGCTCGGTGGCAATTTGGCTAAGTCGGTTTTCAAAGCAGGTCGACAAATTGTCTGATCAATGTTTTGACCATTATCTATCGGTTTTAGGATGCATGGTCTCGGCCAGTGAAAACGAGTTGGCACAGTGATACAGGTGAGCTACAGACACTAATTTACCTGACGACCAGGTGCGTCGGTCTAAAATCAGGCAGGGTACATTGTCTTCCATTTTCAACAATTGCTGAATTTCGGGGCTGGGCATGGCTGCCCGCACCCTGTGTTCAACCTTGTGCAGTGGCACATTGGTAAGCAAGTAACCCGCGGGGGTGGCCTCACTGAGATCCAGATGAATGTAGTCTGGAACCGTCTGTACATTGACATAGCGATCCTCCACCTGCAACCGACGGCCATCCTCCAGATGAACGATAAGACTATGAAACACTGAACTGACTGACTGTTCAAGCTCCATCGCCGTGGCGATGGTTGGAGTTACTGACACCACCCCGTGAGCCACCACGATATTACTATAACTGTGTCCACGTTCACGCACCTCCTCGGCGATATTGCGCACCTCCACCAGATGCCCCTCAGTTTGGGCTTCAGCAACAAAGGTGCCTACACCGGCCACTCGGACCAATATTCCCTCAGCAGATAACTCCTTCAGAGCTCGGTTAGCTGTCATTCGCGATACATTGAGTTGCGCCACCAATTCATTTTCCGACGGCACACGACTATTGGGCGGCAAATCGCCTGATTCAATTTTTTGCACTACGTATCGTTTAACCCTTTGATACAGTGGTGCAACGGGGGCTTGTGTAGCTTTCATGAAACTCACTTAACAGCAATTTAGCTTCTTGTATATACAGGGTTGGGATATAGTATAGGATGATTGATTAAACAAGCAATATAAGGTAACCAAGATTCAATGGATTCCACTGATTATTTTATTGAAAAAGCTTTTTTACCGGACGGTTGGCACGACAATGTTCGCCTCACTGTAGATGCGTCAGGGACCATTATTAATGTGAGCAAAAATGCCCCGATCAGTAGTGGCGATGAACGCCTGGGCTGGGTGATGCCTGGTCTGGTTAACTGCCACAGTCACGCGTTTCAGCGCGCCATGGCAGGCTATACCGAATATCGAGTGTCTGATACCGATACCTTTTGGTCGTGGCGAGAAACCATGTATCGCTATGCCAATGCCATCAATCCAGAGCAGTTGCTCGATGTCAGCGCTTACTTGTACATGGAGTTAATCAAACAGGGCTATACCAGTGTTGCCGAATTTCACTATCTGCATCATCAACCCGATGGAAATCACTATCCTCATGTCAGTCAATTCAGTGAGTCAATCATTGGCGCGGCCAACAATAGCGGAATCAATCTCACGCTGTTGCCGACACTTTACATGAATTCAGGCCTTGAGAACGCCCCACTGCTGCAAACTCAACAACGTTTTGGCAACACTATTGAGAGCTTTTTAACCATCTGGGAGCAAGCACAACACCACTGTCAAGCCCATCACCAACACAATATCGGCGCGGGTTTACACAGCATCAGAGCCGTGCCCAAGGAGGCCATATCTGAAATTCTGCATCATATAAAATCCCATGAGCAATCGACGCCAGTCCACATACATATTGCCGAGCAAATCAAAGAGGTTGAACAGTGCATCAAGCATTTAGGTTGTCGCCCTGTGGAATGGTTATTGGATACTATTGATGTGGATAAAAGTTGGTGCCTGGTTCATGCCACTCACATGACCGAAGAGGAAACCATAGCTCTGGCTAAAACAGAGGCAACTGTAGGACTATGCCCGTCCACAGAGGCAAACTTGGGTGACGGCGTATTCCCGCTAACGCAATTTTTAGACTCGAGGGGTCATATTGCCATTGGTTCTGATGGAAATACTTGCACTAATCCCATGGAGGAAATGCGGCTGTTGGAGTATGGCCAACGATTAGTGATGCACAACCGAAATATCAGTAGCAATGCCACACAAAAACATACGGGCACCCGGCTCATGCGCGAATGCCTCAATGGTGGTGCTCGAAGTATAGCAACCAAAACCGGTGCCATAGAGGCAGGTTATCGAGCTGATCTGTTAGTTCTAGATCATCAATCGCCCGATTTATCGACAACGGATGACGAATTTATTATGGACACCCTGCTATTCGCCCCCAATCAGTCACTGGTGAAAAGCGTTATGGCTACCGGAAAGTGGCATGTGAGAGATTTTAAGCACAGAGATGAAGCTCGTTTAACCGACGCATTTGTCAAAACAATCAAACGTCTTAGAAGGTGATCACTTTGTCATCGCAGTCCAATGCTCGGCCGATGGGGAGACCTTAGTCAGCATCCTCTGTATTTATTGCGCCAACACTGAGGCCCACCGTGGTGGCTCGCAATCGCCACAATTCTCTTGCGCGCTCCTGCATGTCAATATGGCTGTCAGATTCGTCGACGATTTCCATCCCAAGGAGGGTTTCCACCAGATCTTCCATGGTGGCGATACCTAGAGGATCGCCATATTCATTCACCACTAAACTCATTGAGGTGCGCTCTGCAACCATATCCTGCATCAAATCAGGCAGTGATTTTGTCTCAAGAACACTGAGCAAATCACGTTTTAATTCCACCAATTCACTGTCGGCGTTGTCCTCCACCACCATGCGATAGATATCATCCTTGCGGACAAATCCAACAATATCATCTTCATCACTTAAGAACAGAGGAATGCGGGAAAAAGCAAGCGCAGGATCTGTCGGAGACAGTTCAGCAACGGTTAAATTAGCAGCCAGAGATGCCATCACTGTGCGCGGAGTCATAATATCCCTCACTGTCAAACCTCTAAATGCAAACAGTGCTTCAATCGCTCTGGCTTCACCCGCGTCAATAACGCCTTCCTGCCGGCCGACAGTAGCCAGCACATTGAAGTCGTCTCGCGTCAGAGTTGGCCCTTTTTCGTCCGGCGCTAACCAGCCAGTGAGGCCTTTGGCACCCACCACCAGAGGGTACATACACCACTGCACCCAGCGCAGACAGTAGCCGCATAAGGGTGCCAATTGACGCCAATATCGCGCGCCCAAAGTTTTTGGCACAATTTCTGAGAACACTAAGATGAGTAGCGTCAGCACCGCCGAGATGATACCAAAATATAGTTCACCAAAGAGTTGCGTCGCCTGGGCACCGGCACCGGCAGCACCCACGGTATGAGCAATGGTATTGAGAGACAGAATGGCCGCCAATGGCTTATCTATATCAGATTTAAAATCTCGCCAAAGCGCGCCCAACTCGGGCTTATCAGCCTCTAATCGAGCTAAATAGGTTGGCGTTAAGGACAACAGCGTCGCCTCGAGAAGCGAACAAATAAAGGAAACTCCTAGGGCTAGGCCAATATAAACTGCGAGCAAAATCACTCGTGTGTACCCACTGAAAAAGCAATTACATTGGTAAGACGAAGTTCAATACAAAGCATTCAGTGATCAGACAACCGATTTTTCATGATCAATGAGCATATAATCTTGATTAAATATCCGTAAGACAATGTTAGCGCCACAATAGCGACCGCCGGACCCAGACTCGACATATCACTGACCTGCACTAAAATATGGATAAACCCGATTAGAGCACCAATCCATGCCGCTGCCACAGCACCAGTGGAGAAATTTCCAAGTCGAGACTGAAGATCATTTTTCCCCGCAATCACAAAAGCTGCACCTCCAGCGGCGACAACTGCCATCGCCTTGAGGTCAACAACAAAGCTGATATCTCCCACTGCCAATGACAGACCTGCAAATAAAACTACCAGCGATAGGACTAAGTTCATTGCATTTTCCCCATTAATTATTGCAGACACGTTATGAATCTCTTACTGCTAAAATAAAAGATATCAGGCAAAACTGACGACGACAAGTATTTTTTTAAAGGTCATCATCACTAAATACTGAGGGTAAAAAGGGTGTGTCGGCTGAGACAGGGCTGATAGGAAAATTTAAGTACAACCCCATAGAGTCAGGAAATCGCTCATCGGTCTCTGCGGCCAAACGGCCTTTTTCAACAAGGTAATCAGCCTCAATACCAGACCCTATCAATCCCTCTCGATAAACTAGTGGCAATAGATTTTCAAAAGCAATATCGCGCTTACTAAGGGCAGCTTTAAACCCGGACAGCGAACCATCAAAAACGCCACACTTAACGCCACTGAGATAAATAGGATAGAGATTGGATATCATTAAAGTCGCCTACAACGAACAGAGAGAATATTTTAAGCATAGCCCATATTTAGGGCGCACTCACGCTCAAGGACATAAATCAGACTGGTAGTGTGACCAGAGAGGGAGATTGGTACGACCGAGTGGACTCGAACCACCGACCCCCACCATGTCAAGGTGGTGCTCTAACCAGCTGAGCTACGGTCGTACTGTATGCAACTGGCGTGACTCGAGCCGATTGCGGGTGCGCTATTCTAACGAGCTTGCCCTATTACTGCAAAACATTTATCGCAACAGCTACTATTACTCATGCAAACTGCAAACATCGTCTTACCAAGTAGGCCAGAGTCGCAAAATTCAAGCCTGGGCAGATACACTTAATCGCCGCGCCTTAACTCCAAGCGACACCACACCATTTGGAGACCTTTAGCGATCACCTTCTACCAATAAATTAGGCTGCCCTGCTCGCTTCTTCAGCCTAAACTCATCATACAACTCACCGGTGGCTTTGAAAGCTCGATAGCGCAGGGTGGAGTGATCTATATCAATAATCTGATACAGCTGGGTGTCCTCCGCCAACCGTTTGGCATAAGCGCCCTTCGTGATTTTGTACATTTTTGGGCCACTCACCGATACAACATGAACAGTTCCAATCATAGGATCATAAGCATGTTGGTATCCCTCGGGTACATTTTCAAGACCTCTTGTGTCGATCTTTCCCGTGCGAGCATAGGTGTGATCATGGCCACTGAGTACTAAATCAACCTTAAACTCATCCAAGAGCGGTTTCCAAAGATCGCGCACTCGCGGATTGTCTCTGTCTGACGCCGGAGAATAAACCGGGTGGTGAAAGGTCATCACAGTCCACCGATTAGGATTGTTTTTCAATACCTCTCGCAACCAGGGCACCTGCGATTGTTTCAGTTTGTTTGAATCAAGCGAAATAAACCGAACGCCCTGATAATCAATATAATAAACCGTCTCGGTCAAACTCTCATCAGGTACATCTTGTACCGGGAAAACGAATTGTGGGCGCCAATGGGTAGTCACTGCTGGAGTACCGGGATCGCGCTGTCGATCATACAACGGCGGTTTGTAAAACCTTGTGCCCAACAACTCACGCTGAGTAAAGCCGGTAATACTCTCAATACCTGTGCCTATCTGTGTAATCTCTCCTGAATCATTGAATTCCATGGAAACCTTGTTGCCATCGGGGCCAACAAAGGTGACCTCGTAAATCGTTCCTGTATCAGTAGATTGTCGATCTGATGAGAGGATCTCGACATTAATATCATCACCTGATTTAGTTCTCCAAAAACGCTCAGACTCAGGACCCTGATCAATTCGGCGGTACTCATGGTTGCCCGGCGTGGCAATTACCGGAATGGTGCCATTGACCCAGTCGGGGCCCTGGTGCCAATCGCCCCACTCAGCATCACTATAATTTTCATCCACCAGATCTCCGGCGTGCAGAGTAAAAGCAGCGCGAGGCGCATCACGAAAGGCTTCTCTAAATACTCTTGACCAGTGGGTGCGCACCTCATTCTGTGCATCGCCAAAGTAAATAAAGCTGAACGGACGAGGCTCAGCACTGGCCGTTCTAAAATGGAAGTACTCTGAAAAATTCACCCCATCGCCGACGCGATAAGTATAAAGTGTGTCTGGATCAAGGTCTCTAAATGTGAAAGAGTGGTAATTAGCTTCATTGATATCACTGCGAAAGAACGTTGTTTTAGCATCAAAGGATCTGGTTTTCAGCGCTCTTCCATTGGCATTGGCAATCGCTAGTTGCGCAACACCAGCCTTCACCGTAGTGTCCGTGCGCCATGTGACTGATTGCGTGGTGGCCGGGTCATCTTCCCACGTCAATACTATTCGATCCGGCATAGGAGTCGGTGCATGCATCTTTGTCGACGAATAAGCCGTAGCCTGCCAATTATCATGAGCCAGTGCTGGCGCGGTAAGAACCATACTTAGAAGAAGTAATATCAAATAGTTTAATCGAACTGTGGACAGCAATACTGTATCTGTGAACCGGCAAAACTGTTTTCGTGGGCATGAGTTCATATCATCGTCCTTAACAAAAAAAGGGTAATCTGCTGGGTGTATATGCGACCAGCACTAACCTAGGCGGTTAAGATTACATCAAGATTACAGATTATCAACAACAGGGGGAAAATTCCGATTAATCGCTGCAATGCAAAATTGCACTGAAACTGGCCTCACACCCGGTTAACTTACTGAGCAGTGGTATAAAGAACAACAGGTAATCTGATGCTTGTGCATAGCATCAGATACTGATACTTGCCGCCAAGTGCTGATGGAAATTGACAATTGCCTTTTCAAAATACCCGAAAGTAAGATGGGTGTTGGCACCGGCGTCAACAGTTTCCTGTATAGATCGAGCAGCCTCTCGATCCTCATCCTGTCCGGTCTCATTGACAAAGTCTGCGTCCCTTTTCGCCTCTTTGAGAGAAATTGGATAGTCCGGATTAGCTGCCTTGGTCATGGAATAGGTCACCATCTGGGTCTCTCCTGGGGCCAGTGGTTCCATTATTGTCAGACTCGTGTGCTTAGATAATTCTGATACGCTAGCATTGGGAAACAAGTGGTACACCGAGGTCAACATACCATCCACACTGCGTTTTTCGGGCGGTAGAGAACGCAATTTCTCGATGCGTCTAAATGGAAAAATCACCCTAGCGTTGGCACCATAGGTCTCAACCAAATTTGTGTTGTCTAGTCCGTAGGGATAAAAGGTATTTTGATGCAGGGATTTGATATGGTATCCCTCTAATAAAGTCTCTGTCAAAAGCTTCCAGTTGGCCGCATCAGTAACCTCTGATTGCTGAAACATCTCCTGTTCTGGTGAGAAATAGTCCAGACATTCCTGCAGCATCTGAGGGTGTATTTCACCTTGCTGCATAACGTAGACAATACCTCCTTTCTCCGCTGCACTGACCTGGACGAGTCCGTGAGTCTCCAGATTTACTTCAGGAAAAGCCTCTTGACCCCGAAGCCCCTTGAGTTTTCCCTCCAAGTCATAGGTCCAGGCGTGATAGGGACAAACTAAGGCTCGTGAACAGCCGCTGCCAGAGGCAACTTGCATGCCGCGATGACGGCAGGCGTTTATAAAAGCGCGCACCTCTCCATCCCTCCCACGAACCACCACCAGCGGTGTTCCCGCAGCCTTGCGTGCAACGTAACTACCAGTCTCAGGCAAGGCAGCAGAGGGACAAAAAGGTACTGGTCGACTACGTAAAAGCGCAATTTCGGCATCGAATCTTTCTTGTGAGTAGTAATTCTCCACCGGCTCACGCCAAACTTTGTCACCCAAATCTGTGGTTTGATTATCAATGTGGTGAAAAATACGTTCGATAGCCTGCTGATCATCCAGAAGTCGCACCGAGTTGGACCGCTTAAGGACTGTTTTTGTACTGGACATATAATGACCCCTTAGAATTATAATATTATTATAATAGAGATAAATACTCGGTCGCAATAATTCGATCGGTAAAGAAATCAATCTCGCCTTTGACGTCTCGTCGAAAAGTAAAGAAAACCAACACTGCTAAGATATTGTGCCGTAAGAACAGTATTTGATCATTAACAACCCTCAACCGGATCGTAAAATCGTCTCAAACTATGCCATAGTTAAATTAGAGGCTCTTTTTTGTCGAGTGACACTTGATGGGATGTTGGTCCGCTTTCACAAAATGTGGTGCTGAGGGAATCTAAAAATCTGGGGGAATTTCAAAGTCTGCAGAAAATGTGGAAATTTGAGGGATTGCACATCTAATCACTAACAACAATCGGGGAAATTAGATCTATCAATACCCCGGTGGAGCTCTGGACAAAAATATATGTTTAATGTAGTGGGACATTGTATGGCATCGTTGATAGCATCACCTATACAAATCAACCCGTAACATAACGAGGTTGTGTGAGACCAATCTGGTCCTAGCTATGGGCCCGGGGAAAGGAAAGCTCACCTTTTTTGGTATTCAGCAACCACCACCGATCATCGTCCTTGATAATGCTTTCCTCATCGCGCTCTACCTGCGAAAAACTCTCTCCATTAAATCCCGTAATCCGTTACAGGCCATCATCCATGATGGGTTTTTCTAAGAACGCACAACCCCGGAACATCTTTATAGTAGACGGTTAGAATCGGAAGTAAAATAAGGTAAAAGAGTTAGTACAGAAGTATTACAAGCTATGTGTTGTGCAATTAATTTATAACTACATTAAATATAGCAGTCATTTCAGAAATTTTACTGAATTTTATTAATCTGCTGTAACGTAGTCCCAGCCACGCTGTAAAAACAATCCCACTTGTAACGACAAACAACTTCCCATTATCCATGCAGCCAATAGACCAGTGCAAACACACGGCGCACAGCACTATTTTCGCGACAACTGTGGCAACAACCTGTGCAGACTGCCCACACCAGTTAGGATGCCAGGCTTCTCTCCCTAAGCTTGCCCAAGATATCTCTGGTCTTTGCAGCTTCTTCAAATTCAAGATTTCTTGCATGTTGATACATCTTGTCTTCAAGGCGCTTAATTTCCTTGGCGATGTTTTCAACTGATTGAGCACCGACAACCTCGTAGGCTGCTTGCTCCTCTGCTACTTTGCGATCATGTCGGCTTTGCCCAGTCGCAGCGTAAGCACCTTCCATAATATCTTTAACATCTTTTACGATGCTGGCAGGAGTAATACCATTCTGCTGATTAAATTCCAACTGCATAGCGCGTCGACGAAGGGTCTCATCCATCGCCCTCTGCATTGAGCCAGTAATATTGTCCGCGTAGAGAATCGCCTTACCATTCAAATTTCGCGCAGCGCGGCCGATGGTCTGAATAAGGGACTGTTCAGAACGTAAAAAACCTTCTTTGTCCGCATCAAAAATAGCCACTAGAGAGACCTCCGGCATATCGAGTCCCTCGCGAAGCAGATTAATACCCACTAACACGTCAAACTCACCCAAACGCAAGTCACGAATAATTTCCACCCGCTCCACTGTGTCCACATCCGAGTGTAAATACCGCACTCGTACCCCATGTTCATCCAGGTACTCAGTGAGATCCTCCGCCATACGCTTAGTCAATACGGTAACCAGTATGCGCTCGTTATTTGCTGTTCTCTGACGGATTTCAGATAGTGCATCATCTACCTGAGAAAGTGCTGGCCGAACATCAATCAACGGATCCAATAGCCCCGTCGGACGCACCACCTGCTCCACTACCTGTCCCGCATTGGCCTCTTCATATCGACTGGGCGTAGCCGAAACAAAAATCATTTGCGGCGCCAGTCCCTCCCACTCGTCAAAGCGCAATGGCCGATTATCCAATGCCGAGGGCAGACGAAAGCCATACTCTACTAGCGTTTCTTTACGAGAACGATCGCCTTTGTACATGGCTCCCAGCTGAGGCACGGTGACATGGGACTCATCGATAACCAACAGTGCGTTATCTGGCAGAAAGTCAAACAGTGTTGGCGGCGGTTCTCCGGGCGCGCGACCAGACAGATAGCGAGAGTAGTTTTCGATACCATTGCAATAACCCAACTCACGCATCATCTCGGTATCGTATCGTACCCGCTCACCTAGACGCTGAGCTTCCACCAATTTGTCCACCGAGCGCAACTGGTCTAAGCGCTGCGCAAGCTCTTCCTGAATTAACTCTGCCGCATCCAAAATTGTCTCTCGGGGGGTCACATAGTGGGTTTTTGGGTACACAGTGAATCGGGGCACTGATCTCAACACCTCGCCTGTGAGTGGGTCAAACAGTGTCAGACTCTCCACTTCGTCATCGAACAGCTCGATTCGCAGCGCTTCATAGTCAGAGTCCGCCGGGTAGACATCGATCACATCACCCCGAACTCGGTAAGAGGAGCGATCAAATACCGCATCGTTGCGTTTATATTGTAACTCCGCCAGTCGTCGCAATATATCTCGCTGGCCGATCTGCTCACCTCGGGACAGGTGCAGAACCATCTTCAAATAAGAATCAGGCGAGCCCAAACCATAAATCGATGATACAGTGGCCACCACAATGACATCTTGGCGCTCAATGAGTGATTTAGTTGCCGAAAGCCGCATCTGCTCGATGTGGGCATTGACCGAGGAATCTTTCTCAATAAAAGTATCTGAAGAGGGAACATAGGCCTCAGGTTGGTAATAATCGAAGTACGAAACAAAGTACTCCACCGCATTTTTTGGAAAAAAGCTTTTGAATTCACCGTAGAGCTGGGCCGCCAGTGTTTTATTGTGCACCAGAACAATGGTGGGACGTTGCACTTTTTCAATCACATTGGCGATAGTGAAGGTCTTTCCCGATCCAGTGACGCCAAGAAGAGTCTGGCCCGCTAAACCGTTCTCCAGTCCCTGAACCAGGCCTTCAATCGCCTTGGGTTGATCGCCCGCAGGTCTGTAGTCACTGACAACTTTGAAGGGGCGAATAGAACTTATTTTAGCTTGATTCAACAGGGTGCCCCTTTGGTAATATCACCGGCGGCTCGGCACACTGCCGAAAAAAATGAGTTATTCTTTCTGCTTAGGCTATCAATTAGCCCAGCAAAGCCCTGTTGTTCGAACAGTTCTCGATACTCATACTTTTTAATCTTTGCATAGGTCAAACCTTTAACACGCACATCTACCACACGCCAGGAATTGTCAAGATTACGCTTGATCAACAAATCCAGATTAAAGTCGGGGAACATTGGTGACTCCACCAACACCCGTACCCAACCCCTACCCTTGTCAGCGTTAACCACCACATCGGCGACGCTGAGCGACTGCCCGGTATAGTTCTCCAACCCCTCAAAGGCGTAGCGGATCAAGGTTTGATTCACCGCGTGAGCAAGCGCATCGCGTTGCTGGACGTCTAGAGAAGCATAATGGAACTTTCCCAGTAAAGCGCGGCTGGTGGAGGCACCATCCCATCGATCAACCACCGTCTCGTCGAGAAAGTTGTAGTAGGCCACTGGATCGCTCAAAAACGTCTCTTGATTTAGACGCAACTGCTCGGTCACCTCCGACAACAATACACTGAAGAGCTGCCATATAGCGTCTCTATCAGTCTGAATACTGGCCACGGCACTCTGAGAGGTAGACTCTAACTGAAACTCTCCGGTGTTGATTTCATCGCCTGCCAATAGAGGCCGAGGCAACACTAACAACGAGAAAAACCATCCAACAAAAATTATCGCATCAAGTCTTGTTGATTTCTGATGAAAAGACAAACTCATACCAATGGATCCCTCATGATTAAAAAAAACAACCCAGTAGTGAACTCTTTCCGCCAAATCATCGGCATATAAAAATCGTGATTATTTGAGCGAGCTGAGAGTCTACGCAAGTAATCTTAGTCTAATCCTTTTTCACTCTACTGTAAGTAAAAAAAGCTGGACAAACTGATCACAGGAATGTGTTGACTCTGATAGGCTTGGTGCTAAAATGCGCGCCGTCAACAACGTTTTACTATTCCGCCTTAGCTCAGTTGGTAGAGCAAATGACTGTTAATCATTGGGTCGCTGGTTCGAGCCCAGCAGGCGGAGCCAAATCATAAAGGTCGCACAGGGTGCGACCTTTTTTTGTTGTTCCTTCAGAAATCAAACAGATAGACTGTCAAGCGTTTTGCTCGACTTCTTCTATTCAAACCATTAGTCTTTGGAAGTGCCAGTAAAATAATAACAAGTTCGATAATAAAAATCTCCGAACCACACCATAAACTGGATTCATTTATGCATCAGAGCATGAAAAGTCTTACAACCATTTTATTATTGTTTTTCACTTCTTATAGCCAGGCAAATTGGGATTTTGATAATGCTCAACGCTGGATCGGTGACTCTGCAGAGGGCACCATCGAATACTGCTCGGAGAAATCATATCGATGGTCTGTTCCTTTTATCGGGTTTGATATCAACAAGGATGATACTGACGATTTTATGATCGCTGTCAGCTGTTATCAGGGCGAAGCAAACTCAGAGGACAAACACAATTTAAAAGTTCGTGCCGCATGGAAAATGTACTGTAGTAATGAGGCCTCTCATTACGACTGTACCAAGGAGTTATTCGGTAGCGCCGCTATTGAGACCACCGCGGTTCCCTCGGATATAGGGTTGGGTCGCGATGGTGGCGGTAATCCCTATGTGCACGTTACTGAAAAGCCCAGAGATCTAAATGGCGATGGCTATCCTGAATTCTGGTATGCGGTCAATAGAGATGATAGCAGGCAAGGTTTTGATACAGAGGATCCAGCGGATCAGCTGCTGCTGGAAACCTACTGTGGACCGGAATCAGAAAATCAGCAGTGGAACTGGGACTGCACCCGCAAGTCAGTTCAAACCATGTTGGTCAGCCAGGCAGATGGCAGTTATGACATCGCTGTAATGCCATGGGAGCCAATCAACACTCAAGCTGTGCTTATCTTACCCAACACAATAAATACCTTTGATGTGTGGGCAATGAACTACGGACCACACAATGTGGCTCGCTATCAAGACGGGGCATTTGTCGACGTTACCAGCGAGTTCGAGCAAGATCCCAACTGGGATACCGTAGCCTATGGCGGAGGCCCCTACGCAAAGGCATTCGAGCTCGATGGTCACTTTTACGTCGCAAGAGCGGATATACCGGAGGGTTATAGATCTGCATGGGCCTCAGATGTTACAAACAGTGGCTTTATGCTGTGGAAATATCAAGCGGGTAGTGGATTTACGCTTAGCGACATCTACACACCGGATCAATCAGAGACCTTTACGTATCAAATCGAGCAAGGTGACACTATAGAACAACGCTATGGTGCAATGGTGGGGACAACGCCGGTATTTGACCCTCGTTGGCATTTTTTCGATCTAGAGGTGCTCGATGACTCCGGTGAACCCGTGCTTATGGTGCAATCTGAGGCCTTCACCCAGTTGGGAAATTCCTATCGATCCGTGCCTGACCCAGATATAGTTTATAGCGTTGGTAGTCGCTTTTCAGCTCAAGATTCAATCAATACTATATGGGGTGGAGGCAGTGCGATACAGGGCTTCTTTATACGCGATGGGCTTCTCGTGGAGAGACAACGCTCTGTGGTTAAAGATGATGCTATCATCGATGTTGCCCATAAACGTTTTATTGATCTAAACGGCGACGGATTTTTAGATATTACTGCCGTGAGTGGGGCCGAGTTACCATCGATTTTTATCAATGACGGGCAGGGTACTCTGGAAAAAGTTTTTCTCGGAGATCTGTTTCCGGATCTCTTTGGTGATGACAGCTTTTGGCAAGTCGACAACTGGAGTACCCATGGATGGGGGGCCCTGTTTTACCCATTCTATGCAGCGGACAAACTCGACTTACTCTACTGGTCAAAGGGATTTACCTTCAATATACCCCCTTGGATAGGTGAAAACTATGTATTTTCACCTGGTGATATTGTCGTAGCAACCAACAACAGCACCGCCAATCTTTTGAGCAAAAAATTATCCTCAGATGAATTCAGTGTGCTATCAGAGGTGTGCATTGCCAATGGTTGGTGGGGTAAGAATGGCTATCAAATACCTTGCCGGCTCGGCACGCCCTTTCCCAATGATGAGGAGTTAGACACCGATGGAGATGGTGTTTTCGACAATCTAGATGCCTTTCGCCTCAATAGTGCTGAGTCTATAGATACTGATAGTGATGGCATTGGCAATAATGCCGATACGGATGACGACAATGACGGAGTATCTGATCAACAGGACAACTGTAGTATAGTGGAGAATCCGCAACAACTGGACTCGGACTCAGACGGCTCAGGAAACGCCTGCGATACTGACGATGATAATGACGGTGTTGTCGATACCGATGATGCCTTTCCGCTAGATGCCAATGAATCGTTGGATACCGACAGCGATGGTATTGGCAACAATGCCGATACTGACGATGACAACGATGGTGTTGTCGATGCTACTGATGCTTTTCCGCTAGATGCCAGAGAGTCGCTAGATACCGACAGCGATGGTATAGGCAACAATGCCGATACTGACGATGAAAAAGAAGGTGTTGTCGATACCGATGATGCCTTTCCACTAGAAGCCAATGAATCGTTGGATACCGACAGCGATGGTATTGGCAACAATGCCGATACTGACGATGACAACGATGGTGTTGTCGATGCCGATGATGCTTTTCCACTAGATGCCAATGAATCGTTGGATACCGACAGCGATGGTATCGGCAACAATGCCGATACTGACGATGATAATGACGGTGTTGTCGATGCCGATGATGCTTTTCCCCTCATCAGTCTAAATGGTCGGACCGATACCGACGCCGATGGTCGCCCCGATGAATGTGATGCTGCTTGTCTTGAAACGGGAATGATCGCCGATAACGATGACGATGGAGACGGTGTTAACGACGATGAAGATGCCTTCCCACTCGATGCATCTGAAACCATGGACAGTGATTCTGATGGTATCGGAGATAATGCCGACGCCTTTCCCTTCGACGAGCGTTACAATGCTGACTCTGATTCTGATGGTATGCCTGATCAATGGGAACTATATTTTAACTTAGATCCCTCAGACCCTTCGGATGCGAACAGTGATTATGACTTTGATGGCGTATCCGCACTTGATGAATTCTTGGCTGGAACCATACCTTCCCTCTCTCTTGACGTTGATGGTAATAGACAATACGACGCTCTAACCGATGGTCTTTTGTTGTTAAGAAGTATGTTTGGACTTGAGGGAGATGCTCTGATCAGCGACACAGTGGCAGCAGATGCGATTTATGATGACGCCACTGATATCCAGCAGCGAATCGAGCTACTGGGAGAATCCGCAGATATTGACGCGGACGGAAATGTCGATGCACTCACCGATGGTTTACTGATTTTGCGCTACCTGTTTGGTTTACGGGGCGATACCTTAATCGACAGTGTTGTTTCAGCGCAGGCAAATCGAAGCTCGGCGGAGGACATTGAGAGTCATCTCTCTCAGCTAACCCTGCAACCCTGACAAGAAAGTTAGAGGTTACACTACCCGATCAAGGTATTGGTTAAAGGGACATAGGTGCTAGTATCTTCAACTTAAATCAAGTTGATGTTATTGAGGCGTTCTGCTGTGCGAACTAATCTCCCAATTGTTTTTATTTTGATGCTTGGATTGAGTGCATGCTTGGAACATAAGTCATCACTGGCCCTGCTGTCTGACGATATGGAGACCACAATCATTCGTGGTGGTTGGCTGTTTGACAGTCTGTCAGATCAACGACGGCGCAATTCTGGGATTCTCCTTCAAGGCAACAAAATTATTGCTGTCGATGTTGAAAACTACAGTGGGCCTTACAGCAAACTTATTCAGCTGGGGGATGATCAAACCATTTTGCCTGGGTTTGTTGATCTCCACGCTCACTACAGTTTGGATTTTTTCTATGAAGGACGCGTAGATGAAGCTCATTACAATGGTTTGATCTATCTCGCAAACGGTGTGACCAGCACCTGGTCCGCAGGCGAAATGAATCCACTACGGATTATTGATCAGCGCAACAAAATTCAAGCCGGAGAGGCCATAGGTCCCAGATTATTGTCATCGGGTCCCTACTTTGGCGGTTTTCGCTGTGAATATGATGTCAAAATTGCGGAGGATGACTGTATTGCCTGGCCCAATGACATCACAGACGATGAAATCAGACAAGAAGTGGACTACTGGGCCAGTACCGGAATAACTAGCATCAAAATCAAACAGTCCACCCCTCACGAAACCAAAATCATTATAGATCAGGCGAAAAAGCATGGACTGACCACCGCCGGACACTTGGCCAACTATCTGGTGGAATACGACGTCTCCACTCGAGAAGCAATTATGCTGGGTATGGACCGCATCGAACATCAATTGTTACTAGCACTGAGTCCGGAGGAAGCCGACCCTGACGAATTAGCTGAAATTATTCAGCTAATGATCGACAAGCAAGTCTACTACGATCCCAACTTGCAGATGTACGGCAGTGTCAACCTGCGGCAAAAGCATATCGAGAATATGGTCTGGACTGATGAGGCAAAATATTTCACTCCCTATGCACGAGGTTTATTAGAGGCTCGCGGCGCGCCACCACCAGAATCGGACTGGGCTGAATATCATCAGCGCGTTATTGAGCTTTTGGAACTTTACAAGGCCGGTGGCGAAAACCTGATTGTTACCGGCACCGATGAGCCTGTGTACACCACCCTATTGGCTGGATTTGCCTATCACCGTGAATTATTTGCGCTGGTGGACGCTGGACTACCCAATACCGTGGTATTGAAAGCCGGTACCATCAACGGTGCTAAAGCACTGGGTATAGACCATCTGGTGGGAACCATTGAGCCGGGTAAACTAGCTGATATCATTATCGTCAATGGCAATCCATTGGATGATATCACCGCGGCCCGAGACATTGCCCATGTCATCGCCAATGGGTTTGCCCATGATCCGGACGAGTTATTGAAGTCAGCAGAGAACCGTATCGGACCACAAAACGAAGATGATCACGAGTTTTGGATGCTAAAGATACCGCCGCTGCGGCAAGAGAACCGACCCTCCAGATAGCTTTAGTTCAGTCAAACAGAAAACTGTAGAATACTGTTGTGAAGGTAATCCTGCCCTTTTTGGACAAAAATTGAAGGAAAGCCAGCTCGATTGGGTGCATCCACATAGGCTTGCGGTTCCAAACAGATACCTTGACCACGACTAAACGGCTGGTTCAAAAAACTTCCACTGTAAATCTGCCACGCAGGCTGGTTTGAATAAAGTCTCAGTGTCACACCGGTGGCCGGGGACCGCAGCACAGCGTTGGGTTCTGCCGACCCAGGGTTATCCATCAAAAAACAGTGATCTATGCCAGCTTCAGGTGTTATCTGTGCATACCTGCTATTGTCTAGCAGCGTTTTGATGGCAACGCCGTCACCACTATTTTGCCCCAATATGGACGCGGGAACAATCTCTCCGGTGGGAATACCCTCATCGGTTCTGGCTAAAAATGAGGAGCTGTTCAGCGATAAGATTAAATTGTCGGCACTGGCCTCTCCCAGTGTAAAGTAAGGATGAAAAGTCAGGTTCATCGGAGTTATGCGATCGGTGCGGCCCCGCAAATCAATCTGCAAACGGTTGTCATCCTTTAAACGATAGCGGGCTGTAAAATATCGATTACCGGGAAATCCATCCTCATCTTGTGACGACTGCAAGGTGAACACCACCTCTTGATCAGTGTGCCGCTCAATCTGCCAAACTCGCTGGGAAAGGCCATTATTGCCACCGTGCAGGCAGTGATCACCAGCGTTGGCGTCGAGTTTATAATCGACCCCGGCGAGAGAAAACTGTGCATTAGAGATTCGATTGCACACGGGGCCACAGACGGCACCCAAATAAAAGCGATCATCGAGGTAGTCGGCAACCTTTGGGTAAGCCAATAACATTTCTGTGGGTTCACCCTGAACTGGCAACTTGACCGATACCAATCGGGCACCAACGTTCATCAGCGTCACGCCCATGCCAGCGCGGTTGTTTAAAGTGACCGCAGTGATGGTCGGATCCATAACCTCAGCCAGACCTAATCAAGTGTATAACCCTTAGGATTCTGTGACTGCCATCGCCAAGCATCCGCCATCATGGTGGGCAAATCACGACTGGGATTCCAGGCCAACACGACCACAGCTTTACTGGAATCAGCCCAGAATGCGGGCAGATCACCGGCACGGCGTTGGACTATTTTATAGGGAATTTTTTCCCCGGTGGCCAATTCAAAGCTTTTCACAATATCCAGTACCGACACCCCCTTGCCCGTGCCTAAATTGAACGCCTCCACACCACGAAAAGCCGGATCGGCCTGCAACCATTCAAGGGCGGCAAGGTGCCCCTCAGCCAGATCCATGACATGCAAATAATCGCGCACACAGGTTCCGTCGGCTGTGGGGTAGTCGCCGCCAAAAATATTCAACTGTGACCGCTGCCCCACGGCCACCTGAGTGACAAAGGGCAACAAATTATTCGGTATACCGCGGGGGTCTTCGCCAAGAGTGCCGCTGCTGTGGGCGCCAATGGGATTAAAATAGCGCAACGACACTGCTCGGAACTCCGGATTAGCCCTAGTCTTGTCTTGCAGAATTCTCTCCACCATCACCTTGCTGGCACCGTAAGGGCTGGAGGGTGACCCCAGCGCCATGGTTTCAATGTAGGGACTGGGGTTAGACTCCCCGTATACCGTGGCCGAGGAACTGTAAATAAAATTGTTCACCCCTGCCCTGGTCATGGCTTCAAGCAAGCATAACGAACCATGCACATTGGTTTGATAATACTGCAGTGGCTGCAGCGCTGACTCACCTACTGCTTTTAGCGCTGCAAAGTGCATCACAGCGTCAATCGCCTGAGTTTCAAACACAGTATTTAATGTAACAATATCCTGAACATCACCCTGTACAAAGATCAAAGACTTACCGGTGATGGCTTCTACTCGTCGCAGAGCCTCTTCGCTGGCATTGGCCAAGTTATCCAACACCACCACCCGATGGCCTGCATCGAGCAGACAAACCAATGTATGAGACCCTATATAACCGGCGCCGCCGGTGACCAGTATGTTCATCAATCAATGCCTTGGTTTCGAAAAGCACCCATAGACGCGGTGCATTGATAAATATCCGCTGTAAGACCGGTGCGCTGTGGGTACATCTGTTGTACCGCGGCGGTTACCTCAGCCACCTTTTGCTCTGGCATCAGGCCCACCACACAACCGCCAAAGCCACCGCCGGTCATGCGGGCACCACCGCGGGCACCTATGGCCGTGGACATAATCTCCACCAAGCCGTCCAACTCCGGGGTGGATACTTGATAATCGTCCCGTAGCGAGGCGTGAGATTCAGCCATTAGTTGGCCTAAATGGGCTAAATCATTGGCCTGCATAGCTGTCATTGCCTCCACTGTGCGATAATTTTCGGTGATCACGTGACGCGCGCGACGAAATTGCTCATCACTGAGTGTGGATTGACCATCATGCAGTTGGTCCAAGCTCAGGTCTCTCAGCGCTGATACCCCAAGCGTTTGAGCCACCGCTTCACATTGAGCGCGGCGGCTGTTGTACTCACTGTCCACCAATCCGCGTTTTACATTGGAATTCACCACTAGAATAGCCACCTCCGCAGGTAGGGGGGCATCCTTAATGCTCAAATCGCGGCAATCCAACAACATGGCATGATTTTCGAGGCCCATGGCGCTCACCAACTGATCCATAATGCCGCAATTGCAGCCGACAAAACTGTTCTCGGCTCGCTGGCCAATGAGCGCTGCGTCAACACCCGCCAAATCCAAAGAATAGAGATCCGCCACTGTCTTCAGTAGAGCAATCTCGAAGCTGGCCGATGAACTCAAGCCGGCACCCTGAGGCACATTGCCGGCAATATAGAGATTCATGCCAGAAAACCGGTCACTGTGCTGACGCAAACATTGTAGGGTACCGCGCACATAGTTTCGCCATATTTCATTGTGACAGAATTTAATAGTGTCCAATGAGAATTGATCGATAGTGTGAGTAAACCCCTCAGCAAAGGCACAGATTTGATTATCATCGCGGCGGCTGGCGGCTATGCTTGTGCCCATCTGAATCGCCGCTGGCAGCACAAAGCCCTCATTGTAGTCAGTATGGTCACCAATGATATTGACCCTTCCCGGGGCATAACCCACCACCTCAGGCGGGTGTTCAAACAACGCCTCAAAATTCTTTTCCAGGGATCTGTCAGTCATCAGCACTTAATCCATTGTCCCATCTTATTGCTTTAACCATCTTAGTGCTTTAACCATCTTAATGCTTTAACCATCTTAGCGCTTTAAATAGTGCACAGCGGAACACTGGCGCAATCGTTCGGCGGCCTGCTCTGGCGTGATATCACGCTGCGGCTCGGCCAGCATTTCGTAACCCACCATAAACTTACGCACCTCGGCACTGCGCAACAATGGTGGTAAGAAACTGGCATGTAAGGTCCACTCGCTGTGGTCTTGACCATCAAACGGCGCGCCATGCCAGCCCATGGAATAGGGAAAAGAGCAGTTAAACAGGTTGTCGTAACGGATGGTTAACTGACTGACAATATCTGCCAAGTCAGTTTTTTGAGCTCGATTTAAATCAGTCATCCGTTGCACGGCAAAACGCGGTAGCAGCAGCGTCTCAAATGGCCAGGCAGCCCAGTAGGGCACCACCGCCAACCAGTGGCTATTGTGCACCACCAAGCGCTCTTGTTTAGCCCACTCTGCGGCCATATAGTCTTGCAATAAATTACTACCATGTTTCATTTCGTAGTTAGCAAAGGCCGCCTGCTTCTTCTCTACCAACGTAGGCAACTGCTGCTGCGCCCATACCTGACCATGGGGATGAGGATTAGAACATCCCATGGCCTCACCTTTGTTTTCAAACAACTGCACCCAACGATAGGTCTGCCCGAGCTCTGCGGTCTGCTGCTGCCAAGTATCCACCACCAACTCGATGGCTTGCCGCGACATGTGCGCCAGGGTTTTGCTGTGATCGGGCGAGAAACAAATCACTCGACTCTCGCCCTGCTCGGCGGCCAGCGCAAACAGGGGATCATGGTGAGAAAACTCTGGTGTATCTGATGTCAGAGCCGCGAAATCGTTTTTAAACACATAGGTGCCCCAATAATTCGGGTTCACATCACCATTGACTCTGGCATTGCCGGGGCACAGATAGCAGTTTTCATCATAGGATGCTGTCGACTGGGCAACAGGAGCCTCCATCTGCCCCTGCCAGGGACGCTTGGCTCGGTGCGGAGACACTAGCACCCATTCTTCTAAAAGCGGGTTGTATCGACGGTGGGGATGCTGTGTTGGATTAAAGGTGTCATTCATGGCCCTAGCATACTAAAACTGATCCAATGCTGACAGCGAAGACTAATGATTTAGCTATTTAACGGGTAAACCCATCAAACACAAAAAAGGCCGCATTTAATGCGGCCTTATATTGTTAAAAAGTAACGCTGTGAGCTTACTTGGCCTTAACGACACCCACAGGTTCTGCGAACCAAACCCTTGGATTATCGCAGGTGTACATCTCGCCATAGATTGTCGCCGCCGCCGCAAGTCCGCCGTCGAGCATCATGTCATGGGCTTGACCACGATCTGCCAAGGATTCTGTCACATACACGTCGTAGAAATCTGTGGTGCTGTCACGGGCATCACCAACACCAGGAAACCAGCGATAGAGTCCACCGGGCATGTTATTTTCCGACACCCAGGCTACCCATTTGGCATCTGCCACTGCAATATCCTCGTAGGTCGCGCCGTCGTTCAACTCACAGGAATTAATCTGTAAGTAGCCAGCCTCACCCAACTTTTCGTAGGGCTTGATCACAAAGGAGTCCATTAACCCGTTACCAGCACAGGTGGAAACCTCAGCAAATTTTTCACCCATTTTTTCACCTTTGACAAACCATTCATCTTTAATACGACCCATGGCCTGTTGGTTTTTGGTGACTCCCATCCAGATATAGTCTCCCTCAAAATCATCACCAGAGGACAATACTGGACGCAAGGCAAAGGCACTGTAGTCATCAGAAAACTTGCCTTTTGACCATTTTTGCCACTTGGAAGATACCTCTCTCAAGTCATCCATTGACTGACCTTCATTAAAGGAACATCCAAAATATTCCACCGCACCTCTCGCTGGCGCATGATCATCAGCCAACGCCTGTGACGCTAAAAACATACTGGATAAAACTAAGATTGCACTTCTTATTGAGCTTTTCATACACTATCCTTTTGTTGTTTAGTGAATAAGATTGGGGTACATCAATACCGCAACGAGAACACCAGTCAGTCAATTGACTGCAACTGATGATATTACTGATATTTGAAAATCGCTGAAGTACAATCCATAGTGAGCAAGATAATCGAGGTTAGTCAACCGGATTGCCAAGCCGATGACAGAATTGTGATGGTATTGGCAAAATTATGTGGAGTTGATCATGAAAAAACTGGATATTGATTTTGTACGCAGCCAATTCCCTGCGTTTAGCGACCCGGCACTGGAAAATTTTTTGCATTTCGAAAATGCAGGTGGCTCTTACGCCTGCGAGCAAGTGATCAACGCACTGCACGACTATTATACGAAAACGAAGTTACAGCCCTACTATGGCTTCACACCATCCCAACAGGCTGGCGACCAAATGACCAGAGCACGGCAGCGCATGGCCTCATGGCTAAACGTAAGCACCGAAGAAGTGCACTTTGGACCATCCACCTCACAGAATACCTATGTGGTGGCTCAGGCATTAAAAAGTTATTTAAAGCCTGGGGATGAAGTTATTGTCACCAATCAGGACCACGAGGCCAATATAGGCGCTTGGCAACGCTTAGAAGACAGCGGCATCGTGGTGCGGGAGTGGCGGGTTGATGGGGATACCACCGAACTTGAGGACGCGGGGCTTGAGGCCCTGCTGAATGAGAACACCCGTATGGTGGCCTTCACCCACTGCTCAAACATCGTTGGCAGTATTAATCCGGTGCGACGATGGGCTGACAAAATTCACGCCGCCAATGCTCTGGTATTTGTAGACGGTGTGTCCTTTGCCGGGCATGGGTTACCCGATGTGGATGCCTTGGGAGCAGATATCTATTTTTTCTCTCTGTACAAAGTGTACGGTCCCCATCTCGGTGTTATGGTAATGCGCGACGCCGTCAACCGGGCACTGCCCCATCAGGGACACTTCTTTAATGTCGGCTACGCCACCAGTAGATTCACCCCCGCGGGGCCGGACCACGCGCAAATCGCCGCCGTCAATGGCGTGATGGACTACTTTGAGGCCTTAGAC
>CAXRFT010000022.1:0-14512 GCA_964230135.1 Porticoccaceae bacterium | reverse complement strand
AAAGCCGGCTGAGTATTTATCATACTCACTGCGGTCATGTATTTTAAATCTGGCAATGATGTATACAGTCATGATCTTTTATTCCCCAAGTTTTTTATTTTGGCTGTCACCCTATCCAGAAAATCCCTTTTTAGCTAGCCACACAAAAGATTTTCCAGCTTTTAACCACGATCATTGGATATTGCAATGACCACCGGTCATTTATATACTGACCACTGGTCATTTAAGTTCACTAATGGTTTGGAGTAAACACTGCAAGACCTATGAGGGTTATCAGGCAGCTCTTCAAGCCAAGATGAAATTTATAAAAATAATCTTTTAGTGCTGACGTGTACAGAGGCTCAAGCGCTGCGAGCTAGAAGCTAGGAGCCCAATGATGCTCAAGTTCATAGTCATTGATTAACAGTCCACAGGCAAAGGGGTCCACTGATGAAATTGCTCACCTTCAAATTACAAAATAGGGAGTATTTAGGTGCCTTGACTGACAATGGAATTTTCAATCTCAGCACTGCTGTGTCGGAGGACCCCGCTTTTTCCTCCATGCAAAACTTCATCGAAGCAGGCCATCCAGCCCTTGATCGAGCCTATCAACTAATCACTCCGGAATCGACAACAATACCCAGTGCTCAAGTGCAGTGGTTATCACCCCTGCCGCAACCGCCTCAAATACGCGACTGTCTGGGGTTTGAAATCCATTTAAAAAATTGTTTCGAAAGCGCGATTAAATTGAGCGCCATGAATGCAGAAGATCCAGTGATAGCTGAACAGGAGTTGCGCGCCAGTGGTCGGTTTGCCGTCCCTGACGTTTGGTATCAACAACCGCTCTACTACAAGGCAAACCGTTTCTCTGTGGCACAAACTGGCAAGGAGATTAGCTGGCCAGACTACTCCAACATCATGGATTTTGAATTGGAATTAGCCTGCGTGATCGGGAAAAAAGGCCGAGATATTGATAAAACCCGCGCCGACGACCACATATTCGGCTACACCATTTACAACGATTTTTCTGCTCGAGACGCGCAAATGCTCGAGACTCCCGGGATGCTGGGCCCAGCCAAGGGTAAAGACTTTGACGACTCAATTATTCTTGGGCCGGTTATCGTCACCAAAGATGAACTCACTGATCCTTACAACTTACGCATGCAAGCTCGCGTCAATGGTGAGACTTGGTGCGACAGCAACAGCAACACCATTTACTGGACCTTCTCGGACATGATCGCGCACATAAGCAGCAGTGAAACCATTTATCCCGGCGAGGTCATCGGCTCGGGCACCGTGGGTTTGGGTTGCGGCCTCGAACATCTGCGCTTTTTAAACGATGGCGATGTGGTAGAACTCGAAATCGAAAACATTGGGGTTATCTCAAACAAAGTGATAAGGCGGTAGCAGTTATGAACGAACAAAACAGCCAGACCATTGATAATAAAAACAGCAATGGCGAGTTTTCTCGCCACTGGCTATTAGTACTCGTCTGTGCTGTCGGGATCGGTGTAGGCGTGTCCTCCCTACCCTTTTACACCCAGGGCTTATTTATTGAAGCCTGGATCGCCGACTTCGGCTGGACAAGGGCGCAGGCCTCCTTTGGTATTTTAGGATCCACCCTCGCATTGGCCGCAGTGTTACCCTTTATTGGCTTAATCGTCGATCGTTACGGCCTGGTGAAACCGGTATTGATTTCCCTACTCGGCCTCTCAGTGGCCTACGTTATGCTCGGGCTGTTTGTTCAGACCATTACCACCTTCGTCATTCTTGCTATGCTACAGGCTGTACTGGGCAGTGCGTCATCCCCCTTGGCATACACTCGCGCAATTAACAGTGTTTTTGAACGACAAAGGGGTTTGGCGCTCGGTATTGCTTTATCTGGGGCCGGTATCGCCGCCACTTTTGGGCCGGCGCTGGTAAGCAGCGCAATGGACGCGTTTGGCTGGCGGGGCGCCTATTTTGCAATGGCTCTATTTACTGCTGTTGTCGGTGTAGTCATCGTCGTCGTTTTGTCACGACTCAGCGGTGCCAAAACGCCGGTGACTATCGATGCAGCTGCGGCCAGCAATGACTTTAAAATAGCCAAGGCAAGTCGCCCATACTGGATAATTATGGCAGCGATATTCTGTCTGTCGTTGGGGCTTGGCGGATTGATGATCCATTTCGTACCCATCCTCTTGGAAATGGACTTCACCACCAGTAACGCCGCTAAGATCGCCGGTGTTATTGGTATCGCCGTTGTGTTGGGCCGTCTTTTGGTGGGTTTCGCCGTGGACCGCATCTTCGCCCCACGGGTGGCAATTGCCATTTTATTTGCCTGTGTCTGCGGCGTGCTAGCGCTGGCAACCCTTGGCTCAGTCGTTGCTGTGCCGGCAGCCTTTGTCATAGGATTTTCCGTGGGTGCCGAAGTTGATCTGATTGGCTATCTGGTGGCCAGATATTTCGGCATCAATGCCTACGGTCAAATCTATGGCAGACAATATGCGACTTTTCTAATTGCCACTGGCCTCAGCCCGGTTATTTTGGGTGCAGTTCGCGATGCCACGGGTAACTACACTGCATCTCTATTTACAGCGGCAGCATTTATGGTGCTCTCGGCCAGCCTATTTGCAAAACTTCCTAAATTTGAGCAGTGATCTGTAAATACAGGCTTTTAGAAAAACGTATCCATACTAATTTATCGTCTGTGTAATCCAACTTTTCACCCTGCAGGTGAGATATTAACTGTTTAGGTTCGATGAACTAATATCCCAAGAGATCATGGAACATTCCTATTTTCTCGGGTTGAGTGCGAAAGTATCTGTTGTCGCAGGGTTTTTTAACTGATGATAATGTTTTCGCGCACGCCATATTTTCAGATAGCGATAAAACGGGACAGTGGGATAAATATGATGCACCAGATGATAATTTTGAAACAATAACATGGGTGTCAACAACCATTCCATCCCGACACGATTGGATGTACTTCGAAAAGGATCGTCAATTGCCTTTACCCGATGTGGGTAATGAGGCAAAAAATCAAAGGTAATTGCCAAAAATATTGCTGTAATGCGGTTCGGAAGAATAAATAACAACAGGTAATACTCTAGACAATCAGCGACCATGACAGCTATTAATACCACTACTCCAAAAAGAACTGCCAAGGCCATTTCTGTGCGTTCACCTTGAGGTCTTTGCATAAACACTGAGGGTCTCAAATAGCAGTAGAGGTAATTTACATCTAGTGTCGCCCACTTCAGCGGCAGAAGCCAGCGCGGCCCACTACCAACATAGACATCAGGGTCTTTCTCTTTATCGTTGGTGAACCGATGATGCTGCATATGAACATAGCGGAAGGCACGAAAAAATGGCACCGGCGACTGCAATACAGTAGCAACTCGGCCAACCCAATCGTTAAGTTCACGTTGAGAGCTCACCGCACCGTGAGACGCATCGTGAGCCGGTGTGAAAGAAAAGTAAGCCGCAATGGCATTAATCGCAATACCCCAGTAAAGCGGAAGATCACCGTTGATAGTGGCGATAGTTGACAAACCAAAGAGCACATAGGAGGCAATAAGAAGCGCAATGGTAGGCCAGGCGATTGTTGGCTTTCTCATTAACGCTTTAAAAAGCTGTCGATCATCTTGTTGATCAGATAGGACGGAATGTGTGTTCATCGTTGAATCCACGAGCTTTTGGGCACATTTTATTAGTCCAGTGTGCGATAGTTCAGCAGAAATGGGCAGAGCAAAAAATGACAGCAGGGGGACAAATAGTGACAATATGGCGATGACGAGGTTACACTTGAAGACAAATTGCATACCGATAGCATAACTGGTTGATAAGACATAGAGGTTAGCCACATGGGAAACTACAAAAATGCTCCCTCTAGCTATGCTCGTATCCTATTTCGATATTTAGGGCTGACCGAGGCAAATAGCCAAGCATATTTTGTCGGTACAACCGTATCTTACAGGGAATTAATGACGCTAGATGGAACTATTTCTAGCAATGATATGGCGACAATCTACAGGAATGCTCTGGCCATCTCGGGCCGTGACGATTTAGGACTGTTAGTGGGCAGCCAATTAAATCTACCAACCCATGGCCCCCTCGGTGTTGCTGCCTTTAGCGGGCCTGATCTTGAAACCGCAGTGACATTGCTGGCCAACTTCGGGCAAATCCGAGCAAACTTTTTTCATACGTCAGTCAGCGACCATGCCGCCGGCCTGAAAATCAACTTTTGTGAGACGTTTGATTTGGGCGATTTGCGCTTATTTATAACAGAAGCTGTATTGAGTGGACTATTTTCGGCCATCGCTTTTTTCATCGGGGCCCACCAGTTCAAAGGCCAAGTCTATTTCTCTTACGCGAAGCCAAAACATTGGAGAAAGTATCATCGCGCCTTTGGTGACAATATACAGTTTAATCATTCGGTCACTGAAATAATCATTTCATCATCGCTATTGTCAACGCCATCACCAGTGGCCGATGCCGCCTTGCATCAGGAGGCCATGGCAATCTGTGAGCAGCAGATGAGAGCCTTTACTGCAGATCAAACAACAGATTCTGGATTATCACTCAAACAAAAAGTATCAACATTGATCATTGAAAACCCGGGTAGGATATGGACCTTGCGCGAAGTGGCAGAAAAGCTCTGTATGAGCTCGCGAACCCTCATCCGAAAATTGCATTTAGAAGGTACTACATTTCAGATAATTCGCGACGAGCTGGCCAAAAAACAGGTGGTGACATACCTAAAAGATGCCAACTTAACCGTTGAAAGTGTTGGCCATTTAATGGGATTCAGTGATGTCTCCAGCTTCAGGCGCAGTTTCAAACGATGGTTTGAAGAGACGCCCTCAGTACATCGCGAGAAATCGACCAGCCAAAGCCCCAATGGGTAACAGCATTGGTGTGTAAATTTTAGCCCGCTGTGATCAGGGTACCAAAACGGTTTTCACCACTGGCAATACTGGTGAATGCTTCAGTATCGCGAGCATCGGCAACAGCAATGGTATCCACCCCAGAGGCCAATACGGATAAAGCCTCCTCTACCTTTGGGATCATGCCACCGACAATGGTGCCATTATCGATATATTGTCGCGCCGTGATTGCGGTGAGATGGGAAAAACGGCTGGCAGGATCGTCTATATCCTTGTAAATGCCGCCAACCCCGGTGACAAAAATAAGTAGCTGTGCTGACATCTGCCGGGCAATCTGCGCTGCAGTGGTATCCGCATTAATATTGAACGTCTCACCTTGCTGATTGATGCCCAACGAGGCAACCACAGGCACTTGGTCAGCCGCCAATAAACTGTATAATAGAGCTGCATTGATCGCTGTTACATCGCCAACCTCACCAAAATCCACCAGATCCTGACCACCGCCAGACACCCTTATTGGCGGTCTCCGCTCGGCCACAATGAGCTTACCCGACGCGCCGTGACAGCCAAACGCTTTAACGCCACTGGTTTGCAATAGGGACACTAAATCAACATTGACCTGACCACATAGGACTTGCTTTACCAACATCAGATCATCTTTACTGGTGATCCGTCGACCCGCTACTTTGCGAGGTTTTATACCACAGCGGGACTGCATGGCAGACACTTGAGGGCCACCGCCATGTAAAATGATGACATGCCAATTATTGTCTATCAACTGTGAAACATTGTTGCCAATTCCAGCACACTGACCCTCATCGAGCAGTATGTCACCACCGACCTTAATCACTGCAATGGGTTTACCATCATTGCTTGTCTGCAACGAGTGGTTCATGGCCACATACCTAAATCATTCAACTGGTAATTATTGTCCTTGCCGGTCATCAGGTTGAAATTCTGCATCGCTTGGCCCGCACCCCCTTTTATGAGATTGTCCAACACGGTGGTAACGCACAGGGTTTGTTTGCCATCGGCTCGTGTTTCACTAAGATCAAGGCCGATTTCTATGCGAGCAGAGTTTTTCACCGCCACTACTTCGGGTGAAACCCCTTTGGGCAACACTGAGATTAAAGGAAAGTCGCGATAATAATCCTCGTACATAGCGCGCAAGTCATCTTCGCCGAGACCTGTGGGCATATCCAGCTGCGAGATTGACATCATGCCGCGGGTCATGGGTGCGGATAGGGGAACAAAATCCAGTTGAACCTCAGCGGCACCCGCCGCCGCTAAAGTCTGCAATATCTCTGGTGTATGCTGATGTTGAAACACCTTGTAGGTTTTCATGTTGTTGCTTCGCACACTGTGGTGATTGCCAACCTGAGGATGAACACCAGAACCCGTTGAACCGGTCAGAGCAACCACCTTTACCGCCGTACTCTGCAATTGCCCGGCATCGGCAAGCGGCAGTAACCCGGTGGCTATACAGGTGGCAAAACAGCCGGGGTTGGCCACGTACTTAGCCTCCCTAATATCATCGGCAAACAACTCGGGCATGCCATAGATAAAAGTGCCCAATCGCTCCGGGCAGGGATGTCCATCGGCATAGTAACGCCTATAGTCGCTGATCTCTTTGAGCCGAAAATCACCCGATAGGTCAATAATCCGCACATCCAGATCAAACAGTTCCATGGCAACACCTGCGGTGATAATGTGGGGCATTGCCAAAAATACAATATCCGCACCAGCGACGCATTCCTGTGGCGAGATATCTTCAAGAATAATGTCACTGCGCCCCCAGAAGGCTCGGTTGACCTCACCTATGTGCTTGCCTATGTGGTCCTTGCTCGAAACGCGCAGTATTTCCACGTCGTCACGGCTGAGCAGGTTCCGAAGTAGCTCAGCGGCAAGGTAGCCGGAACCACCGATAATAGAGACTTTGGTTTTATTCATGATTTTCCGCCTTGGTTGTATTGTCCGGTCTTATAACCACCAGTGCTCGTTGGCCTATGGCAACATTTTCGTTGGGAAATAGAATGCGTTCTCCATCCACGGCCACAGTGTAGCTGTGGTCGCCATCAACGGCTAACTGATCACCCACAGTGAACTCGGTGAAGTTGGCTGTTGTGCTGGCAAAGCACAACTGGAAGCGGTGGCTGTGTTTAATAATTTCCGCTGCCACTGTGAAAGATTTTGGCCATTTGGCTACTGGCGGTGCTTGAGTATTACCACTGACCAGCCTATTCAGCCCGGAAATTACGCCAGACAGGGTTGCTAGATCGTTGTCTCCGAAAGGTCTGGCCTTGCCAAGTTCCAGAGTAAAGCTGATGGCGCCAAGGTGCTGTGCAGTGAATGCTGAATAGGTGGCACTTTGCTTGTTGGTCTTAACCATAGCCTCTACACCCCATTGACCGAGCATCGAGAACTGCTCTTTGAGCTGTAACGACGATGAAACATTAGGCGACATGGCAAACTTTTCACAGCGGGAATCTCTAATCGTGGTATGTAGATCATAATGAAACTTTCCCGCAGTAGCCCGGTTGAAAAAATCGCTGGAGTGGTTCATTAACCCGATACAGCGGCGACGCTCAGGGCTGTCTTCATCGGTACTATTGAAATCATTATTGAACAGACGATTCATGTTTTCATCGACTTGGCGACAGTTGGCATTCATAGCATCTGGATTAGCCATCACGATCAGTAGGTTGTGCTTAACCCATAGCTTGCCTGAAAAAATATCACTCACCAGTTGATCAATTATTTCAATGGGTGCAGTTTCGTCGCCGTGCACCCCCACCGACAGCAAAATTGAATCAGCTGACCGCTGATCCAGAGGGCGGAAAGATAAAACTCCCCGATCCCACAACTCTGCCACAACATCATCCGGTAGTCGCACGCTGTTACTGCGCCCCTGCGCCGCTGAATCCAAGGTCGCGCTCAGAAAGCTCTGGTTGCCGAAGAGTTGTTGTTGATAATCAGTCATTACCTTAGGCTCGCTGAAAAGAGTAGAAACTGCCAATGTCCATGATCTGGGTCAACTCATCCAGCGCGGCTCTGCTTTCATCCAGCAAATCTGGGTCGGCCAGGTCGCTGGCTCGTAACTCATCGCGATAATACTTGTCCACCCAGCGGTTTAAACGCGAAAACAAATGATCATCTAAGATGAAATTGGCATTGACCCGAGCTAACTCCTGCTCGGTCAATACCACGCGCAAACGCAGACAGGCCGGGCCGCCGCCGTTGCGCATGCTCTGTCGGACGTCGACAAACTCCAGGTTTTTAATCGGGGTATCCTGCTCAATAAGATCCAGCAAATAGTTGTGGACGGCGGGGTTTTCCCGACTTTCCATGGGCAGTATCAGAGTCATATCCTCACTGTTGGGCAGATTGACCAACTGCGAGTTAAACAGGTAGGACTGAATGGCATTTTCTAAGGACACGGATCGGTCTGGCACCTGGACAAAATGGAGTGGTTGCCCTTCAAAAGCCCGGGTGACGCCATCGATTAAATCTGCTTTGTCTTCAAAGGCAAGCTCGTGCATAAACAACACATTTTTGTTACTGACACTGACCACGTCATTGTGAAAACCGCCAGCGTCTATAACCTTAGCGCTTTGACGCGCCATCACTACTTTATCTCCGTGCAATTGGTGTCTGCGCGCTATGGCCATAGAGGCCTCCAGTGACTGTCTCGCCGGAAAATCAGTGTTGCGTCGAGAATCGCCAAAATCGCGGCGGCCATAGACAAATAACTCGACGCCCTGATCACCATAGTTACTGCACAGACGATTGTGATTGGCAGCGCCTTCATCGCCAAAGTGTACGCCACCCCTGAGTGCATCGTGATGGGCAAAACAGGCTGAGTTATTAAAAATAACCTTCAATAATCTGCTGGTGGTTTCAGCTTCTATGGAGCGATGAAACATGCTCTTGAGATTCGCTGGGGTAAAATGAACGCGACCATCAGCTGTATCAGCACTGGGCGAGACGGTGGCGGCGTTTGCCGCCCACATTGAGGAGGCCGAATAGCACATGGCCAAAAGATGGGGCGCAGATGATGATACTTTGGCGATAACCTCACTATCCGAACCGGTAAATCCCAAATGCCTCAAGGTTGGCATATGCAGCCGCTCTTGAGGGAGCAAAACTCCCTGTTTTAAGCCCAATTGATGCAGGCGAAACATCTTCGCCAAGCCCTCTTTGGCCGCTTGGCGGGGATGGGAAACTAATTTGGCATTGTTGGTGGAGGCCAAATTTCCCTCAGACAGTCCTGCGTAATTGTGCGTGCTGCCGATAAGACCATCAAAATTCATTTCAACTGTAGCGGACACTTCTTATTCCTTCTGTTTTTGTGACAAAGTCATAAACGCCAGATCAAAATCACTGTTCTGCTCTGTTTTGCTCTAAAGCGCCACAACTCTGACAGAGTCACCTGTTTGTAAATCTAGCGCCTGCAAGGTTTTTGCCGGCAATCCCACTGTCCCATCATCAAACATTTTTAATTGACTAATACAGGATGCAAACTGGGCAGCATCGCCACCACATACCAGATATTGCTGGTTATCGAGATTGTCCGTCTGCTGTGCAATTGCCAGGCGCATGCTGTTTTTAATGGTGGCGAGCTGATCAATAAAGGCATCGACACTGGGGGCGCCGTCAAAAATATCGATTTGGCCTCGCCAGTGAAAACCCTCCTTCTCCAACATGGCCAAAGCGGGTCTGCCCTGATCATTAGGTCTGCCAATGACTTGTTGAGCTTCTGGCGGCAACAAATTGACATAGATCGGCTGTTTGGGCATTAAGTCAGCGATAAACTGGTTGCCGTTTACCGCGCCAAATAAGTCAGCCTCTGAGAACCCCATAGCAAAAAAATGCTGGCCTATGGCATCCCAAAAGGGTGACCGCCCATGCTCATCAAAATAGCCGCGCAGGTCGGCCATCACCTGATCGGGAAACCGCTCTCTAAACTCAGCCATAAACAGGTAACGACTGCGGGCCAATAGTTTGCCGTTACCATTTTTACGGTAGTCGCTATCTAAAAATAACGTCGCCACCTCTGCAAAGCCCTCAAAATGATTGGACAAGTTTAGGGTCTCCACCGTGACTTTCTTGTTCAATGCTTTGTGAGAGTGAGTCACTTTGTTGATTTTGTAGGAATAAAACTGATCCTCCTCGCCCAACCGAGCGATAATGGCCGCCGTACCCACCAAGCGTTTGTTGTCTGTATCTTCCATGACTAAGAGATAGTTTTCTCGCCCCGGTTCTGTCACTGGCACAGATAAACTGGCAATGGATTTTTCAATTTTCTTGGCCAACACCTCGCGGTCTGGCGGCAAGGTAGTCATACCCGGAAAGGCAGCTTGGGCCAAGCCCAATAAGCCATCGATATCTTCTCTTTTAATAGGCCTTACAATGAGCATGGCTGAGCACCTTGAATAAACATTTGCGATACTGTCTTCATTATTTTTTACCTATAACTCCTCGGCCATCACAGCTCGCACTGAGGTCTCGAAAATATCAACGATGTCGTCGATGTCACTGGTGGTACAAATTAATGGCGGCGAAAATGCCATGGAATCCAACGTCGGCAACGGTCTTGCGATCAACCCATTTTGATAACATTGTGCGGCGATTTTGGCTGATATTTTGCTGCTTTTATCAAAGAACTGTCTGTCGGTTTTGTCTTTAACAAATTGCACTGCTGCGATCATGCCAGTGCCGCGCACCTCGCCGACAAAACTGTCCTCTGCAAAGCGCTGCCGTAACTGGTGATGGAAATATGTCCCCACGCTACTAGCGTTTTCCACCAGGTCTTCGTTTTCGATAATATCCAGATTCGCCATGGCCACAGCGGCACCAACTGGGTGGCCTGCATAGGTATAGCCATGGGCGAAATTGCCATTCTTCACCGAACCCTGCTTGACTGTCTGCCATATTTCATCGCTGACAAAAGATGCCGAGTATGGGAAGTAACCACTGGTTAGAGCCTTTGCTGTGGTCAGCATATCCGGCTTGAGATCGTACACCTCACTGCCAAACCATTTGCCCAGGCGGCCATAACCACAGACCACTTCATCGACAATAAATAAAATGTCGTGGCGCTTGAGTACTGCCTGAATCGCCTCAAAATAACCCTCCGGTGGCGTCACCACCCCACCAGCCCCCAGTACCGGCTCAGCGATAAATGCAGCGACGGTATCTGCGCCCTGGGCCACAATCAGGTCTTCCAACTGTTGCGCTCGTCGCAGCGAGAACTGCAACTCTGTCTCGTCCTCTAAACCGTAGCGGTAGAAGTCTGGCGACTCAGTGTGCAAAATATTCTCTAGGGGCAAATCAAAGTCTGAATGAAAGGATGGCAAGCCGGTAAGACTGGCCGTTCCCAGGGATGTGCCATGGTAGGCCTGCCATCGCGAGATAATTTTTTTCTTCGCCGGCTTGTTGCGAATGTTGTTGATGTACCAAATTATTTTTATCAGGCTGTCGTTACCGTCGGAGCCACCGCTGCCAAAGAACACTTTGGACAACCCCTCGGGAGCCTTGTCCAATAGACGCTCGGCCAGCGCTATCTGTGGTTCGTTCGACATGCCCGAAAACGTGTGATAATAGCCCAGCTCTAAAGCCGCCTTGTGCATGGCCTCCGCCAACTCTTCACGACCGTAACCCACATTGACACACCATAGACCGGCCACCGCATCAATGAGCTGTTTGCCCGAGCTGTCACGCACGTAGATTCCCTGTCCAGATTGAATAATCTTGGATCCGGAGCGGGCAAACTCGTCGGCATGGGTTGCCGGGTGGAGAATAGATTGAGCATCAATGTCAGCAAGGTTTCTCATAGTACATCGCCTTTGGTCAGTTATTACTCAAACATAATAGACAAAGGCAAAGTCAAGCGATATAGCAATATTTTGTAAATATTTGCTATTAATATATCATTTTGTTCAACTATAATATAAAAATAGTCAATTTAGACTTAAACAAACAATCCACTAACAACATCGACAGACATTATGCTTAACAATGACCGTGGCGTGCGCTATGACTCCGTTGATCGCGATCTTATTTCACTGCTCAGAACAGACGCCAGAGCATCTATTTCGACATTGGCAAAAGCCTTAAAGGTCTCCCGTGGAACAGTACAGAATCGGCTCGACAGACTGATTGCCAGCGACGCTATTTTAGGTTTTACCATCAGAGCCAGCGCCAGTGTCGATGACAGCGCCATTCGCGCGGTGATGATGATTGAAATTACCGGAAAATCCACCGCTGACATTATCAAAAAATTGCGCGGCTTACCGGAACTACAAAAGGTGCACACAACCAATGGCGCCTGGGATTTAGTTGCTGAAATTCAAGCCTCAAGCTTGGCTGATTTTGACAATGTACTGAGAGAAGTTAGGCTGATTGATGGCATTGCCAACAGCGAGACCAGCATTTTGCTGAGTACCATCTAAACCTTACCAACTTGAGTTATGCCATAGGCTTACCATCAAGATAAAGGATTGTTTTTCCGACTATCTCTTTTCCGAAACGAAGTGACTGATCTGGAAATAAAGTGACTCTGATTCCACCTGTAACCAATCTTTTTGTAACAACCACTAAGCACTACTTCAGTCTGCATCGCCCGCAGCAAAAATTGATTTTCTTTAAAGCCTATCGATAACGTTAATGATTATCGCACAGAGGAACATAACTATTTTTTCGGGAAGACCTGCCATGGAAACAGCCTGAAAGGCTTTCAAATCAGCGTGTTTGGTCATCTGGATCTCATTGGATAAATAATAGAACCTGCTTATTTTGACAGGTCTAACACCCTTTTATATAGTAAGTGTGGCAAGTTTTTCTTAGCAACTCCAAGCAATAAATAATTAACGCACAGCCTTTAAATAAAGACAATACAATAGGCTCCGCCATGCAAATGGCTATATTCACTATGCAACTTATGATTCTAAGGGGATAAAATGTTAGACGTTTTGAAGCAAATCACTGCCGCCATGACCGCACCAGATCAGATGTTTGCTATTACCGAGACCGAGGTCCATGGCAACCTGATGAAGACCTGGGCGAACGCGCCGAGATCGTTGCGCGACCTATGGCTAAGTACCAGCGTGCACGGTGAGAGGGACTATCTGGTTTTTGAGGATGAACGCTGGACCTACAACCGAGCTCACGAGCAGGTGGCACGCATCGCTAACTGGCTTACATCCCAAGGCATTCAGCAGCACGACCGCGTAGCCATCGCCATGCGCAACTACCCCGAGTGGCTGCTGTGCAACTGGGCCATCGCCTCCATAGGTGCCGTGACAGTGGGCATCAATGCCTGGTGGGTGGCAGAGGAATTAAAATACGGTCTGACCGATTCCGAGGCCAAAATGTTGATCTGCGATACCGAGCGACTCGGTCGCTTCAGCGAAATTGCAGAAGAATTCTCCGAGCTGCCTGTGGTGGCTGTGCGCACCCATGAGACCCCGACATGGGCCACCCCCTGGCGCGAGGTTCTAAAGGCAGAACCCTCTATGCCCTCAGTCATTATTGATCCGGACGACGACGTCTGTATCTTCTACACCTCTGGCACCACCGGCTTCCCAAAGGGTGCCCAACTGACCCACCGCAGTTGCGTTAGCCAACTATTAAGTGCCCTGTTTGTTGGCCTCAGTCAAAACACGGCAAATGCCCTGATCAAAGGTGAGCAGCCTCCCAACCCTGAGGATCCCAATGCGGTTCCCCCAGCAGGATTGGTGACCACTCCATTGTTTCACGTCACCGCCATGAATAGCGTGGTGCACAGTATCACTGCCTCCGGAGGCAAGCTGGTGCATATGTACAAGTGGGATGCAGGCGAGGCGCTGCGTCTCATCGAACAGGAAAAAATCACTAACTTCAGCGGGGTGCCCCTTATGGGCCGTGAACTGATTAGTCACCCCGACTTCCACAGCCGGGATGTTTCATCGCTGATGAGCCTCGGTGGTGGTGGCGCACCAGTACAACCAGATCTGATCGAAAAAATCGATAGCGGCGGTGGCCACGCAGTGCCGGCCCAAGGCTACGGCCTGACCGAAACCTGCGGCTTGGCAACCGGCAGCTACGGAGCCTTTTTAACCAGCAAACCCAACAGTGCGGGTTTGATAGTTCCAGTTTGTGACATCAAGGCTGTTGACGAGCAGGGTGCGGATCTGCCCCGCGGTGAGATTGGCGAAATCTGTATTTATGGCCCTCACATTATTAAGGGTTACCTCAATCGTCCCGACGCCACCGCCGAAACCATAGTCGATGGCTGGCTGCACACTGGTGACATTGGCTATCTTGATGAAGACAACTTCGTATATCTGGTTGATCGCGCTAAAGATATGGTGCTGCGCGGCGGTGAAAACATTTACAGCTCCGAGGTAGAAGCGGCTATTTTCAGCTATCCTGCTGTTGCCGAGTGCGCAGTATTTTCCGTACCAGATGATCGACTTGGAGAAGAAGTGGGATGCGCTATTTTCCCAGCGCCCGGCAATGAAATCAGCCCACAGGCACTGAGAGAGTTTTTACGAGAGAAACTGGCTGCCTTTAAGATACCCCGTTATATTTGGCTGGTGGAGCAACCCCTGCCCCAAAACGCCAGCGGCAAGTTTCTTAAGCGCAACCTGAAGGAAAAGCTGAATATCGCAGATGCCCAATAACTA
>CAXRFT010000021.1:0-19787 GCA_964230135.1 Porticoccaceae bacterium | reverse complement strand
ATAACCGCAAGGACAAGGATTCATTGCTGCAATTAATTGAAATCTTGCAGGATAGGTCATTTGCGCTGCAATCCTTGAAAGTAAAATTCTGCCCGACTCGAGAGGCTCTCGCAATACTTCTAGAACATGGCGTGAAAACTCCGGTAACTCATCGAGAAACAATACACCTTCATGTGCCAGAGAGATTTCACCGGGCTTTGGTCTGCTTCCGCCCCCTACCAAGGCCGCCGCCGAGGCTGTATGATGGGGTGACCGGAATGGCCGCAACCAAATATTGTCTCTCAAGCCCTTTCCGGCGGCAGAATAAATAGAGGCCACTGTCATGGCTTCATCGTTTGAAAGTGGTGGCAAAATACCCCTGAGTCTGCTTGCTAGCATAGTTTTACCGGTTCCAGGTGGTCCGAAAAGTAACATATGGTGGCCTCCGGCTGCAGCAATTTCCAACGCACGCTTGGCGTGATTCTGACCGAAGACATCGCTTAGCTTTTCAGTGCAAATATGCCTGCGGGGTGCTGTTCTGGACCAGGCTGATATGGCTTCTCGTTTATGAAGGTGCGCGGATACTTGCAGCAAATGGGATGCCGGAAGCACCGATAATTGCTCGACAAGTGAGGCTTCGTTGGCATTGGATTCTGCGACTATGAGACGGTTCTGATCCGCAGCGCAGCGCCGTGCAGAGGGGAGCACGGCTTGCACTGGTCTGAGATCACCGGTGAGTGCCAGCTCGGCGATGAATTCATAATCATGGAGCTCATCATCGGGCACTTGTTTAGAGGCAGCTAATATCGCAACGGCAATGGCGAGATCAAATCGACTTCCTTCCTTTGGAATATCTGCCGGCGCCAAGTTTACGGTTATACGCCTTGCTGGAAAATCAAAATGGGAATTAATGATTGCACTACGAACCCTATCCTTGCTCTCTTTCACCGAGGTCTCGGGTAGTCCGACAATATTGAATGCGGGTAACCCGTTAGAGAGATGCACTTCAACTGATATTTGCGGTGCTTCTATACCTAACTTGGCGCGACTGTAAGTAACCGCAAGTGACATCACATACCTCCCTGTATGTGGTTGGAAAACGAGTGAGTTTTGTCGCTAACTAGCGATCATTGGCTGATTTACTAATCAGTTGTTCTAGGGTGGTAATTTTTTTCTCGAGCTGATCAATTTTTTCCCTCGAACGCGCCAATACAATTTTCTGAACATCAAAATCTTCTTTAGAGACTAAATCCAATTTAGTCAATGTCTCATTCAGCGCAGTCTTGATCACTTGTTGTAGTTCATCACCTACTGTTTGAGCGCTCTGCAAGGATTGCTCGAGATGACTTTGAAATTGTTTTAAAAAATCCTCGTTCTTCATTTGATGTTTTCAAATACCTCTTGGATTAGATGATTCTTTTTGGACACCACGACTTTAGTTTAGCTTAACCAGCTGTTCAACAAAACAATCATTGTATCAGCTCATTTTGGTGCATTAATTGAAAGGAAAAAGAGGAAGTTTGCACCATCATGGCGCAAAACATAAGACTGAACTGGGCATATTCAAAGAAAATCCCCGTTTTAGGAGTTGGCACGCTATGTGCAACATGGTGAGTGCGAGGGTGACACTGTTTGACAGTTGCACCGTTTCACTTTGACGAGTTAAACAACTTTAAACTTCTTGGGAGAAGACTAAATGAAAGCTATTAAAACCGCAGTTTTTGCTGCAACGATGATGACGGCAGCTACCGGGATGGCGGCAGAAGTGTCCGGAAATGTTGCACTGGGTTCCGAATATTTTTTCCGTGGTGTGGATCAAGCCGGTGGTGAAGCACTATCTGGCGGATTCGATGTTAACTTTGACAACGGATTCTACGTTGGCACTTGGGCTTCAAGCATCGACTTCAGCAATGGTCCAGAATTGGATTACTACCTTGGATACGGCGGTTCACTGACTGAGGCAGTCAGCTTTGATGTTGGTTACCTCTTCTACGGCTACCCAGGCGATTCTTCTTTGGATTTCGAGGAAATCTACGGAAGCGTTTCATTTGGTGATGCAACAGTTGGATTTAACTATTCAGATGACTATTTTGACTCCACTGGAGAAACCACTTATCTGTACGTTGATTACGGCTTTTCTCTCGGGGAGAACCTCAGTTTGGGCCTTCACTATGGAACCATTTCTGCTGATGATGACGCGGCTTATGACGCTGTTTTTGGTGACACCATCGATGATTATTCCATTTCGCTAAGCACAGAGGTCAGCGGTGTGGGCGTCGACTTTAGTTTGGTTGATTCTTCAGGTTCTGGCGCCTTAGACGCTGACACTCAGTTTGTCGTGGCTATATCCAAGTCGCTTTAAAGAGGCGGTTTTCAATCTAAACCTAAATGAGTGGCCCAGGCCACTCTACTGGAGGAACACTATGAAAATGATTACAGCAGTAATTAAGCCTTTCAAGTTAGACGAGGTTCGAGAAGCGCTTGGAGAGCTTGGAGTATCAGGCGTAACGGTGACCGAAGTTAAGGGCTTTGGGCGTCAAAAAGGCCACACCGAACTATACCGAGGTGCAGAGTATGTGGTGGATTTTCTGCCAAAAGTGAAGGTGGAAATTGCCCTGGATGAACCCATGGTGGAGAGCGCAGTGGAGGCGATAACCAAAGCCGCCGCCACCGGAAAAATAGGCGATGGCAAAATTTTTATCAGTCAGCTCGACGATGCCATCAGAATTCGTACCGGCGAAACTGGGCCTGAAGCTATATAACCTGAGGAGTAGATAATGAACGAGATATTTGAATTACAGTATGCGCTGGACACCTTTTACTTCTTAGTATGTGGTGCTCTTGTAATGTGGATGGCAGCAGGGTTTGCCATGCTTGAGGCAGGGCTGGTGCGGTCTAAAAACACGAGTGAAATTTTAACTAAAAACATTGCCCTATTCGCGGTTGCCTGCACCATGTATATGGTGAGCGGCTATGCCATTATGTATGGCGGTGATTATTTCTTGTCCACCATCACGGGCGACGGCGCGACGGGAGCTGAAGATCCTGCGACCTATGCGCCTTCTGCAGACTTCTACTTCCAGGTGGTCTTTGTTGCCACGGCTATGTCCATCGTCTCAGGCTCTGTTGCAGAGAGAATGAAGTTATGGGCATTTCTGGCTTTCGCCGTTGTAATGACGGGTTTCATTTACCCAATGGAAGGTTCGTGGACTTGGGGAGGCAATCCGGTGTTTGGAATGTACACCTTGGGCGACTTGGGTTTCTCTGACTTTGCTGGATCGGGTATTGTTCACATGGCCGGTGCCGCTGCCGCTCTGGCGGGTGTGATACTGCTCGGTGCGCGGAAAGGCAAGTACGGCGCTGACGGCTCTATCAATGCCATCCCCGGCGCCAACCTCCCGCTGGCGACTCTGGGAACATTCATCCTGTGGCTAGGTTGGTTCGGTTTCAATGGTGGTTCTGTGCTTGCAACGGCATCTGTCGAAAGTGCCAATTCAGTTGCTGTGGTGTTCATGAACACCAATGCGGCTGCCAGCGGAGGTTTGATTGGAGCATTGTTGGTCGCTCGATTCATGTTTGGCAAAGCCGACCTGACAATGGCGCTAAATGGCGCGCTTGCGGGTCTGGTCGCGATCACCGCTGAGCCATCTACCCCAACTGCGTTGCAGGCAACCTTGTTTGGTGCCATGGGCGGTGTTTTAGTTGTATTCAGCATCGTTGCTCTCGACAAAATGAAGATCGATGATCCTGTCGGTGCCATCTCTGTTCACGGTGTTGTAGGTCTGCTCGGTCTGCTATTAGTACCCCTAACTAACGATGGCAGCACATTCTCTGGTCAGCTAATCGGTGCAGCAACCATCTTCCTTTGGGTGTTTGGAGCCAGTTACATCGTATGGAGCATTTTGAAAGCAGTCATGGGTATCCGAGTATCTGAAGAAGAAGAGTTCTCAGGTGTGGATATCTCTGAATGCGGAATGGAAGCCTACCCTGAATTTGTAAGTTCTAAGTCCTAACGTAAATCCCCTCTTTCACCGGGGCCTTTGTGCCCCGGTTTTTTTTTGAGAGAAGTAAAGTCAGGTAAACTTTTTACCAACCAGTGATGCATTTTTTCCTAAAAACAGGTATCTTTCCATGCTTGGCTTAATTGTTTGGAAACAAGACTTATGAAACTAATTACTGCAATCATTAAACCTTTTAAACTGGATGATGTGCGAGAGGCATTGAATGATATTGGTGTTCAAGGCATCACTGTCACTGAGGTGAAAGGGTTTGGTCGTCAGAAGGGGCATACTGAGCTTTACCGGGGTGCTGAGTACGTAGTGGACTTTTTACCAAAGGTTAAGTTGGAAATCGCAATCTCCGACGACTTGGTCGATAATACGATAGAGGCAATTTCAAAGTCAGCTGCTACAGGAAAGATTGGTGATGGTAAGATCTTTGTGTCACCACTGGATGAAGTAATCCGAATACGAACAGGTGAGACAGGATCAGAGGCTTTATAATCTCCTTGGTAATCTGTTTTTTTAACGTCAATAAACACGTTTTGTAATTTCACACCACCCTATGGTCTGTAGAGAAATTGATCATGAAAACTTGCAAATTTTTGCGCCTAATTTTCTTTGTTGCATTGTCGGCTGTGAGCTGTTTTTCGCTGGGTGAAGATTTGTCAGCCAAAGATGCGGCTACGATAAAATCCAAGTTAAAAGCCGCGCGGTTAGATTTAGAATATACCATTGTCGGTCCAGCACCGATCAAAGATTTCTATGAGGTACAGGTAAAAAATGGTCCCCTTCTCTATGTTACAAGGGGCGGTGACTTTTTCTTTGATGGCACGCTTTATAGTATCAAGCCAGGCCAGTTCGTTGATGCTCGCAGCCTGCGCTTAAATCCTGCGCGAAAATCTGCTTTTGCTGACCTCAGCGTTGAAGAAATGATTGTTTTTAAGCCAGAGGGTGCGACTAAAGCAATTATCAATGTTTTTACTGATGTCGACTGTGGGTTTTGCAGAAAATTACATCGTGAGATGGCACAGCTAAACAGCTTGGGCATTGAGGTGCGCTATCTTGCCTTTCCCCGGGCTGGAATACCCTCAGATTCATACACCAAAATCGCCACTGCTTGGTGCGCTGATGATCCTCAAGGGAGCCTCACCCGTTCAAAAAATGGCAATGATGATGATGCAAATGTCTGTGATAAAAACCCAGTGGCAAGTCACTATGAGCTGGGCCGAAGATTGGGTGTCACCGGTACGCCAGCGATTGTGCTGATGGATGGATCGCTGATTCCTGGCTATCGAAAAGCGAGTGATATCGCGAAGATATTAGGCATCGATTCATAAGCTCTCTAATTCGCCTCAGATGGGCAGAGTTGGGGTTGACTGCCTACACCATACTAAATGATAGTTTAAACAAAAAAACTGGCAACCACAGGGTAGTGTCAGGTAGGGACAAAAAGTGACAAATATAAAAATTGGTATCTGTGGATTGGGAACCGTAGGTTCCGGTGTTTTCAACGTAATGCAACGCAACCTGGCGGATATAAATGCCAGAGCCAATAACCAGCTGAACATATCCTTGGTGGGCTGTAGACGTGACAACGGCAACTGTGATTTATCGTCGACTTCAATCACTCGTGACATATTCGATGTGGCAAAAAGCCCAGATGTAGATATTGTGGTGGAACTCATAGGCGGCACAACAGTTGCTTATGACCTAGTCATGACTGCAATTGAACAGGGAAAACACGTTGTTACCGCCAACAAAGCGCTGATCGCCGAACACGGTATGGAAATATTTGCTCGGGCTGAAGCACAGGGCGTTATGGTGGGTTACGAAGCGTCTGTCGCCGGTGGCATACCCATTATTAAAGCGCTCCGAGAGGGTCTTTCGGCTAATCGAGTTAATTGGCTAGCGGGCATTATAAATGGCACAACCAATTTTATTTTGTCTGAAATGGATTCAAAAGGACGCCAGTTTTCAGATGTATTGGTTGAAGCCCAGGAAAAAGGTTATGCCGAGGCCGATCCAACATTCGATGTAGAAGGCATTGATGCGTCGCACAAGCTCGCCATTCTCGCGTCTATCGCATTTGCAATGCCGGTGTCTACAGACGGTCTGTACACCGATGGCATTACTCAACTGGATCCTCAAGATGTGGCCTATGCCAGAGAGCTTGGCTACTCTATTAAGCATTTAGGTATTGCTCGTCAAACAAGCGAGGGGATCGAGCTTCGCGTGCATCCAACACTGGTTCCTGAGCGCTCTCTTATTGCCGGTGTGCATGATGTGCTCAATGCAATCATGGTTAATGCAGATGCGGTGGGTACTACGTTGTTTTATGGGCCAGGTGCTGGAGCAGAACCGACAGCGTCGGCGGTGATCGCCGATGTTGTCGATATAGCGAGAACAATGGGTTCTCAGTCAGAGACCTGGGTGCCAGCATTGGGTAGAGATCACAATAGCCTTGAGTCACAAAATGTTCTACCCATTGAAGAGGTTGAAACCAGCTTTTACATGCGTTTTGCAGCGTTGGATGAGCCGGGAGTACTGTCTGACATCACTAAAATAGTGGGTGATTCCGGCATCAGTGTTGAAGCTATTATCCAGCGTGAACAACCGGCGGGGGAAGACTATGTCAATGTTATTATTCTCACCAGCGTGACCAAAGAAAAATGTTTGAATAAAGCTGTTTCTCACATAGAGCAATTGGACACGGTGCGTGGTTCTGTCAGCTTTATTCGGGTCGAACATTTGGATCAAATGTAAGTGTTGAAAACAGTACCATCGTCATAGAGGTCAACGGGAACAGAAGCAATGAGATATATTAGCACGAGGGGCAAGACGCCAGCACTTGGGTTTGAGGATGTGGTATTGACCGGTTTGGCACCGGATGGCGGTCTTTTTGTCCCTCAATCAATGCCGTCATTTAGCCAGCAAGAAATTGCCTCATGGACGGACTTGAGTTATCCCGATTTGGCATTGAAGGTAATCAGTCCCTTTGTCGATGGTGCTATTCCAAATGAGGATTTGAAGGCCCTGATTCACAAGTCCTATGCACATTTTCGCCATGAGTCCGTGGCACCTCTGGTGGAAATGGGCGGTGATCAATGGATAATGGAGCTTTTCCATGGACCGACCCTGGCCTTCAAAGATTTCGCTTTACAGTTTTTGGGTAATGTTTTTGATTATCTGTTAGAAGCTCGGCAGCAAAAAGTGGTGATTATGGGCGCCACATCGGGAGACACAGGCTCGGCTGCCATTGAGGGTTGTCGGCAGTGTAAAAACATTGATATTTTCATTCTGCATCCGCACCAGCGCGTGTCAGACGTTCAGCGTCGGCAAATGACCACGGTTGAGGCGAAAAATATTCACAATATTGCGCTTCAGGGCAATTTTGACGATTGTCAGAATATGGTCAAGGCCAGTTTTTCAGATCAGTCATTTTTGCCTGACGGCCGGCAGCTGGTGGCGGTAAACTCTATTAACTGGGCGCGAATTATGGCTCAGATCGTCTACTATTTTTGGGCCTCTCTGCGCCTCGGTGGTCCTGAAAAAGCAGTGTCCTTTTCTGTGCCCACGGGGAATTTTGGCGATATCTTTGCCGGCTATTTGGCTCACAAAATGGGGCTACCTATCAAACAGTTGGTCATCGCCACTAATCAAAACGATATTCTGCATCGCTGCATTAGCGACAATGACCATAGTATTCGCCCGCTACAACAGAGCTTAGCGCCTAGTATGGATATCATGATATCAAGTAACTTTGAACGGTTGTTATCGGATCTCTACGACGGAGATGGTCGGGTTATCAGTGAACTCATGGCGGATGTAAAATCAGGGTCTATGCAACTTAACACAGAGGCGCTGGCGCGCGCACGCCAGTTGTTCTCCAGCTATCGGTGTGACGATGAGATGACCGTGGATATGATTGGTAAAACTTATCAGGAGACTGGATACTTGTTGGATCCCCACACAGCTATCGGTCTCGCTGCGGCCAAGGCTTGTCATCGTGATCCTGGTACGCCAATGGTGACCCTGGCAACCGCTCATCCTGCCAAATTTCCTGATGCCGTTCGACGGGCGGGCTTTCCTGAAGATCCCGCATTGCCGGAACACATGGCGGATTTGTTTGAGCGTGATGAAACCTTTACTGTACTGAGTAATGATCAATCAGGGGTGCAGAGATTTATTGCTCAAAACATCACCGCTTAACGGTCTGTAATGTTCCATACAGCGTAATACCGTGATTGTATTTTGGAGTATGCCATGTTCGAAGAAAACAAGTTGTCTAAAGAGGATCAGGACAAAGTCAACGAATTCCTTGCGCGCGGGGTCAACGATATTGAGCGACAACCTTTTCGGCCACTTCGTCTTTTGGCAGTTATCTGGGTGATTGTCGCGGCGCTTGGCTTTATTAGTTGGTACATTGGTAAAGACGCTGGTTTCCTGTAAAGTTTGGGGTGATCGCATCTTCTAATGAGGGTGAAAAATGACATTCGCTTCACCGATGATTGATTCCACTATGATCGAGACTAACGGCGTTGAGCTCGAGGTATTTCAGGCGGGTGAGGGTGGCGTGCCTGTTGTTCTCTGTCATGGGTGGCCAGAACTGGCCTACAGCTGGCGCTATCAAATTCAACCGCTTGTGGATGCCGGTTTTCATTGCATTGTACCCAACCAGCGTGGTTACGGTGGGTCGAGCAAGCCCAAGGCCGTTGAGGCCTACGATATTCATCAATTGACTGATGATCAAAATGGGTTGCTTGATGCTTTGGGCATCGATCGGGCGATTTATGTGGGTCATGACTGGGGTGCAATTATGCTCTGGCAGCATGCCCTGTTGAATCCCGATCGTGTAATAGCCTTGGCTAACATGTCAGTGCCTTTCAAGGTTAGAGAGCCCTCTGATCCAGTGATATTTTGGGAAAAAATGCTGGGCACAGACTTTTATTTGGTTCATTTTAATCGATACCCCAACGTGGCTGCGCGATCCTTCGAATCTAATGTCAGACGCACCCTAAAAAACCTCTATCGCACTGAACACTGGTTGGACGACAGTCCTGCGCAGCCTGACGGTTATACCATCATAAAGTCTGCCGAAATTGACAACACTCGAGGGCGTCTACTGTTGCAAGATCATGATCTAGATGTCTTTGTCCATGCTTTTGAACAGGGGGGCTTTGTAGCGCCCTGTAACTGGTACAGAAATTTCTCACGTAATTGGGAGACCACGGCTGATGTCAAACAACAGATCGATATCCCCTGTCTTATGATCTACGGCGAGCACGATATGGTGCCTAAACTGGATATGAGCGCATCCATTTCTGATCTAGAAATTCACACGCTCAATTGTGGTCACTGGATTCAACAGGAGGAACCAGAGAAAACTAACCGGATTCTTCTCGATTGGTTGCAGCGAAAAGCACTTCCCCTGCTGTCCTAGGTATGGAAATTCGACACCGTCAAATACCTAATGAGAATGTCTCTTTCGATCCCAGTTTGGATCCATTGCTTGAGAGAATCTACGCGTCACGTGGTATACACAGTCAGCAACAATTAGATCGCAGTTTGGCTTGCTTGCCTTCACCGAGCTTGCTTTCTGGAGTAGCTGCAGCTGTAGATCGCCTGGTGACTGCACTGGAATTGGATCAACAGATTGTTATTGTCGGTGACTTCGATGCTGATGGCGCCACCAGCACTGCGCTCATGATGCTTGCTCTGAATGCCATGGGGTTTAACAAGGTTCACTACTTAGTGCCAAACCGTTTCGATTATGGTTATGGGTTGACACCAGAAATTGTTGACTTGGCCTTGCAATATAAACCCGATGTCATTGTGACCGTAGATAATGGTATATCCAGTATCGATGGCGTTGCATATGCGGCGAATTTTGCCATCGACGTGATCGTCACTGATCATCATTTACCGGGTAAAGAGTTACCAAAAGCCTGCGCTATCGTTAACCCCAATCAGCCTGGTTGTCAGTTTCCCGCCAAAAATTTGGCAGGAGTGGGAGTCGCTTTTTATTATCTCAGTGGTCTGCGTACCGAATTGCGATCCCGAGGCTGGTTTGAAAAGGCTGGTATTACTGAGCCTACTTTAGCCACTTGGTTGGATTTAGTCGCTCTGGGTACTGTAGCAGACGTGGTGCCTCTCGATCAGGTCAATCGTGCTCTAGTGCACCAGGGTTTGCAGCGCATTCGAGCCGGTTTATGTCGCCCCGGAATCAAGGCATTGTTGCAAATCGCAGGCAAGTTACCCCATCGTGTCCTTGCCAGCGATTTAGGTTTTACCCTGGGGCCGCGCTTAAATGCAGCGGGACGTTTAGATGACATCTCTCTGGGGATCAACTGTCTCATCTCTGATGATTCTCATCAGGCGATGTCCACTGCTACGACCCTGGATCAGTTAAACAAGGATCGAAAATCCATCGAGCAGGGCATGCAGCGAGAAGCGCACTCTGTGTTAGACCAACTATTGGTCGATTCGGAGAAACAACTTCCCATGGCGATTTGTCTATTTGACGCCAGTTGGCATCAGGGCGTAGTGGGTTTGGTGGCATCGCGGCTAAAAGAGAAATATCACCGTCCCACGGTGGTGTTTGCCCGGGCGGAAAATGGCGAATTGAAGGGTTCGTCTCGCTCAGTCCCCGGATTACATATACGTGATGTTATGGAGGCAGTGGCCAGTCAGAACCCCGGGCTCATCACAAAATTCGGCGGACACGCCATGGCTGCCGGATTAACGTTGGATGAACATAAACTCGATGGTTTTATCCAAGCATTTCAGGCCCAGGTAGAGCAAGAAATCAGTGTCGATGATCTCAAGGCACTGATATTGTCGGATGGGTTGCTACAACCTCATCAGCTCAGTCTTCATATGGCTGAAGTGCTACAAGAGGCTGGCCCCTGGGGACAACAATTCCCCGAACCTCTATTTGACGGTAAATTTATGGTAAAACAACAGCGAATAGTGGGAGAAAAACATCTTAAGTTGGTTTTAAGTTGTCCATCTCAGCCTGATTTCATTCTGGATGCTATCCACTTCAATATGGACGCTGAGCAATGGCCAAACCCTCAGTGCAAGATCGTTCACTGTGTTTATCAGTTAGATATCAATGAGTTCCGCGGTCAGCGCAACTTGCAGTTATTGGTTCGGCACATTGAACCCAAATCGGATGAAGAGTGGGCGCATGACTAAAAAGTCTGAATTTCATGCGGACTTTCTGTTATTGATAACCGCATTTATATGGGGGTTTGCTTTTGTTTTCCAGCGCACAGGGATGGATCACATAGGTCCATACACCTTTGTCTTTGGGCGTTTTTTTGTAGCTAGTCTGGCCATACTACCGCTGTGGTATCTGATGGAGAAGCCAATCAAGCCGTTCTCTTATCAGCCGTATGACGGCAAAGCCTTGCAGCTTGGATTAATTATGTTGCTGGGCATGTTTCTACAGCAGGTGGGCCTTTTGCACACCACCGTGTCGAGAGCAGGATTTTTGACCAGCATTTACATCATATTTGTTCCAGTCTTAGGATTGTTTTTAGGCATCAAAACGCAATGGCCCACATGGGTAGGCGTGGTGTTTGCACTTGTTGGGTTGTATTTTCTCAGCCAGATCGATGTTAATGCCTTTTTGTTGGGCGATATACTAATACTGCTGAGCTCAGTGCTGTGGGCACTGCATGTTATTTACACGAGTAGGGTGGCAAATAAAGTGTCTGTGTTTCGTTTGATATTTTTGCAATTCGCTCTTTGCACGCTGGTGAGTGCTATTGTGATGGTCATTGTTGAGCACTGGGATTGGCAGGCTGTCAAAAATGCTATTCCGGCCTTGCTGTTTGTTGGTGTGTTGAGCTCTTGTATCGGATTCTCTCTTCAAGTGATCGGTATGCGCACAGCTCCTGCGTCTCATACTGCGCTGATACTAAGTTTCGAGGCGGTTTTCGCTGCATTGGGTGGTTGGTGGTTGCTCAACGAACGCTTAACTACCATGGAGCTCATCGGTTGTGGATTGATTTTAGTTGGTGGTTTGGTATCTCAGTTAAAATTGTTTGTGCGCAATCCCACTGCTGTCTAACATCTTTCACGGGTCTCGCAATTTAAAGACGATCGACTGGATTCTGTTCATCTAAGAAGTCACTGATGGAGATTAGAAGTGCCAGTCGAGTTTTACTGGTGGACAACCAGTGGTCTTTTATTCGAACTAATTCAAAATTTCTTCAATATTTGCTTTCACCACAGCAGCGATTGCTGGTTGCGCCTTCTCAGTGGGGTGCAGACCATCCGGCTGAATCATGCCCTCAGTAACAATGAGGTCGTCCAATTGGAAAGGAATTAATTTAGTCTTGGTCTCCTCCGCCAACTGCCGGTAGATATCGGCAAATGCATCTGTATAGCGACGGCCATAGTTGGGAGGAATGCGCATACCGAAGAGAATCGGTGTTGCATCGGCACTCCGACACAGATTAATCATTGCTGCCAGATTACCTTTCATTAGCCGAAGGGGTTGGCCGCGCAATCCGTCATTGCCTCCGAGTTCGAGAATAACGTAATCAGGTCGAAACTTTTCAAGCAAAAGGGGAAGTCGGGCCAGACCGCCACCCGTGGTGTCACCACTGATACTACCATTGATGACCCTGTGATCATCACCAAGTTCGTCTTGTAAAAGCTGTACCCAGCCCTTTTTCGGGTTGATACCATATCCAGCACTTAGACTATCGCCTAGTATGAGCAGGGTTGATCCATAAGTATTGGCACCCAGTACAAGAAACAGGCAACATAGCACCCTGTTAAAAAGCAATCTGGCTAAACGCGGCGTGTTTTTTATTTGCATAGTAGTGTCCGATGGATACAGGGTCGGAACATTATCAGTGCAAGCGATTTTAATGACAATGGAATAGTTAAATGATTGACGTTAAAGATGTCAGCAAAGACGTTATCACCACTGAGGGTAATCTGCGTATTCTCGATGGGATTAGTCTAGGGGTGGATGATGGCGCCACAGTGGCCATTGTGGGCCCCTCAGGTTCGGGTAAGTCGACGCTGTTGGGGATACTGGCAGGCCTCGATGTGCCCACATCAGGCTCCGTGACACTGAATGGTAAAAATATTACCGCTATGGATGAGGAAGGGCGAGCCGCAGTCCGTGCCGACAATGTGGGATTTGTTTTTCAATCTTTTCACCTGTTACCGGGACTAACGGCGTTGGAAAACGTTGTGCTTCCACTGGAGTTAAAAGGTGATGCCTCAGCCCTGGAGACTGCCAAAGACTATTTGAGTCGGGTTGGGTTGGCGCATAGGATGACCCATTACCCTCGACAGCTGTCGGGTGGTGAGCAACAGCGAGTGGCTGTCGCGCGAGCCTTTGCCTGTAAACCAAAGATTCTGTTTGCGGATGAGCCGACGGGTAACCTCGACACGGGGACTGGAGAGATTATTAATGATTTACTCTTTGAGCTGAACAGGCAAGAGGGAACGACACTGGTCTTGGTGACTCATGAGATGGGCTTGGCGGCACGCTGTAGCACTACTATTCAATTGCAGGCTGGATGTCAGGTTGACGACAGTGTCGCCGCGCCAGAGAAAATGACGTAATGTTTTCTCTACGGATGTTGTTTCGCAGTTGGCGCGGTGGTGAGCTCAGTCTTATTCTTTGGGCGCTGGTCTTAGCCGTCGCGGTGGTGACCTCGGTGTCTCTCTTAGCCGAGCGCATTGAGCGCGCTTTAACACAAGAATCGAGCAGTTTTCTTGCCGCCGACCTGGTTGTGCGTAGCAGCAAGGAGGTGCCTGCCGAATGGCTGGATGAAGCCAACGAAAGAGACATACGCACGGCTAGAATGATCAGCTTTGCCTCCATAGTCTTTTATGGTGACGATTTGCACCTCGCCTCAATTAAAGCAGTAGAACCCGCTTACCCGTTGCGAGGTACCATAAAACGCTCACTGATACCCTTTAGTCGTGATCCCAGTGTGATCGAGTCGGTGGATTTTGGCCCCGCCGAGGGCGAAGTTTGGGTGGACGCAAGGCTGTTACCCCTGCTCAATGTCAATCTGGGAGATAGCATAGATCTCGGTGATCAATCGCTCAAGATATCCCATATTTTGGTTGAGGAGCCAGACGGTAGCTCTTACTCCTTTATCGGTGCACGGGTGTTGATGAACTATGCCGATATTGCTGCTGCCGGCGTTGTTCAACCCGGTAGTCGAGTGACTTACCGCTATTTGATGGCAGCGAGCAATGCAGGTTATATGGTTGATTATCGAGCCTGGTTGGAGCCGCAACTGGATGTTCATGATCGCTTGATTACCCCAGATCAGGCTCAAGAGAGTATTGCCGATACCATGAACGAGGGACGGCGATTTTTATTGTTGGCTGGCAGTATCGGTGTGGTATTGGCTGGTATTGCACTGGCGTTGGCCAGTCATCATTTTGCCAGCGGTCAAACAAAGCAGGTCGCTCTTTTAAAAAGTTGGGGTATAACTGCCATCAGAGTGAGACAGTTGTATCTACAGCAGAGTCTCTGGTTGGGACTTTTGGGTTCAGCTGCTGGATTGATGGTGGGGTTTTTGTTTCATCACTTGTTGCTGCTCATCGTTCAGGAGTGGTTACCCATATCATTGCCACTGGCCGGTTTTCGACCTTGGGTCACCGGAATGGCCACTGGACTTATCTGTTTGGCAGGATTTACCTTGCCTGCTCTCTGGCATCTGCCGTCGCAGTCACCGCTGGCAGTTCTGCGACAAGACGTAGTATCACCACCGATTAGTTCTGCCGCTCGCGTGGGACTGGGTGTGTTGGCTGTGGCTGGTCTATTACTTTGGTACAGCAATAATGTGACTGTATCTGTGGCTATTCTGGCTGGCTTTGGATTGACAGCATTGGCTTCAGTTGCTGCTGGTCTGGTGTTGCTGAATTTAGGCATGCAGTATGGAAGACGTCTGGGAAGTGTCTGGCGGTTAGCGCTGGCTAATCTGTGGCGACGACGCAACCAGAGTTTGATTCAAATGGTGGGGTTCTCGGGAGCCATTGCTCTGCTGATGATAATGGTGGTGGTGCGGACATCGCTTATTGATCAATGGCGTTTTCAGCTGGCTGAGGATGCGCCAAATCACTTTTTAGTCAACGTAGCACCTTACGAATTAGACGGTGTTCGCGACATGGTCATTGACAATAATCTGGAGACCGCCGGCTGGTACGCCATGGTTAGAGGCCGTATGGTGGAGATTAATGGTCAACCCATTACCGAGGCACAGAAAGACAGCCATGAATCATTTCGCCGCGAACTTAACCTGAGTTGGACGACTGATCTGCCAGAGGGCAACAAGGTTGAGCAGGGGGTCTGGTGGGATCAATTAGACCTGACGAAGTTTGAGAGTACGGCGAAAACGGGGAATGCACTGGCACCTGTATCCCTAGAGGAACAGCTTGCTGGGGAACTCGGATTGCGTTTGGGAGATCGAATGACCTTTAGTGTGGGTGGGTTGACATTCGAAGCTGAAATGGTCGGCACACGGAGTCTTAACTGGGACAATATGACACCTAATTTTTACTTCCTATTCCCCGAGGGATTATTGGAGGAATATCCTCGAACTAGCATGACCAGTTTGTACATACCACCAGAAAAGAAATTGTTGATAAACGATATTTTGCGCAGCTATCCCACGGTTCAGATTATCGAATTAGACAAAATTATTGATCGTATTCGCACCATTGTCTCCCAAGTTACGCGGGGATTAGAGGTGATGACGTTGCTTATTTTAGCCTGTGGTGTGTTGGTTATGTTCGCTGCTGTCAGTCTGTCTATGAGTGAGCGGCTGCAGGAAAGCGCAATTCTACGAACACTCGGTAGCTCCAAACGCCTGATTCTCGGAATTCAAGCCATCGAATTTGGTGGTTTGGGCCTTATGGCTGGTTTGCTCGCCAGTGGTGGCGCTGAGCTGTCTGTTGCTGTATTGCAGCGGTTTATATTTGATCTGCCAGTGACTTTGCATCTCTGGTTGTGGCTAGTGGGGCCGGCGGTAGGGGCGCTTTTAGTGGGATGCCTTGGGGTAGTCTACAGTCGTAAGGCTGTGGTTCAGCCACCGTTAGAGGTTCTGCGATCGTTGTAAATGGTTTTTTTACACCAGCGGTAACTGGAGACTAAATACCGTGTTACCCTCATCGTCTGACGTCAAGGCAATCTGCCCGTGATGTTGCTCGGTAATAATAAAGTGAGTAAAAGATAATCGCTGGTTGAGACTGTGTTTTGTCACTTCGTTCTGCGAGGAAAATGAATCGAACAGATGGGTCTGATCATAATCACTCATAGGTTGTCCGTTGTGGAAAAACTTTATCCATACTTCGTTGTATATCCTGGACACAGAGAGGCTAATTTTTGGTTGATGATCAATATCATCCACATTGCCCAGTGCTGTGCAAGCTTGACGAATTAAACTTAAAAAGACTTGCTGTAATTCTGTTGGGTAGCATGGAAGTTCGGGTAGATCCTCACCATAGTGCAGATCGATAGAGACATCCTTTAACCTTAAACCTGTGCTTGACGATGCCAGTACACTCTCTGCCAGGTCGATGCTATGTTCAACGATATCCTTGATGCTAGCCAGTGTTTTTGCCTCGCCACCACCGTGAGAGAATTCGAGTAAATTTTCCACCACGGCCTTTGCTTGTTGACCGCGAATCAACACATCCTCCAAGGTATCTCGCAAATCCACTGCATCGACTATATTGTCAGCAAGATCCTGACGAACGGTCTTTACGCTGGCCAGCATCGAGGCTAGCGGTAAATTAACGTCGTGAGCCATACTCGAGGCCATTTCACCAACCAGTGACATTTTGTCCTTCTGTATAAGCATAGTTTCAGAGTTTACTCGCTGTGTAACATCATCTAGTAACAGAACAACGCCAGTAACCTGCTGGTCTTTCAATGGATAAATAGTAATGTCAAAATGGTATTGTCCATATTGGCTGTAGTTGATATTCACTGGGTGCTGTTTGTTTGTCGCTTGGCTGATCTGCTCTGGTGTTACCGCGATGTCAGGATAGCAGTCCCACAAATTTTTGGTGATGACTTTTGCTGCCGCCAATCCTGAGATTTGCTCCGCCTGAGGATTCCACTGCGTGATATTATTGTCTCTATCCAGTCCGATAAGAATCAATGGCATGGACTGCAAAATTTCACTGATATAGGATTCTGATTGGCGAAGCTGATTTGTGGTTAACAAGTGTTGATCAATTTCTTCGGCCAGAGCACTGTTGCTCTCTTTTAGCAGATTATTTGACTCGTTGAGTGTTGCTGTTCTCTCCAACACCCTCTGCTCCAATTGGGCACGAATATCCTCCAATTCACGGTTGTAGCGGTTGGCCTCTCGTCTGCTGAGAAACAGTCTAATGACCGTGTAAGACAAGGCTAAAATGAGAACGCCACTGGAGAAGTTAGCAATGTACTGCCAGTTGGTAGAGCCATCTGCTTCACGAAACGCCCAAAATATGTCTGCCATAGCGAGAGGGCTAATGATCAGGCCAAAAATGGCCAAAAGTTTTCTCATAATCTTATTATGGCAAAGCTGGTGGGGGAAAAATAGATAAATTTAATTGTTGTCTCTAATTGATTGCTAAAGGTCTGCTGTTCCTCCGCGAATAGGAGCAACGTCTAACCATCATTGGGTTGGTATCTTTTCGCATCCACTATAATCCCATTTTACGTAATGCGTTTTGTCTATAATCGGATACACTATTAACCTTTACCCGTTCACAAAATATGGTTGATCAATGCAAATTATTTCTGAAATTAATTTGGCACTGGCATTTGTTCCAGTCATCGTTGTTTTAATGATTATGGCGCAGTGGTCGCTCAGTTTGGGTGATAAATTGGTGGCTTTGGCACGTATGCTGATCCAGCTAATTCTTATTGGTTACGTCCTAACCTGGATATTTGCGATCAATTCCTCCATTGTTGTGTTGTTGATTTTAACCGTTATGTTGTTCATTGCCAGTTCTATCGCCTTACGTCCTCTGAGTAAAGATCAGTTTAAACGTGATTACTGGCGTGCACTGGCGGCAATTTCCCTAGGCGGTGGGTTTACCCTGGCATTTTTGGTGATCTTTGTGTTGCAGTTAAAACCCTGGTACCAGGCCAACACGCTTATTCCTCTGGCAGGGATGATTTTCGCCAGCGCTATGAATACGGTCAGTGTTGCCGCAGAGCGTTTTTCAATGGAGCAAGAGCGAGGCACGCCCTGGACGGAGGCCAGAAATCAGGCCTTCACCGCGGGATTAATTCCTATTTTTAACAGTTTATTGGCTGTGGGTTTGGTTACACTGCCAGGGATGATGACAGGGCAAATTTTGTCTGGTGTTTCGCCCTTGATTGCCGTTCGTTATCAAATTGTGGTGATGTGCATGCTCACCGGTGCATCAGGAATTTCTGCTGCCATTTTTCTCTTTTTGGCCGCTCGACAAATGCTTAACTCAGGAGGAGCAACTGACCGATAAAGACTCAGACCAGTCAGGTGGGAGGCCGGCGTACTCCTCGGCATCTGGGTGTTCATCAAAGGGATTTTGCAAGATATGCATCAACCGATTAACCTCGCTAAAGTCGCCGTTTTCGGCTTTTTCGATGGCAATTTGTGCCATGTAATTGCGCAGTATGTACTTCGGGTTGCGAGCCAGCATGGCTTTCCTCCGTTGAGGCTCAGAGACGGTCTCACAGCTGAGTCGCTGTCGATAATCCTCTGCCCAACTGTCAAAGGCAGCTCGGTCCAAAAACAAATCACGGACAGCGCCGGGATCTTGATCAAAGGTACAGAGTTTTCTAAAAAACAGGCTGTAATCCACCCGGTTGAGCTCCATCAGCGAAAGCAGTTGATTTATTAGATTTTCATCACTGTCAACGTAGTCTGTGAACCCTAATTTCTCTGCCATTATCTGCCGGTAATGCTTTAAAAACGTGGGTTCGTAAGTTTTTAGACTGGCTATGAGATCCTCCGACGGAATCTGCGTCATCAATGCAGTGGCCAGCGCATTGAGATTCCACAGGCCGATAGCTGGTTGATTTTTAAATGAATAGCGTCCATTGGTATCAGAATGGTTGCATATATGCTCGGGGTCATAGATATCGAGAAAGCCAAAGGGGCCATAGTCCATCGTTTCACCGAGAATCGACATGTTGTCGGTATTCATAACACCGTGAGCAAAGCCGATGGCTTGCCACTGAGCGATCATCTTGGCAGTTTGGGTCACTGTGTAATCAAACAGTCGCCGGTAGCCATCATCAACATCGACCCACTGAGGGAAGTGCCTTTGAATGACATAGTCGAGCAGGGCAGCGACGGATTCAGGTGCCTTTCGATAGTGAAAATGCTCAAACGAGCCGAAGCGAATATGACTGCGCGCAACCCGGCAAACCACAGATGCGGTCTCCACTTCCTCGCGGTACACCGGCGTGGTACTGGTGGTCAGGCTGAGTGCTCTGGTGGTGGCTACACCAAGCGCGTGCATAGCCTCGGAGCACAGATACTCACGAATACTGGAGCGCAGTACCGCGCGGCCGTCGGCAAAACGTGAATAGGGTGTCATACCGGCGCCTTTAAGCTGCACATCCCAGAGTTCTGATCGGTTAGCACCTGCTTGCTCTACAGACAATTCTCCGAGAGTGATTGCCCGCCCATCTCCCAGCTGGCCAGCCCAGACGCCAAATTGATGGCCGGAATATGCCAGTGCAATGGGATGTAAATTTGAATCAATGTGATTTCCAGAGAGCAGTTGCAGTGATTCATTGCTTTGCAAAAAGTCAGTATTTAGCCCCATTTC
>CAXRFT010000020.1:0-12386 GCA_964230135.1 Porticoccaceae bacterium | reverse complement strand
TTAAAGTAGCTGGGTAGATCGATAAGTCCAATGTAGTCCAGTGAGGCGGGTATTACATTGCCAAAGAAGCCAGTGACAATACCCCAGTAGGCCGCATCCGCGGTAATGGATTTGCTCCAAATACTCATAAAGCCCACTGGCCCCCAAGATGAGGCAAACACGGTGCCAATGAACAACATCAGCCAGAACACGTTGGGAGGAAAAATAAAACTCAGCACTAGCACGCTAATGCCGGTAGTCAGCATGATGATGCGCGAGGTTGACAGAGTCAGTGGTTTTTGCCCGGCAGAGATGTCATTGCTGACACTAAAGCCCACCAGTGACAAAAATGTCGATGCAGAGGACAGCGCCGCCGCCATAATACCAGCCAGCAAAAGAGCACCCAGGAACGAGGGGACTAAATTTTTTGCTGCCCAAATCATTACCGTTTCTGACGGCGAAATCGCAGGATTGGCGATGTTGATAAGACCGCCAATACCATAGATGAGGATTTGCATCAGTGCCACCGCAAAACAGGCATAGATGGCACCCCGTATCACCGTGTGTTCATCCCGCGCCATGAGATGGCGACTGGACTGCCAGGGGCCCACTGCGTAGACAAAACCCCAGGACATATCGATGATGAGACTCCAGATGAGATAGTCAGTGGGAGTCGGCCACTCGGTGCCTTCACCGACGATACCGTGCCAATCGGCAATGCCGGCTTTGCCGGGTATTTTCGTCACATCTTCAACCGCCTGAGATACGCCACCCATATTGTCGACAATGTAAAACACAAAAAACACCGTGGCACCGCAGAACAGCAAAAACATCAGCGTATCCGTGATAATCACCCCTCGGGAACCTGAGTAAAGAGTAAAAGCTGTGTAACTCAGCCATGCCAACACGATGCCCTGCAGGTAACTCAACTGGGTCAACTCCGACAACAGTATGGCGGCACCCTGAGTAACCACCAGAAGATAGCCACCGAGACCAACGATAACTGTGTAACCTGCAGCCTGCTGTACTCTGCGGCTGGAGAAGCGCTGACCGAAAAAGTCTGGCACTGTGGCGGCGCGGCTGCGACGTAAATAGGTGCCGAAGAATAGAGCACCGTAGACATAGCCAATAACCGCAATGCCTGGCATCAACATATAGGGGCCGAGTTGGCCGTCGTAGGTGAAGCCGGCTTCGCCAAGAAAGATGGAGGTGCTGAACACACTGGCCACCAGAGTGCCGACAATGAGCAGTGTGGGTGCCCGTCTGCCAGCGACAAAGTAGTCATCAAGCTGCTTGACACTGCGGCCGGCATTAATGCCAACGGCAACAAATATAACCACACTGAAAGCGATGGCGAGCGTGTAGATATCCACACTTATCTCCACTGTTATGGGCAATAAATTAGGGTCTGATGGTATCACATACTCAAGGCTTATTTCCTCGGGATTAAAAACTACCTCGCTCATCATGCATAAAAATAAAAATCGAATTAAATCATTAGTTTATTTTCAATTTAGGCGATTTAAATGCACTTGTCTTCGGATTTAACATATGTCGGCATATACTGAATTTAGGCTGATCTCACGCGCGAGATTAGCAGGATGTCTCATCCTGGGCACTGGTGGCCGGTTTAAATCTTTGTACTGGTTGAATTAAGGTTTCATGGCGTTTAGCATGATGAGATCTAACACGAATAAGAGGCTTCTATGCGACTTTTTTTTACCATTGTCACTGCTGCAGTATTGCTTGCAGCCTGTACCCAGATTACCGACTATTACCCAGCAGAAGGGCTGGAAGATGATGTCGATATTCAATCATCACAGGTTGCGGACATTGCCATGGTCAAGACAGCAGTAGATCCTTATTTGTGGATGGAGGAGGTCCAGGGCAAGGAGGTTATGGCTTGGGTTAACGCGCAAAACAAACGTTCTCTGGATGCTATGAGCGATATTTCTATCTATCAGGACAACTATGCCAAGGCACTCGACTTAGCTACGTCCGATGATCGAATACCCTACGGCTCAGTGCGCGATGGCATGGTGTACAATTTTTGGCAAGATCAAAACAACGTTCGCGGCCTTTGGCGTCGCGCCTCGCTGGATAGTTACAGCACGCCCAAACCAGAATGGGAAACCGTATTGGATTTCGATAAACTTTCGGTGGATGAGAATAAAAACTGGGTATTCAAAGGATCAAATTGTTCTCGACCTCAAAGCGCTGACAAGACTCTCTGCTTTGTCGCACTCTCCGACGGTGGCAAAGATGCAGTAATTAACCGTGAGTTTGATCTGCAGACCAAGACCTTCGTCGAGGGCGGATTTGTCACTGAGGAGGCCAGACAGAGGCTGGTATGGATTGACCAAGATAGGGTGTTGATCGGCACAGATTGGGCGGGTGATGGATCCACTCTAACCCAGTCAGGTTATCCAACATCAGTGCGTCTATGGCGGCGGGGTCAGTCGTTGAATGATGCTGTGGAACTGTATGCCGGTGAGCCTACTGATGTCGGTGTTTGGCCTTGGTCGTCGGAGCTGGACGATGGCACAGTGATCTATGGTGCCGTGGAGGCAGATACGTTTTACACATCCACTTATTGGCTTCTCAGTGATGACCTACCGATAAAGATGCCAATACCAGAAAAAGCGTCCCTTGGCAGTGATTACAAGGGCTGGCAATTCGTTACTCTAAATCAAGAGTGGACTGTGGGCGATACTGTGTTTCACACCGGTGATCTGGTGGCTTTTAACTTGCAGCAGTTTCTCCAGACCAAGCAATTATCCTCGGTGGAGCTTGTTTTTCGCGCCAATCAACGCCAAGCGGTTAACGGTGTTGCGGTGTCAAAGACAGCGGCATTGCTTTCAATCAATGACAACGTAGTGAGTAGAATTCTTCGACTTGAGCGCACCAATGATGGCTGGATCACAACTGATGTGACGCTACCGGGTGCAGGTCAGGCGAGTATCGCTTTTTCCTCTGAGCATGAGGATACCCTGTTTATCAACTATGAAGGATTTCTCAATCCGGATAGTTTGCTCACCTTCGATTCCTCGAACAATACTAGCGCAGTGCTTAAGTCTCTGCCACCAATGTTTGATACCGACGGATTGGTGGTGCAACAAAAGCAAGCTATCTCTGAAGATGGCAGTAAAATTCCCTATTTTGTGGTTCATCGCGAGGGCATTGAACTGGATGGGTCTACGCCGACGCTACTCTATGGTTACGGCGGCTTTCAAGTGTCAATGAGGCCGCGTTACAGTGGTGCGGTTGGTCGTATGTGGTTGGAACGCGGTGGTGCCTACGTAGTCGCCAACATTCGTGGTGGTGGTGAGTTTGGGCCAGCTTGGCATCAAGCTGGACTGAAACTTAATCGCCAGAGAATTTACGACGACTTTATTGCCGTGGCCGAAGACCTCATTCAGATCGGCATTACCAGTCCGGATCATCTTGGCATAATGGGTGGGTCTAACGGTGGCCTGTTGATGGGTGTGATGATTACTCAGCGTCCAGATCTGTGGAATGCTGTGGTTATTCAGGTGCCGTTGCTCGATATGTTGAGGTATCACAAATTACTCGCTGGCGCCTCTTGGGTGGCAGAGTATGGCGATCCAGATATTCCCGAGGAGCGGGCTTTTTTAAAAAAAATCTCTCCATACCACAACTTTGAAGCGGGGGCAGATTACCCGACGCCCTTGTTTGTTACCTCAACTAAAGATGATCGAGTTCATCCAGGTCATGCGCGCAAGATGGCAAAGCTGTTTGAGGATAGCGGTAAGCCATTTCTGTACTATGAAAATATTGATGGAGGTCACTCGGCAGCTGCCAACCAAAAAGAACGAGCGAAACGTGGAGCGCTCGAGTTCTCTTATCTCTATGAGCGGTTATTTCCTTAGGCAGGTTAAGACAAAGGTATTTAAAAAATATAAACGCAAATTAGATTATTCGGAGAATAGAGCCAAAGGAAGGTGCAAATGAGCCCAATACTCCCGACTAAATGTCTGCTTATTGTGGTTTTAACCGCCCTGTGTCTGCCTGCTACAGCAAATGAAAGGCACCAGCAGTTAGAGCTTAGTTTCAGTGTAGAAGTCAGTGATGGTAACGCCGGGAGTCTGTTGTCTGTTTCCACAAATTCTCCGAAGAATAGCATTTTTCCCATCACAGGCTCGATTTTTCGAGACCAATTTGTTCAGCAAACCATTGACGGTCGCGGTTTTATAACCCACTTTATGCGCGAGTATGATTCACCCTTGGATAGGATCTATCCGGGATTTGTGCGAGTCGCTGATGGCGTATATGTGGTCAATCTCGATTATTTTATTACTCAGCAACCCTTTGTCATGCATTTCAATCATGTCATTGATCCTGTCAGTTTTGAGTGCGTAGACACGCTGACTATTTCAGAAAGCTATTTTTCAAATCCCAACAATGCCATGGGTCGGTACTTGGTGCTGACGACTGAAAAGGTGCGTTGCGTTGAGGTAGAGACGCAGATTGCACAGGGGATACTTCTGGGAGATCCTCTTCTCAGTGATATTTCGACTTTGGTCGAAGAAATCAATCAAAAAGAGCGAGGCGTCTTACCACTGGTCATATTGAGTAGTTACTGGTCAACTGAAGCCTTTCGTTGGCAGTCAGATATGGGATGGAACAATACCGTATTTGCACGGTTTTATGGTGACCACTCAAGTGTTCAACAATCTCTGCCAAAACTGCATCACATGCTAGTGCATGAAGCGAAGCACGCAAAGCTAAAGTCATTGATTTTTGTCCATGGGGGTAAACCGCGCTCGTCACCATCTTGGGTTATGGAGGGGGATGCAGAGTACCAAGCCATTAAATCACTGTACGCTAACGGCAACTACACTCAAGCTGAGGTTTGGGAGCTGATATCGGCATCTATTGATGGGTGTATCCGTCAATTATTTCCCTATTCATTGTTATCCTACCCAAAAGCTATGACGGGTAAGCTTCCTTACGATTGTGGTACAGCAATCATGTATTTCCTCGATATTTCAACTAATGGTCCCGAGGCGCTTCAAACAAATAAACCGGAATCTTACCTATGGCTTCAGGATGGTAGGTTTGGTTTTGAACAAACTGCAATCAATGCCATCGTAGATAAGCTGATTAGCGGTGGGCACTTCGGCTTTACTGATGCACAGAGATTGCTTCGCTCAGTGGGAGTAATAGCACCTTTAAATACGACCCGTGATAACGGGCTCTATGTCAATGAGATTATTCTAAATATTCTCAGCAATGACTGTACTCAGGGTTATGGTTATTGGGGGCGAGCAGACCATATTATTTTAGATGCCGCTAACTGTAAAACCATAAAACATCGGTCTCGCATTGATTCTCTTGACGGCTTTTTAATTACTCAGTCAGCTGATCAATTGTACCGAGGACTACATGCAGAGTGCGATATGCTAGATTCCACTGATTCAGTACAATTAAAGGATAGTAATGAGAACCTATATTACTATCGTTGTCATTGAAAGAACGGTAGGGATAGTGCAGTGTTAGGCAGAGCTCTTGAGGTTACGTAGTCTGTAGGGAAAGTTTTAAATCAACAGCTTGTTATCAAGCTTTTGAATCATCGACAAAAGCGTCTTTAGGAAAACAATCCCCAGCCTGCATGTGACCAATAGCGTTAATGAAGTGAATTGACTGTCCGTCGTCAAAGAAAGTTTTACTGATTTTGACTTGATTTAAGAGGCAGTTTGGTTCATAAGGTTATGTTTTCTTTTACTAAAAGGGCTGATTAAATAAATCTAATTTCCTTGTTGGCGTTTAAATGGATCGTCATTTATGTTGTTCCACATTGCCTGCCCAAGAGGCGACCAAGCTAATTCCGCATATTGTCGGGCTTTTTCGATGCAGTCTGTGCCACTGATATATCGCTTGGCAAACAGCGGCAATTTGCCCGACAGATCCGCTAGTAACAGACTCCCAACCAGTTTTTCGTTAAATCTCTTCACCGGTTTTGGCTGTGTCAAGTCTAGCGGCGGTAAACTTAGGTCGGTTCTTGCAGTTTCAATATCACGAAATATGTCATCAGCACGTTGCTCGGCGATATGCCAATCATCATCTGAAATCAACTTAGGTCTATAAAACGATGTACGTGCACTTTCCATAGCGTCATCTAAGAGACCCAGCAATAGCATAGCTGATGAAATATCGCCTAGCCTAGCGGCTACGTCTGCCCATGCAAAGGCCTCAATATAATCACCTGATCTGTCCTCTTCACCTCTAGCTGATGAGTCCAACATTAAACCAGCTACATATTCGGAAACTGGCGCAGTAGCGCCGAAGGTGAGCGATTTACTCATGGCCCATAGCTTTTCCTCTGGCGACGACTCTGGGTGAATAGATAACCCGAAAAGAGCAGTCAAATCACCCTGACTGCCAAGTTCTCGCAATGTTGATTTATCGTAGCTTTGATAATTTAGCGGTCTGCCGTCTTTGTCTCTTTCCTCGCTCAGACTTTGGCCGTTACGCTCTAAAAATTCCGTGAATTCCATCGTTGCTCGCGCTTGACCTTCTTCGTTTAATTCCCACTGCTCACACCAGCCTTCTTCGTAACTCGCCGTACCCGGAGGATAAAAGCCAATGTCAGCCACAGCCGTGAAATATTTGGTGGTTATATCGTCCCTGCTGTCTGCTGCACTTGACTGAGGCGGAAGAGTTTGAATGTCCACCTCTGCCAAGTCAGTAGCCTCAATCTTTATCTCTTTAGTAACTTCAACCTTTGTCTCTTTTACAGCTGTTGCATTATCAATACTTAACCGCTTATTACCACCATCATCGGATCGCCACAGCAGGAAACCGGCGATTAGAACAATAGCAGTAATTAGGGATACACCAGTTGTTTTACTCTGAGACAACATGTTCTGTATTGGCTTCAAACTTTTCTTTGACATTTTTCATCTCTTGTATTTTTGCACTCATTGACTTTTATATCTTTAGTGTTTTGTTTCTTTCTTACACAAATTTCTGCGTACACTTTGCCGCTAGTCGATGAGATGCCAGCAGTTACAGTTACCTTTCCACCAAGCCACGTTATCCAACCCTTATCAGAAGTCCCGACTGTCCCATCTAAATTTACTTGGGGTATAAATGATGCCAATTGACACCAGGTCAAACCTCTTGAATATGCCTCTAATGCATTATTTTCACAGTTTCTAAAGTCAATGTTAGCATTTGTTTTGCACTGATCAATCACCCATTGTGGCGTTTGGCCATTATAGGGTTGCGGGGGTCGAAAAAAGGAACTGCTGGGTATCAAGTTCAAATAAGCGCTTGGATCAACTGGCATATATTGGGGCTTTTCACCTATAACAACACTTTCATCAATTGTTTGGGTAACAGCTTCAACAGATAAATGCATAAGTTGGCAGTGAAAGATTTAAAGCATAAGTTGACATAGGATTTAAGCCATAAGTTGTCAGTCAATAGCCAGTTTCGTTTAAAAATTTTCCAGAAATTAACAGATCAAAGGGGGCAGAGCCACTTGATCGTTCTGGGCATGGTCGCATGGAAGCCCAACACCAAACTAAGGATCAGGGTATTTGCGATATTAAATAGAATTTTTTGTTTAGCCCGTCTAAGCGCGCCTGTTAATGGATCTTTAGCCAACATGACTACGTTTTGGGTTCAACTTTCACTATTTTTTAATCTAGGTAGAGATAATTTTCGCGAGTGGAAAGTTCACAAGACTCCTAATCAATTTTATAAGTAAAACCCCATAAAAACCACCCTGTCCCAAATTGCTATGGTTTTGTCCCAAATTACTATGGTTCTGTCCCTAAACAGTAGTGTTGTTGTCCCTTTTTATTATTGCCGGATTTTTTGAAGCCGTTAAACTTATTAGCGAGAGTTGTACGCAAATATGGCAATTTTTAAACTTTAATCTTAAGGAGAAGCATTATGAGAGAATTAACACTCAATGAAATGGAAGAAGTGAGTGGTGGCGTTCTTCCCGCTATAGCTTTTGGGTTATCGGTAGCTGCTCGTGTTGGTATTGGAGTGAAAACCACTAGCGTTGTTGGCCACGTATTAGGTGGTGTGAGTCTGGGTGTATCAACATACTCTTTCGCCCAATACTTGGGTGCTGGTGCTTATTAATTATTAAAATGGGTGGTTCTGGTTGACTAATTTGACAGTTTGTTAGAGGAATTGATCTTGAGTAAATTCGGAAAGTGGTCGGTTACAGCGGGTATTGGTATTAGTGGAGGGCTATTAGCTGCATTTGCAGATGGCGCTCCAACTTCTGTACTTGTGCTAAGCGCTGGGGTTATGTCGCTAGTCGTTGCAACTTTGTTTATTCTAATGAAGCTAAGTGAACTCCTTAGAGGTAAAAGGTAACTTTCAGCCTAAGCTTCGTCGAGTATATATGAAAAAAATCATCTTGATCTGTTCGGTTGTTGTGTTCTTACTTTATGGATTTCAAATTGGTCAGGCAATTTATGAGGACAATAGTCCCCCTAATTATGTTTATACAGGTTTCATAGGTATGATATTTTTGATTATTGGGATATTGGCCGGGAAGCGCTAGGATGTCCAGGCCTTTGAATCTTATGGCGGAGTTATTTAACAGCCCCCTATGAGGGATTAGGGAGAGTATCATGATAAGAGAGTTGACTATAAATGAAATGGAAGAAGTGAGTGGTGGTGATGTCGGCGGTTTGGTTATGGGTGTCGCTGCTGGCTGGGTTACAGCGGTTTCAGGCGTCGGTACTTGGATGTTAGTGGGTGGAGTAAGAGGGAGCCTGGTAGGAGGTGCTGTGGGTTTTGCCGTGGGTTCTGCCATTGGTGTGGGGTACTATTTCGCCTCATAATAAATAATTAGTGATTTGATTTTGGTTAGAAAAGCTGCGAACGAAAAACAACTTTCGTATAGGTTATAGGGGTTGTGTAAAGGTGAGTGTTGATCATAAAAATAGAACAATAGCTTTAGTTTTTTTGATTGTGATGCCACTCGCTTTTGCAGCGTCCACTACCATTTTTTTAAATGTTTTTCAGGTTTCCTTAATATACGTTTTTATGTTCAACCCAGTTTTAACAATTTTTTTAGTACTGATCAGTTGGAAGGTACTGTTGTGTGGAGAAAAGAAAATGAGCAAAAATCAGAGGATTGTATTTTGGTCGATGTTTTCAAATTTCTGTCTTTCTGCAACATTTTTTCTGTACGTACAAGGCGCTTTTAATCATCTTAATTTTGGTTTAAATGTTTTATGGGCTGTGATTTACCTGTTGGTTGCAGCTCTCATGTATGTGTTTGTAAAAACTAAGCCTGAGACCATCGATAGATGGTGTAGCAAGAGAAATAAGGTTTAACTGAAACTAGACAATTCTGCGTCTACCTAGTCAGAGTATATCCAAAAAGCCAGAAAAATCTATTTGCTTGTTGTGGCTTTTTGGAACGTCAGAATCAATGAATCAATGGGGTCAGAGTCAGATGAATGGTTGTGGATTCCTTGGCGCGGCTGCAGGCGGGGCAGTTGCGGGTGCGGGACTTTTTACTGGCCCATCGACCGCTGCTGGCGGAGCTGTGCAAGGAGCTGTCTCCGGATACTGTAGTGCTTATTAATGCATCTTGTTATCGAATGGTATTCGAATAATGTCGACGGAGGATATTAACGTGCAAAAATTTTGGATTCGTGGTGCTATTAACATGAGTGGTGCTCTGGTATTTCCAGTTATGTATCATCTTTTTGATTATTTCCTACCCGACAGTCAGGATGTCACTGCTCTTTGTATTGCAGGATGGCTCGGTGGCAACATTGTTCTGTGGATACATGAACGTCTGGGAAAATACACTCCTGAGTCAACTTAGTTGGAATTGATCCAAAAAGCCAGAACAATCTATTTGGTTGTTGTGGCTTTTTGGAACGTCAGAATCAAGAATCAATGGGGTCAGTAAGAATCAATGGGATCAGAGTCATTTGATTTTCTGTAGGTATTATTCACATGAACGGGCGTATATATGACCCCATCTTGGGTCGTTTTTTACAGGCAGATCCATTTATTCAGGCGCCGTATAACACCCAGAGTTCAAACCGCTACAGCTTTAACCGTTTACATCTGTTTGCTGTGTGTCGAATGGCTAAAAACCCTCAATAAAGCCCCTGAAACCGTTAAAAATCGGCCTTCTTGGATACTCTAAATTAATTTTTTACAAAAAAATAAACGTTATTAATCAATGACTTAATATTGATTTACCATTATTTAATGCATAAGTTGGCAGTGACAGATTTAAAGCATAAGTTGGCAAAACGTGCCACTTTATGGTTGAAACGACACATGGATTTTAGAAAGAAGAATAATGGTGCCCAGGAGAGGACTTGAACCTCCACGCCCGTTAGAGCACTAGCACCTGAAGCTAGCGTGTCTACCAATTTCACCACCTGGGCATAAGGGGTTTGGCACTTAGATAACTACTGTCTCCGCAAACCAAACCGGCGGCGCGCACTATAGTAACCCCTTGAGATTTTGTCAATTGAGTCTAGCGGCCAATCCGGTGTCACTGTGTCTAGAAAATAATCTCCGTCGGGCATAACTATGGTCTTAACTTAAATAGCTCTTTGGTCATTACATTTGTATCTATGCCTCTGTAGAGGTTGTCAGCAGGTTTGGGGTAAATGTAAGGCTTTACAAGCGCAATTTTTCCTAAATTACAAGGAGTTGAATATGAATCGTCAGATTAAGAGGATACAGTTGTCAGTTACTGCACTTTTTGCACTCGCTGTAGGCTCAGTTTCTATGTCGGAACAGGCCGATGAGCGACATTTATCACCAGACTTATCAGTTGAGTTGCCATCACTATCAGAGTCAGTCTTAGACGCTGAACAGAAATCGCCTGAAGCGCTTAACATAAACACGGCCAGCGAGGAGGAGTTGGCTGATAAGCTTAAGGGAGTGGGGATTAAAACCGCGGCCGCTATCGTTGAATATCGCAACACTATGGGGCTATTCGAGACGCCAGAGGAAATCAAGGAGGTGAGCGGTATAGGGGAGATTACTTTCGAGCTGAATAAAGATATAATTATTGTCGAATAAATAAAGTTTTTCTGTACACTTGAAACGGTCGCGGTTGTGGCCGTTTTTTTATATCTGGGGATAGGTTTGAGCGGTGAGATACTATTTTAGTGAGGCAGTAATACTGTGAATCCAGATGCGTTACTAACACTCGTTGTTATTTCGGGATTTTTGTTCGCTGTTATCAGCGGCAGAATGGCGGTGGATATTGGCTTGGCCACTGCCATGGTGTTGTTGTTGGTGGGCGGTGTGTTGTCGCCACTCCAAGCCTTGCAGGGGTTCGCCAACCCCGCCTTATTTATTATCGCATGCTTCTATATCGTTTCTGCGGCCATAAAAGAGAGTGGTGCGCTGCACTGGTGGGTAATGAAATGGCTCGGTGGCAAACACTCGGTGAGCGGTGTTATGCCCAGGATTATGTTGCCTGTGGCATTGATGAGTTCGGTTATCAGCAATACACCGGTGGTGGCTATTTTTATACCGCTGTTGCAAGACTGGGCGCGTCGGCATCAAATGGCAATTTCTAAAGTGTTAATTCCTCTGAGTTTTGCCTCTATTCTCGGCGGGGTGTGCACGCTGGTGGGCACAAGCACCAATATTCTAGTGGTGGGATTGCTGCAGGATACGTCGGACGCAGACGCGTTGACGCTGTTCAGCCCTGCTGTAATTGGTGTGCCGCTGGTTTTTTTGGGTGTGCTGTATTTTATGTTGATTGGCCATCGTTTGTTGCCATCGGCGGGGCCCGAGATTGACAGTCAGGCAGTATTGGATAAGCGCGAATACGCCATGAGTATGCGGGTGGAGGCCGGCGGTGTGATGTCGGGCAAAACCATAGCCGACGCCGAATTGCGTCATTTGCAGCACGGCTTCTTAGCAGAGATTCAATCCGAGGGACGGAGAATATTGGCTGTGGGGCCAGAAGAAATTCTCGGCGATGATGACATATTAGTCTTCGTTGGTCAGCCAGAGGTGGTGGGCGAGCTGCGACAACTGCCCGGATTACAGACAGCAGAGAAAGCGCTGTTGGCCCTTGATTTGCCGAAAAACTCTCGTGCGCTGGTGGAGGCTATTGTGGCACCTGAATCTAATTTGGTGGGCAGTACCATTAAGGCCTCGGGCTTTCGTATGCGCTTTGATTGCGTGGTGGTGTCTGTGTCGCGCAACGGTCGGCGGATAAATCAAAAGGTGGGCAGTATTCGACTGCGCGCTGGTGATACTCTGCTGATAGAGGCGGCGCGCGGATTTGTACAGCGCTATCGCTACAGTCGTGATTTTTTATTGCTCAGCCGCATCGATGATATCAGCATTCCTGATACCACTAAGGCACCGGTAACATTGGGTTTATTGGGCCTGTTTTTTATGACGGTAGTCTC
>CAXRFT010000019.1:0-115110 GCA_964230135.1 Porticoccaceae bacterium | reverse complement strand
CTCTGAAGGCACTGATTCAAGCTCTGGTATGCTGAAATCGTCCATCACTGTTTTGTTTTTGGCGATCACCGCCAAGCTGACACTGGTGACAAAGAATATCGTCGCCAATATTGCGGTGGTTTTACTGAAGAAATTCCAGCCACCACTGCTGCCAAATACTGTTTGGGAGGCACCTGCACCAAAGGATGCGCCAGCCTCAGCGCCTTTGCCCTGTTGCACCAACACCAGTGCTATCAGTGCGATTGCCACAATAAAGTGAAAAATAAGTATAAATTGTTCCATCTGCCTTGCTCTACCTGTCTAGGGTTAATTGTGCAATTTTTAAAAATTCTTCCGCATGCAAAGAGGCGCCGCCCACCAGACCACCGTCAATATCCGGTTGGGCAAATAATTCTGCCGCATTGCTGGATTTAACACTACCGCCATAGAGCAACCGCGTTGTTGTTCCAGCATTGCCCAGTTGTTCACGAATACCCGCATGAACCGCCTGAGCCTGTTCCGGTGTTGCCACTTCACCTGTGCCTATGGCCCAAATTGGCTCGTAGGCGATAACACCAAGACACAGTTGGTCGATACCAACAGCGTCCTGTACCGCAGCTATTTGTTCTCTCACCACAGCCAGGGTGTTGCCCTGTTGCCTTTGAGCGAGAGATTCTCCAACACAGAGTATGGGAGTCAACCCCTGCTGCTGTGCCACTTTAAACTTTTCTGCCACTGTTTCATTGCTCTCGGCAAATTCCGTGCGCCGCTCTGAGTGGCCCACCAACACGTACTTGCAGTTCACATCTGTCAACATAGATGCGGCTATCTCACCAGTGTGAGCTCCCTGCGGAAAAACTGACAGATTTTGCCCGCCCACTGCAATCCTACTCTCGGCAAGAACCTCTACCACTGCTGCCAAGTAGACGAACGGTGGAAATATCACCATGTCTGCGCCAGCAAATAAAGCCTGTTTATCCGCCAAGTCTGCCACCAGTTGCCGAGCACTTTCCATGCTCCCATGCATTTTCCAGTTACCTGCGATCAGCGGTTTTCTCATCAAAAGCAATCCTTTATTTTGGAGCCCGACGAAAGGGCGCAAAGCCTACCCGACAAACGGTTTTTTTACAACTAGGAAAAACACTTTTTACGAGTCTGAATTAGACTCCTACCTGCTCTTGCACAACCTTGGCAATGGCATTGACCTGCTGTTGCACTAAACTTTGGTTTTCACCCTCTGCCATCACTCTAATCAGTGGTTCTGTGCCGGACGGCCTCAGCAACACTCTGCCGGTACCATCGAGTGTGCGCTCAGCATCAATAACGGCCGCGTTAATGGCAGCATTGTCACTGATATCAACTTTCTTAGGCAATCGAACGTTGACCAAAATTTGTGGGAACTTGGTCATCTGAGACTTCAGCTCGGTCAGCGTTTTGCCACTGTCCGAGAGAGCTCGGATGACTTGCAGGGCAGCCACAATACCATCACCGGTGGTATTTAAGTCACTGCACAGCACATGCCCCGAGTTCTCGCCACCGAGGCTCCAACCCCGCTCTTTAAGCGCTTCCACCACATAGCGATCACCCACCGCCGTGCGATGGAAGGGAATATTCAAGCCATTAAGTGCCTGCTCGAGGCCGAGATTACTCATTAAAGTACCGGCCACACCTGCACAACCCCGAGCGGAATGATGCTGATGCTGTGCGATGATGTAGATGAGTTCGTCTCCATCGACAATATCACCCGCCGAGTCGACAAACATCACCCGATCCCCGTCACCATCGAAGGCGATACCAAAGTCGGCCTGCTCTTCCAACACTCTTTTACAAAGGCCATCCATATGGGTGGATCCGCAGTCTTGATTAATATTAAAACCATCGGGCTTGTTGCCCATAGTGATGGTCTCTGCCCCTAACTCCTGAAATACCTTTGGCGCAGCGTTGTAGGTGGCACCATGGGCACAATCAATAACAATCTTATATCCAGCTAAATTGAAGTTTGAGGGCAATGTGCCCTTACAAAATTCAACATAGCGACCAGTGGCGTCGTTGATTCTTCGCGCCTTACCCAAGTTGTAGGAATCATTGGTAATCAATGGTTGATCAATCAATGCTTCGATTTCCAGCTCCACCTGATCGGGTAATTTATAGCCATCGGCGGAGAAAAACTTAATGCCGTTGTCTTCGGTGGGGTTGTGAGAGGCACTGATCACAATGCCCGCTGAGGCACGAAATGCTCGGGTAAGGTAAGAAATCGCTGGTGTTGGCATAGGCCCCAATAGATCGACATTAACACCGGCAGCAATAAGACCCGCCTCTAAAGAGGATTCAAACATATAGCCAGAAACCCTTGTATCTTTGCCAATGAGTACGTGTTTCGGGCCACTGGCATCGCGAGTGAGCACTTTGCCCGCTGCCCAGCCCAATTTAAGTACAAAATCGGCGGTGATGGGGTGCTCCCCCACTCTGCCGCGAATACCGTCAGTGCCAAAATATTTTCTACCCATCGTAGTCTACTCTTCCTTTATCGTTATGGACCAAGCATCCAAGGCTTGCTTGGTTTCTTTTACATCGTGAACCCGCAAAATAGCGGCTCCGCGCTGAGCGGCCAACATCGCCAGGGCCACACTGCCAATTACTCGCTCATCCGGAGCGTCGATACCGAGCATCTGGCCGATCATACTTTTTCTCGATACACCCACCAACACCGGATGACCGCTGGCAACAAACTGATCAATCGCCTTAAATAGTTGGAGATTATGCGCCAAGGTCTTGCCAAAGCCAAATCCAGGATCAATCAGTATCCGGTCACGACGAATACCCGCCGCCTCACACACCATGGTTCGATCAGCGAGAAAATCAAGAACATCCTTGACCACATCGTCGTAGACCGGAGCCACTTGCATGGTTTTTGGTTGGTTTTGCATGTGCATTAGACAAATTGGCAGTTCTGTCGCCGCCGCGGCCTGCAGAGCACCATCACGGCGCAGTGCACGCACATCATTAAGTAATCCAGCACCCTTTTTAGCAGCCTCCGCAATCACCTCAGCGGTGCTTGTGTCCACCGAGACAACGGTATCAAAGCGAGATTTGATTGCCTCCAACACTGGGATCACGCGGTCTAATTCCTCTTGAACACTGACCTCTGCTGCGCCCGGGCGGGTTGATTCTCCACCAACATCGATAATGTCAGCACCCTCATTGAGCATAGTCTCCACCGCAGCTAAAGTTTTCGAAAGATCTACACGCTCACTCGAATACAGTTTTCCACCATCAGAGAAAGAATCGGGCGTAACATTCAAAATCCCCATGATGTTGGGTCTGGATAAGTCCAATACATGTGTGCCACAAGGGAATTGAGAGGATGGCATGGTCGTCTTCCTAAGATACAAAAAACCCCGGGGCCGTAAGGTTACCCGGGGTCTGATTATTCAGAGAACGCTTAGACGTCCTCTACTGTGCCTCCGATAGGCGGTTCTTGCGCAGTGCTCTGTTTTGCTTTGGATGCACCACCAGAACTGTCAAAATCATTCTTGTCCCAGTGACGGGGTTCGCGAACTGCACGCCGGTTCATAAGATCATCCACTTGATCGGCATCAATGGTCTCGTACTCCATCAGGGCATCTTTCATCGCTTCCAAAATATCACGGTTTTCTGTGAGCAGTGTGGTCGCTCTCGCGTAGGCATCGTTGAGGATGGTTTTAACTTCCTGATCAATCTCCCGCGACGTGTCTTCCGAATAGTGAGTGTTACCACCCCCGGGCGCCTGTGACTCGTCTTCGCCATAGAGAATGGGACCCATTTTCTCATTCAAGCCCCACTTGGTAACCATATTTCGGGCCATTTGGGTGGCGCGTTCAATGTCGTTCGATGCGCCCGTGGTCACTGCATCAAATCCACCGATGATTTCCTCGGCGATTCTGCCACCAAATAAACTGCATAGCTGGCTGAATAGTTGCGTCCTGCTCATGCTGTAGCGATCTTCTTCCGGCAAGTACTGAGTGACACCCAGAGCCCGACCGCGAGGAATAATAGTGACCTTGTGCACTGGATCGTGCTCTGGAACCAAACGGCCAATAATGGCGTGACCGGCCTCATGGTAGGCAGTATTAATTTTTTCTTTCTCCGACATCACCATGGAGCGACGCTCCGCACCCATCATGATCTTGTCACGGGCTTTCTCGAATTCCTCCATCGTCACGACACGGCGGTTGCCCCGTGCTGAAAACAGTGCCGCTTCATTGACCAAGTTAGCCAAATCCGCGCCGGAAAATCCAGGAGTACCTCGCGCAAGAATGGCCAAGTCGATGGACTCATCCAGTGGCACTTTGCGTGAGTGAACTTTCAAAATCTGCTCGCGACCGCGTATGTCTGGCAGACCCACATAGACCTGCCGGTCAAAGCGTCCTGGACGCAGCAATGCCTTGTCCAACACGTCTGGACGGTTGGTCGCAGCGATAACAATAACGCCCTCATTGCCTTCAAAACCATCCATCTCCACTAACAGCTGGTTGAGCGTTTGCTCTCTCTCGTCGTTACCACCACCGTAGCCACCACCTCGGTGGCGACCCACGGCGTCAATCTCGTCGATGAAAATAATGCAGGGGGCCTGCTTCTTTGCCTGCTCGAACATATCCCGCACCCGAGAGGCACCCACACCAACAAACATTTCTACGAAATCCGAACCGGAAATAGAGAAGAATGGCACTTTTGCTTCCCCAGCAATGGCTTTGGCCAACAGGGTTTTACCCGTTCCGGGAGGACCCACCATGAGTACGCCCTTGGGTATGCGGCCACCCAATCGCTGAAACTTGCTCGGATCACTCAAGAATTCCACCAGCTCGCCAACATCTTCCTTAGCTTCATCGACGCCGGCTACATCGGCAAATGTGGTATTAATTTGATCACCAGTGAGCAATTTAGCCTTGCTCTTACCAAAGCTCATGGGCCCACCTTTACCACCGCCACCGCCTTGCATCTGACGCATGAAAAACATAAATATGGCGAGAATTAATAAGATCGGGAACGCAGCAAAGAACAGTTGCGATAGCCAGCTGGGTTTTTCTGTCTCGGTGCCAATAATTTTTACATTGTGCGCCAATAGATCATCCATGAGTTTATCATCGGCAATATCCGGACGAATGGTCTTGAACGTGCTACCGTCATTCCGCTGACCAATAATGACTTCATCCGAAGTAATTACTTCGCTGACCCGGTCATTTTGGACTTCGGTGACGAAGGCCGAGTAGTCAAGCGTTTCCTTCTCTGGCTCCTGAGAAAGACCATTAAACACAGACATTAAAATGGCGGCCAATATCAGCCACACAATCAAATTTTTAGCCAAATCATTCACATTATTTTCCTCTCTAAATGGCCTTTAAGCCCTTGGCCACCAAATAAACTTCTCGCGACCGTGATCGGGAGGCTTCAGGTTTGGTAATCGATACCCTATTAAACCGCTTTCTGACCGATTGCACAAATTGATCAAAGCCCTCTCCCTGAAAAAGCTTCGCTATAAAGACACCATCGGCAGCTAACACTTTTTCCGCAAGATCCACCGCCAGTTCGGCCAAATAAATGACCGCCGGCTGATCCACAGACTTGTTTCCACTTAAGTTGGGGGCCATATCGGAAATTACAAGGTCCACCGTTCGATTTTCTATTAAGCTGAGCAGTTCGTTGAAGGGTTCATCTTCAGTGAAGTCTCCTTGAACGAAATCCACACCAGCGATGGGGTCCATTGGTAGAAGATCAATAGCGTGAACCCGACCCATGTGGCCCACACATTTGGCGGCTACTTGAGACCAACCTCCAGGTGCCGATCCTAAATCTACGACAGTCATACCGGAACGGATTAGACGGTCTTTTTTGATGATTTCCAGCAGTTTGTAACTCGCGCGCGAGCGGTAGCCATCAGCTTGAGACTGCTTGACAAAGGGATCCTTGACATGCTGCTGTATCCAACTGCGATTTTTCGATTTCGTCATGGGCTTATTTTCGTTAAACTGGGAGCTAATACTTATTAGTACCCTATTATGACAAGTTCCAGTGCAGATAAAAAATATTTACGCCAATTAGGCCATCAGCTAAAGCCTGTGGTAACCATAGCCAGCAAGGGGCTAACAGAGTCGGTTCAGCTCGAAATTGAGCGGGCCCTAAATGATCATGAGTTGATTAAACTCAAACTGGTGACCGGTGACAGAGACAGCAAAAAACTATTGACCAAACAAATTTGCAGCCTACACGGCGCTCAGCTTATCCAGTCCATTGGTCATATACTTTTGATTCACAGGGCGTCGATGAAACCAAACCCAAAGCTGTCCAATGTCCTGCGCCAAAAACACGCATACTGAGGGGTAGACTGCGCAGACCCCTCACCATAGAGCTTAACGGTTAACGAGGTGAACTTGAGAGAATATGATTACAACAATCTGCTGATGTCCTTTGTTATCAAGCCTGCACTTCTCGGTCTTGGTGTCGCCGCGTTCTTGCTGTTTGTCTACCCTCAGTTGGGCTCATACAATCAATCCAGCTCTAGCGATGCCATCACTATCGATCAATCGCGTAATCAGTGGTCAGGGCCCGCATCCTATGCCAGCGCTGTCTCACAGGCTGCACCTTCAGTGGTTAATATCTACACCGAAAAAGGGGGTACGTCGAACGTCAATGCGACGCCCAAAGTATCTCTTGGCTCTGGCGTCATTATGCAAGAGGATGGCATTATTTTAACCAATCACCACGTGGTTGATCAGGCCCGAAGTATTACTATTATTCTGCACGACGGTCGGCAAGCCCGAGCCACCATCATAGGCACAGATCCCGAGATGGATCTCGCTGTAATCAAAGTAGATCTACCCAATCTCATTCCAATCACCGTGGGGGAACCTGAACAAGCCAACATTGGCGATGTGGTGTTAGCTATTGGCAATCCCTCGGGTATTGGCCAGTCTGTCACCCAGGGAATCATTAGTGCGAAGCGCATCAGTGGCTTGGGGCTCAACGAGTTCGAGAACTTTATCCAAACTGATGCTGATATTAATGAGGGTAGTTCCGGTGGAGCACTGGTGGATGCTTTCGGTAATCTGCTTGGGATTAATACCGCCACCCTCAACGGCTCGGGCGCAAGCGGGATAAGCTTTGCCATCCCCGCCGATGCGGCAGTGGAAGTTTTAGCCGACATTTTGCGCTATGGCCGCCCCGTGCGAGGCTGGTTGGGAATAAGTGCTATCCCTGTCCTTTTTAATGACAAGGTACCCACAGCGTTGGGGTCTCAAGGCTTTCAGATAAGTGACATTGTCGATGGAGGTCCCGCGGCGGAAGCCGGGGTTAGATTGGGCGATGTGATCTTTAAAATCAACGGTTCGTCCATTGAGGATTTGGATAAAAGCGTCAGACAGATTAGAGATGTGGTTCCAGGGCAACCGATCAATCTCGATATTTTACGTCAAGATAGGGTGATCCAGTTTCGGGTCATTACTGGCGATCGCGGGTTACAAAAATGAGCCTGCAAGGTTAAAGAAAACCATCGAGCGCAGCGAGCAACTGCTGGATTTCACCCTTACTGCCCACAGTAATGCGCAAAAAACTCTCAATTCTGGGTTGCTGAAAGTGGCGGACTAAAATATTTCTCTCTTTTAACTGCTGAAAAATCTCTATCGCGCTGCGCCCCATGTGGGTTGCAAAAACAAAGTTCCCACCAGAGGGCAATACCCTGAAGCCTCGCTTCTCCAGAGCCTGATTCAGCATTTGACGATTCTCCATCACTTGCTCACAGGTTTTACGAAAATATGCATGATCCTCAAATGCCGCGACGCCTGCAGCAATCTGTAAATGGCTCAGTGGGTAAGAATTAAAACTATTTTTGACGCGATTTAGGGCCTCTATAAGCTCTTCTGAACCCATGGCGTAGCCGATCCGCATACCCGCGAGACTGCGTGACTTGGACATGGTCTGAACTACCAATAAATTAGGGTAGGTGTTGATTAAAGAAACAGCAGATGCACCACCAAAATCGATATAAGCTTCGTCGATAACAACAACTGAATCCGAATTTGATTGCAACAGCCCTTCAATCATACTCAGGGCTAAAAGATCACCGGTGGGCGCATTCGGGTTAGGAAAGATAATACCTCCATTACCTCGATCAAACTCATTGACGTCAATGCACAGATTAGAAGTCAGGGGAATTCTCTCAAACTGAATATCATACAGCTGACAAAACACAGGATAAAAACTGTAGGTGATATCTGGGAAAAGCAACGGAAGATCTTTGCGTAAAAGACCGTTGAACGCATGAGCCAATACTTCGTCCGAACCATTACCCAAGAAAACTTGCTCCGGGCGGAGTGAAAAATAGTCGGCGATTGTGCGCTTTAGTTGATCTGACTCTGGCGGCGGATAGAGGCGCAGGTCATCGGTTAACTGGGACTGTATCGCAGCCTTAACTAAGGGCGATGGGCCAAAGGGGTTCTCATTGGTATTTAACTTGACGACACCAGAGTTCTGAGGCTGTTCCCCCGGCATGTAGGGTTGTAATCCGGCAACCAAGTTACTCCAATATTTACTCATCGGGGTCACCACCCTTGATCCTATACTCTGCCGAGCGCGCATGGGCAGTGAGAGATTCTCCCCTGGCTAAAACCGAGGCCAATTGTCCTAAATCAGACGCACCTTGAGGCGAACAGTAGACAATAGAACTGCGTTTCTGGAAGTCATAGACCCCCAGCGGTGATGAGAACCGAGACGTCTCAGAGGTGGGTAGGACATGATTGGGTCCAGCACAGTAATCTCCCAATGCCTCGGCCGTATGCCTGCCCATAAAAATTGCACCGGCATGCCGAATGCGGGGCAACCATTGCTCTGGGTCTTCAACAGACAGTTCCAAATGTTCAGGTGCAATGCGATTAGCGACGACGAGAGCCTCCTCGGCGTCAGCCACCTGAATCAAAGCACCTCGGTTTGCCAGAGATTGGGCAATAATAGGGTGTCGCTCCATTTGCGGAAGCAAGTTAGTCATGCTGTTGTGAACAGTGTCGAGGTAATCGGCGTCCCAACTTATCAATATCGCTTGAGCTTCTTCATCGTGTTCAGCCTGCGAAAACAAATCCATGGCAATCCAATCGGGATCGGTTTTGCCATCGCAGATCACCAGTATTTCGCTCGGGCCCGCCACCATATCCAAACCCACACTACCGAACACAAAGCGTTTGGCAGTGGCAACATAGCTGTTGCCTGGACCGACGATTTTGTCAACTTTAGGGATACTCTCAGTGCCATAAGCAAGTGCGGCGATAGCCTGGGCACCACCGACAGTGTAGATACTGTCCACGCCAGCCACAGCGGCAGCGGCAAGGACCACGGGACTTAGATCACCTCGAGGTGCTGGCACCACCATGATGATTTCATCTACCCCCGCCACCCGCGCTGGTATAGCATTCATCAACACCGAGGAGGGATAGCTCGCTTTGCCTCCCGGAACATAGATACCAACCCGCTCGATGGCCGTGATTTGCTGTCCCAGCTGAGTGCCATCAGGCTCGGTATACTGCCAAGAGGTCTGCAACTGGTGTCTGTGATAATCTTCGATCCGCTGTGCCGCCTGCATCAGCGCATCGCGGGTGGCAGAACCAACAGACTGCAGGGCCTCTTGCATCGTTTCAGTGCTAATCTTTAGCTCAGAGATGTGGGTGCAACTGCGATGATCGAATTGATTAGTGCAATCGAGCACCGCGGCATCGCCAACCGCTCTGACTTTACCGATGATATCCCGAACCAAGGACTCAACAGACTGATGTGTATGGCTGTCCCAAGCGATCAATTCATCCAGTGTTTGTTCAAAATCAGCACTCTGCGTTGACAATCGATGAATGGCACAAAGCTTACTCACATTGTCTCCAATCACTGCACCACCCTCTCTTCCAAAGCGTCAACGATAGCTTGAATGGCTCGATGCTTTGTTTTAAAGGCCGCCTTGTTGACAATGAGTCGCGAGCTGATGTCAGCGATGTGATCCCTAACTTCCAGCCCGTTCGCTTTCAATGTATTCCCCGTGTCAACAATGTCGACTATTTCATGGGCGAGGTCGAGAATAGGCGCCAGCTCCATAGCTCCGTAGAGCTTGATGAAATCCGCTTGGAGACCCTGCTGAGCGTAAAATTTTCGCGCCACATTGATATATTTTGTCGCCACACGAATTCGACCCTGCACGGGAGCCCGTCCGACAGGCAATGCCGTCATCAACCTGCATCGAGCAATACCCAAATCCAACGGTTCGTAGTAGCCATCGCCCTGATGCTCCAATAAAATATCTCTTCCAGCGATGCCTATATCGGCAGCGCCATATTGCACGTAGGTCGGCACGTCTGAGCCGCGCAAAATAAGCAGTCTGAGACCCTCGGTGTGAGTGCTAAAAACTAATTTTCGGCTGGAAAAAATATCTTCAACAGGTTCTATCCCTGCAGCCTTTAGCAGCGGTAGTGTCTCTTGCAAAATACGGCCTTTGGTCAGGGCCAGAGTAATTTTCGTCATAATCTCTTACCAGCTATGCACAAGCTCGGCATCATTTATATGTCTCAGTTGGGAATCCGTTTTATTTTAGCACCGAGTAATCTCATCTTTTCTTCAATGCACTCATAACCGCGGTCAATATGATAAATTCTATCGACTACTGTATCCCCTTCTGCCACCATTCCCGCGATCACAAGTGCGGCAGAAGCTCGTAAGTCAGAGGCCATAACTTGAGCACCGGTCAGATGGGGTACACCAGTTACGATTGCGGAGTTGCCCTCGACCACAATCTGCGCCCCCATTCGGTTGAGTTCTTGAACCTGCATCAATCGATTTTCAAAAATCGTCTCAGTGACAATGCCAACACCCTCAGCAACCGCGTTTACTACGGTGAGTTGCGCCTGCATATCAGTGGGAAATGCAGGATAGGGGGCGGTTTTTAAATTAACTGCCTTGGGTCGTCGACCTCCCATATCCAATTCAATCCAGTCTTCACCAACACTGATCTCAGCACCGGTCTCACGCAACTTGTTTAACACGGCTTCCAGCGCATCCGGCTGGGTATCGCGCACCTTAATTTTTCCACCCGTTGCAACAGCTGCAGCCAGATAAGTGCCGGTTTCAATTCGGTCCGGCATCACTGAGTGAGTGCCGCCCCGAAGCTGGTCCACACCCTGAATTGTTATGGTGCTGCTACCAGCACCAATAATGTCAGCTCCCCATTTACCTAAGCACTCCGCCAAATCGACGATCTCCGGTTCTCTAGCCGCATTTTCGATCACGGTTGTGCCCTCAGCTAACACCGCGGCCATCATTAGATTCTCTGTTGCGCCCACAGACACTGTCTCCATGAAAATACGCGCGCCCTGTAATCGGCCGGAACAGGTAGCCTTAATATAACCATTGTCCACTTTAAGCGTTGCGCCCATTGCCTCCAATCCCCGCAAATGAAGGTCTACCGGACGGCTTCCAATAGCACAACCTCCCGGGAAGGAAACATTGGCTTTGCCATAACGTGTCAGCAGGGGACCTAAAACCAAAATGGAAGCTCGCATTGTCTTAACCAGCTCGTAAGGTGCCGTTACGCTATTGAGAGTTGAGTTATCCACATCGAGTGACATATTTTCGTTAATACTTAGAGTCACCCCCATGGAGCCCAGTAACTCCAACGTTGTAGTGACATCTTGCAAGTGAGGTAAATTTTCAATGGTCACCGGACCCTGACACAGGAGTGCCGCAGATAAGATGGGCAGTGCAGCATTTTTTGAACCAGAGATCCAAACCTCACCCTGGAGCGGGCCAGCACTTTGCATAATCAGTTTATCCATGGGAGAACCTATGTCTGATCAAAGAAGTCGATAAACAAAAAGTAAGACAGGTTTGGCCTAGCAAAGCTATTCATACTGTTGCCATTCGGATGGAGTGAATAACTTCATATTGACTGCATGAATTACTCCTGAGGAAATCTGCTCCGTCAAAGACCCATACACCAACTGTTGCCGTTGTACTGGACGCTTACCGGAAAATATCTCACCTACCAAGACGATATTAACGTGGTTTCCCTGAACCTCTACCTCAATTTTGCAGTCAGGGAAGGAGGCTTCTAGTATTGTTTTCACATCTAAGTTATTCATCTTTACCTAGCACAGTCTTATTAGTTAAGCAGGATCTTCCACTCATTCGCCGCTAACCAGCCACCGGGCAATTACGCTGTCAATATCACCCTGTTTTTTTCGCGCTGAATTCAAAAATTGACTAGAAAATGTCTTACTCAGATCAATGCCATTCAACACCACATTGATCACATTCCACTGTCCAGTGGATTTTTTCTTGGCCATCAAATAATCGAGCGGATACACAGCTGAATCACTGCGAATTTCCTGTTTGACCACGATTACTCTTTTACTCTCTGACATCGAAGATCTATTTATTAAGACAATTTCCTGATCCCCATATCCCATTAAGCCTCGGCCATAGGTTTCCACTAGACCCTGACGAAACGCGGCCTGGAAACGATTGCGCTGCTCGCTAGTGGCACTTTTAAAATATTGGCCCATCACTTTTCTGGAGACATAATTGAAATCGACATACCCTGTCATGAGATTGTTCAATGCAGAAAAATACTCCTGCTCATTCTCGGGGTAACCCTGTTTGTGACTGGCAATAATATCAAGTAATTCAACGGTCATATTATCTATGTTGTCGAAGGGATTACCTTTCTCACTCGAGGGATCGCTCATTACAGGTTGAGCAATCATTGACACTAGCAGCGCTAAAACACTGACAAATCGAACGGGCGTTGCAACTATGTTAGAACGTCTCATAAAGTCTTCCATCCATTAAATTGGTAACTAAGCAGTACAGCTTTCTCCGCTGTCGGTGCTGACTTTTACTTGTCGTCACTATACCATTCACCGATTATTGAATAAACACAGCTAAAACGCTTAATTTGGAGAATCAATGTCAATTATCGCCATACCCATATTTTTTTTAATCACTGGACTGTTGGGTCTGGTCTGGGGTGCAGACAAATTTGTCGACGGCAGCGTAGGTCTGGCCCGTTACTTTGGTATCTCCGCCCTGATTATCGGTTTGACTGTTGTGTCAATTGGAACATCGGCACCAGAAATTATTGTGTCAGTTAATGCTGCACTTGAAAATGCCGGTGGGCTGGCTGTAGGCAACGCCATAGGCTCAAATCTCGCCAACATTGGCTTGGTGCTTGGCGTTACAGCATTAATCTCCTCTATTCCTGTCAAAAAAACACTCATGCGACAAGAAGTTCCACTTCTTATACTGGTTACAGGTCTCGCCGGTTTATGTCTGTATGATGGCCGCCTCGGACGTGGCGAGAGTATCCTCCTTGCCCTTGCCGTGATTCCGATTTTGATTTTGCTTGCCAATTTTAAAAAATCTGATTCAGCAATCCAGGTAGAACCCACTGCGGCGACGTTAGACAAGATAGATGTGAAGCTCTCTCTTGGTTGGCTTGTGCTCGGTTTAGCGGTCTTACTCTTGAGTGCAAAACTCACTGTCTGGGGCGCCACCTCCATTGCCACCCACTTTGGCGTTAGTGATCTGGTTATCGGTCTAACAGTCGTTGCCATCGGCACCAGTCTCCCAGAGCTTGCCGCCTCCGCAATGAGCGCAATAAAGGGACATCATGATATTGCGGTTGGAAATATTATCGGCTCCAATTTATTTAATATTTTACTCGTGATGACCGCTGCTGGTGCGATTTCTCCCCTGTCACTATCACAAGAGGTGTTCTACAGAGACTATTTAATCATGGCGGCAATGACCGCTCTGATGGTAGTGATTCTCATGGTGTCACTTTACAAGGAGAAGAAAAATAACCAGAGCGCAGTAATTCCGCGGAAATTTGGTCTTGTTTTGTTGCTGGCATATGCAGGATATTACATCGTCCTCTCACCTAGTTTTTAATACTGGCTAGGAATTAGGCGCATGTTGCTTTTCAGCATATAATGACCGAAAAAAGGTGTCTGCCTTAAAAACCCATGGATTCTGATATGACAGATTTTATTTCCTCAGCCCAGCGAGCGGTGCAAATGGAAGTTGATGCTGTGAGTCAATTATACTCGCGTATAAACCAAAACTTTGCTGTCGCTTGTGAGAAGATTCTATCTTGCAAGGGACGTGTTATTGTCACTGGTATGGGAAAATCTGGTCATATCGGAAGCAAAATTGCCGCGACTCTCGCTAGTACAGGAACTCCTGCTTTCTTCGTTCATCCAGGAGAAGCTAGCCACGGTGATCTCGGTATGATTACCAAATCCGATGTGGTAATCGCCATATCAAATTCTGGTAGTACTGGCGAAATTCTGACACTAATTCCATTGATTGTGCGCCTAAACATACCCCTGATCAGTATGACCGGTGATGCAGAGTCAGAGTTGGCAAAGGTAGCCTGCGTCAATCTCGATGTCTCGGTAGAATCCGAAGCTTGTCCACTTAATTTAGCGCCCACTACAAGCACAACGGTTACTCTGGTAATGGGCGATGCTCTGGCAATCGCTCTTTTGGAAGCTCGAAAATTCAGCGCCGAGGATTTTGCTTTTTCCCATCCAGGTGGGGCTCTCGGGCGGCGACTTCTTCTGAGAGTTGCAGATATCATGCACCATGGTTCCAAAATGCCCGCAATTATGGCGCGGCAGCCTCTTCGTGATGCCTTGGTGGAAATGACGCAGAAGGGATTTGGTATGACATCCGTCATGTCGGAAGATAAACGACTGATTGGTGTATTCACCGATGGCGATTTACGCCGTATTTTTGATCTCGATATTGATCTCAATACAACAACAATTGAGCAGGTCATGACTGTGGATCCCAAGACCATACGTCAAAATACGCTTGCCGCCGAAGCCCTGACTTTCATGGAGCAGAGCGCCATAACAGCGTTAATTGTTGAAGATAACGAAGGTTATCCCGTTGGCATTGTCCACTTACATGACATACTTCGTGCGGGCGTTGTCTAATGTCTAACGAGCAAACCAAAATCCAGGATCATCTTCTCACTGCGGCTGCAAAGATCAAACTGCTTCTGCTGGATGTAGATGGTGTTTTAACCGACGGCAAACTCTATTATGGTAATTCTGGCGAGGAATTGAAGGCGTTTAATATTCAAGACGGCCTCGGTATTAAATTGTTGCAGGAAGGAAATATCCAAGTAGGAATAATTACCGGGCGTGTTTCCGCTCTGTTAAAGCGACGGGCAGATGAATTGGGCATCAGTCCGGTCATTCAGGGTCGAGAAGATAAGCTAACCGCAGTTGAGGAGTTGTTATCCTCAAGCTCTTTCTCGCTGGATGAAATTGCGTTCATCGGTGATGATCTGCCAGACTTGGCGGTAATAAAACGAGTTGGCCTGGGCATCGCCGTTTCTAATGCCAGTAGCACCCTGACTGCGCAGGCTGCAATGCAAACCACTAAATCTGGCGGCGATGGTGCCGTTAGAGAAGTGGCAGAATTCTTGCTTCATGCTCAAGGTAATTTAGACAAGATTCTGGAGCGCTATAATTGATTAAGCAATCGTTTATCTTGTTGGTGCTGGTTATCTTTGTCTCCTGGTTCCTTATTGTCTGGGATTCACCTCCAGAGTCATTTATTCGCGAGAAGCCGTCCAGGATGGTCTCCCAAGGACGTGTCGACAGTTACATGTTAGGCGTCACAAGCCGTCGATTCTCCGACGTTGGTGATGAAGTCTTTTTGCTGACCTCATCGAAGATGGAGATACTTTCGGACTCCTCTGATATTCTGTTAACAAATCCACGCTTTGTCTCTGTATCCGATCAAGACAGCGGCAGAGAGACCGGAGTGTCCTTCTACGCCACCGAGGGTGTGCTGACAAATAATAGTTCCTCACTCTCCTTAATTGGCAATGTCGAGGCTGTTATTGCGGGATCAGAAGTTGAGCACAACCTGACATCGCAAGCACTGCTGTATGATTCAACCTCAAAATTGATCACCACCGGGGAACCTTTTGAGTTATCATCTCCGGGCACTGCTATCTCCGGCAAGGGGCTAACGATAAACTTGGATCAAGAAACATTTAAAATTTTCTCCCAAACCCGAGCATTACATGCTTTTTAGAATTTCACTATTATGGATCGTTCTTCTCGCTTCCTCCTCGGGCGGTGCGGCAACCGAGAATAGTGGTCAGGTAATTTCAATCGATGCAGATTATGCTGAGCGCAACGAGAAGACCGGACTCACGGAATATCGCGGTAATGTGGTGATTCGCCAAGGAACAGTTTTAATAGAAGCAGATAGAATCGTAATTTATTCGAACAAAAATAAAGTTATTCGCGTGGCCTGTTTTGGAACACCCGCAGGATACCAGCAGCGCTCAGAAGATGATCAAGACATACTCCTAGCTCGAGCCGAGAATATAGACTATCTAATAGCGGATGATCTACTCAAACTAAAAACCGATGCATCGCTGATTAAAAATGGGACTTCGATTAGGGGTGACAGCATCTCCTATGACCTCGCCAAAGGAACTTGGAAAGCCAAAGGTGACCAAGAGGGCGCCCAGAAAAGGATTCAACTGGTGATACCCCCATTTAACATCGACAGCTCAGATGCTGACTTGCCCCAACCAACTACGGAACGAGGCGATAGCTGAGTATGGCGGTATTAGAAGCGCGTAATCTAGCCAAGACCTACTCAAAAAAACCAGTAGTCAAAGACGTTTCACTAACTGTAAAACAAGGTGAGATTGTAGGTCTGCTGGGACCCAATGGTGCCGGCAAGACGACTTGTTTTTATATGATTGTCGGTCTCGTGTCTGAGGATGGAGGATCGATCTGCATTGATGATGAAGACGTCACCAACCTGCCAATACATGGTCGTGCTCGAAAAGGCTTGGGTTACTTGCCGCAGGAGCCATCAATATTCAGAACACTCAGTGTTGCCGACAATATCCTCGCGATCCTCGAAACCAGAAAATCTCTATCCAGAGATCAGCGCAATGATAAACTACAATCACTGCTCGACGAGTTCAATATCTCTCATCTCGCAACGAGTATCGGCATGACACTTTCTGGTGGTGAGCGTCGTCGGGCAGAAATCGCTCGCGCGCTTGCAGCAAACCCCCGCTTTATTCTCCTTGATGAACCCTTTGCTGGAGTGGATCCTATCTCTGTCAAAGACATCAAAAATATTGTTCGCCATCTTCGCGATAAAGGGATTGGTGTTTTAATTACCGATCACAACGTAAGGGAAACACTGGATATATGCGAACATGCCTACATCATAGGCGAAGGGCATGTAATCGCCGAGGGCACCACCGAGCAAATTCTAAGCAATGAAAAAGTAAGAAAAACCTACCTCGGAGACGATTTTACTCTCTAAAAGGCTATTTTCCCATCGTCAGATTTGCCTTGCTGACCGTTTTGGCACTAAGATTGCATCTAAGCAACTATAGCACTAGGACGCCATGCGCCCAGGATTACAGTTAAAATTCAGTCAGCAACTCACTATGACGCCTCAGTTACAGCAGGCGATCAAGCTGTTGCAACTTTCCACTCTTGAATTAAGTCAAGAGATCACCGAGCAACTCTATAGCAATCCATTGCTCGAGATTGAGGATGGCACCACCAGCGATGCCAATGCCATCACCTCTGAGACAACAGTCAAGCAAACCGCCTCCGTCGATTTGAGTGATGATAATGCCGCACTTGCCAAAACCGCATCGGACGCCTCAGAAACATCGGTCACCGAATCTGAGGGCGACTGGCAGTCCAACATGGGCTCTGAACTTCCAGTCGACGCGAATTGGGAGGAGAATTTTAGTGCACCAATGCCCGTGGCCTCAGCGACAGAGAGCAACTGGGAGCAAGTTCATCAAGTTACCGAGTCTCTGCAAGATCATCTGTACTGGCAACTCAATCTAACGCCAATGTCTCCCAGGGACCAATTAGTCGCCGAGGCGATTATTGACGCCGTAGACACTTCTGGACTGCTCAGTGAAAACGTTTTGGATATCGTCTCGCACCAAAGTGAAGATTACGATGAAGATCCTCTGGAAGAAGACGAAATCATGGCAGTGCTGCATCGCCTTCAACAATTCGATCCGCCCGGTATATTTGCTAGGAATATCAAAGAGTGCCTGCTTATTCAATTGCACCAGTTGTCGCCGGATACTGATCACATCCATCAAGCGATTAAGCTTGTAACACACCATCTCGAAGATATCGCATCGGTGGATCTGAATTCACTGGCGAAGAAAACTCAGATTGATGCCAATGACGTGCAGGGAGCATTAAAACTTATACGGACACTGAACCCAAGGCCCGGTGAATCACTATCTAGCAACACCGCAGAGTATATTGCACCAGATGCCTATGTTGAAAAAGTCGGAGAGCGCTGGCAAGTAAGACTGAATGACGCCAACATACCGCGATTAAAAATAAACGATATGTACTCAGGTCTGATAAAACGCGCTGATAACAGCGATCAAAACCAATACCTCAAAGACAGTCTCGCCGAAGCCAGATGGTTCCTTCGAAGTGTAGAAAGCCGCAACGAGACGCTGATGCGTGTAGCCATGACCATCGTTGAGCTGCAACAAGGTTTCCTCGATAATGGTCCCATAGCAATGAAACCCATGGTGCTGTCAGATATTGCTGAAAAATTGGAGTTACATGAATCCACCATCTCCCGTGTCACCACAGCAAAATATCTGGCTACACCACAGGGTATTTTTGAACTGAAATACTTTTTTTCAAGTCATGTGAGTACCTCAGGCGGTGGAGAGTGTTCATCGACAGCGGTTTGCGCTATCCTTAAAACATTAATTGAGGCCGAGAAACCCTCAAAACCATTGAGCGACAATAAGCTGATGGTATTGCTAGAGCAACAAGGAATTCAAGTGGCTCGGAGAACAGTGGCAAAATACAGAGAAAGCTTGGGTATACCATCATCAAGCCAACGAAAAAGATATGAAAATAGTGCCTAATTAAGGAGGGCTACATGCAAATGACAATAAGTGGGCATCACTTAGAAATCACAGATCCAATGCGAGATTACATCACCACTAAATTTTCAAAATTAGAACGCCATTACGAACAAATCACCAGCACCACCGTCATATTAACCGTTGAAAAACTCATACAAAAAGCCGAAGCAACCGTACACGTTAGCGGTGGCGATTTATTCGCTCTGGCTGAGCACGAAGATATGTACGCTGCAATTGATGCACTTTCAGATAAACTCGACCGGCAGTTGATAAAATATAAAGAAAAACATAGAGGTCATTAACTCATCTCATGAGAATAGCTGATGTACTGACTGTTGATATGACCCACAGTGGGTTGCGCTGCTCAAGTAAAAAGCGTGTTTTGGAAAGTTTATCGAGCTGGGTCAGTGACGTCTTGGAGGGCACTGAAGACTTATCGGAGGATCTTTTTCATCGTTTTATCGCGCGTGAGAAACTTGGGAGCACCGCCATTGGGGATGGTGTTGCCATACCCCATTGCAGAGCTGCCGGTGCCAGACAAATTTATGGCTGCTTGATTAAATTAGAGTCGCCAATTGATTTTGACGCTTTCGACGGTCATCCCGTGGATTTAATCTTCGGTTTAGTGGTACCAGAAGAAAAAAATGATGAGCATCTAGCCACCTTGGCACGTATCGCAGGGATTATGCAAAAGGACAGTTTTAGACAACAGCTCAGAGACTGCACCTGCAGCAAAGACCTATTCGATACCGCCATTGCATTGGAGCAGGCCAGTTAATGTTTCGCCTCGTAATAATCAGTGGTCGATCAGGCTCTGGTAAGACCTCCGCACTCAATATCCTTGAGGATATTGGGTTCACTTGTATCGACAACCTACCGGCGAGTCTACTGCCGAGTTTGGTCAAACAATTGAGATCTGATCAGGCCAAAAAGGGTAATCAAGGCAAGCTTTCAGATGATCAATTGGAGAGCGATAGAGGCACTCAGCTAGCTGTGGGTATCGATGCTCGCAATATTGTGGGCGATCTCAGTGAGCTGCCCGCAATACTGAGTAAAATAGAACGCACAGGAATTGAGGTGACTGTTCTCTTTCTCCAAGCCCGCCGCAGTGACCTGATACGGCGGTACAGCGAAACTCGCCGCAAGCACCCGCTCAGTAGCCAAAGTATCGGGCTTTCCGAGGCGATTGACCTGGAAGAGAAAATACTCTCTCCTATCATCAAGATATCAGATCAAAATATCGATACTTCTGGACTCACACTGCATCAACTTAGGGACATTATAAAAACCATCGTTATGCCCAGTAACGACGGTCACATGGCGATTCTATTTGAATCTTTTGGCTTTAAGCGCGGCCTGCCCGAGGCGCCAGACTTTATTTTCGATGTACGCTGCCTGCCAAATCCCTACTGGAAACAAGAGTTGAGGACGCAAAATGGAAATGATGCTGGAATTATCGACTTTCTGGACGGCGAGGAGGATGTCAGAGCCATGCTGGCAGATATCACTGATTACCTGACTAAATGGATACCTAAATTCCAGCAAAACAACCGCAGTTATTTAACTGTCAGCGTAGGTTGCACCGGCGGACAACATCGATCGGTGTACATGGCCAATAAACTCGGCGCGCATTTTTCCGCTATTTATCCATCGGTTCAAGTGGTGCATAAAGAAATCCTCGAATAACAACGAGCATCAATAATCGATTATGATACAAGCGAAGATAACGGTGATTAACAAACTTGGGCTACACGCTCGCGCGGCGACGAAACTGGCCAACCTAACCAACCGCTATGGCTGTAAAATATCCACTGGTTTGGACGAGGTCATGGTAGACGCCAAAAGTGTTATGTCCTTGATGTTACTTGCAGCCAGTCAAGGCACCGAATTGACTTTCGAATTTGAAGGGGATGATCAACAACAGGCAAAGGATGCTGTCACCGCACTGTTCGCCGACTATTTTGGTGAAGGTGAATAAACCTCGGGTGTGGGACTGGCTTAGCACAGCAAAATTTATCTCACCCCTATCGGATCACCTGTGAGAGCGTTAGAATGATTCAGGTCATTTTAAACTTCCAACGGAACTCCAAAGTATGATCGTCGATGATGATTTAATCGCACAGCTCGATGCCGGAATCGATTCTAATACGCTGAATCAGATCAGACATACGTTAAATAATCTCGCCCCACCTGATATTGCCCACCAACTGGAAATCACACCGCCTAAACATCGTCATATCTTGTGGGACCTGGTCGATCCTGAGATTTCCGGTGAAGTTATCCAAGATCTGTCCGACGAGATGCAGTTGGATTTTCTCAACAAAATGGACGGCGCTGAAGTCGCCCAGATGACCGAGGGTTTAGATGTTGATGATGTCGTCGACATCTTGCAGCAGCTGCCCGAGGATGTGATACCAGAAGTACTCCAAGCAATGTCCCTTCAAGATCGTCAGAGAGTGGAAACGGTGCTGACCTATGCAGAGGACACTGCAGGCGGATTGATGGACACCGAGGTGATCACTGTTCGACCAGACATTACCGTGGATGTTGTGCTCAGATATTTGCGCCGCTTCGATGAAATCCCAGACACCACCGACAATCTCTTTGTAGTGAGTCGCAAAGATACCTTTTTAGGCAATCTCTCCATCGGTAAATTACTGACATCGTCGCCCAATACAACGGTGCGTGAGGTGATGAATACAAAGGTTAAGGCTATCAATGTCAATCTCCTTGATTCAGAAGTCGCCACACGTTTTCAGCGTTATGACTTGATCTCTGCCCCAGTTGTAGATGAACAGAATCGCTTGTTGGGAAGAATTACTATTGATGATGTTGTCGATGTCATTGTCGAAGATGCAGATCACTCCCTATTGGCAATGGCGGGACTTAGCGATACTGAGGACACCTTTTCTTCCATTGTAAAAACAGCGCCGCGACGTGCTATTTGGCTGGGCGTCAATCTTATTACAGCAATCGTTGCCTCTAGTGCGATTAGCATATTTGAAGCAACGCTGGACAAAATTGTCGCACTTGCTATTTTAATGCCTATTGTAGCCAGCATGGGGGGTGTCGCCGGTAGTCAAACCTTAACCGTCGTCATTCGAGGTATGGCTCTGGGTCAGATCGAGCGCAGCAACATCAGTTGGTTGCTGAGTAAAGAATTTGCAGTGGGAGCGTTCAATGGAATGCTCTATGCTCTGCTGGTGGGCTGCATTGTGTCTGTTTGGTTTGACGATGGAAAAATGGCTCTAATAATTGGATTAGCCATGGCGATTAATCTGATGGCAGCGGCTGTCGCTGGGACAGTGTTACCAGTAATTTTACGTTCACTGAAAATAGATCCAGCGCTGGCAGGATCTGTAATTTTAACTACCATCACTGACATCGTTGGGTTTGTCTCCTTCCTTGGACTGGCCGCAGCGTTTTTACTCTAATGACTGACTTAACTCCTGAAATCAATTCCGAAGAGCCAAGTAAATCTCAGCTAAAGCGGGAGAGTCATGCGCTTCAAGCCATGGGCAAAGAGCTGGTGGAAATGCCCGAGGGGAAACTACAAAAATTTGACCTTCCAGAACAACTTAGAGATGCCATTTATGAAGCCAGACGGTTAAAAAGCCGAGAGGCAAAACGCCGGCACTTGCAATACATAGGCAAATTAATGCGCACCTCTGATATCGATAATATTCAGCATACACTGGAAAAAATGAATCATCAGTCCCTCACCTATCGCCAACATTTCTCACAACTAGAAAACTGGCGCGACAAGCTAATTAACAATGGAACAAACGCCATTGAGGAATTTATCGCCCTGTACCCCACTGCCAATCGACAACAATTGCGCAACTTGCAACGCCAAGCGAGTCGTGAGCTGGAGCAAAAAAAGTCGCCGACAGCAAGCCGCAAACTATTTCAATATATTCGCTCGCTAGTCGATTGAACGAAATTGTCAGCTTGGAGAATCAAGGGTTTCCAGTGTCAACGCTGCCCTCTAACTGGGGCGCAAACATCCTATCCACGGTGACCTCTAAATCGTCCCAGGGACCAGCAATCCGATAGCTTATACTGGACAGACGATCCACCTGTTTACTCACCAGCTTACTCGTCAGATACACGCCAGCTGCGGCCGGTACATTTGCTAACAGTGCCACAACCCATGGCAAGTTTGACGCCACTGGCAATGTTGCTACAAGACGTGCATCTGCTGTCTCTTCCAGGAGATTAAAATCACCGGCCATACTCATGCGACCAGAGGGCATCTTTACGTTAAGCGGTCGCAAAAACTGTGCGTTGCCCTGGTTAAAATTAACAGTACCATCCAATGTTGTGTATTCTAAATCATCACCAATAACATCGGAAAAGTCCAGGCGCAACCGCCGCAGCCAATTTGCAAAATTCACCAAGCTGACCAACTTTAATACAGCACTGCTCCCAGCAGGCGAATTATAAAAACGCCCATCGCTTAACTGTATATCAATACTTCCCATTAAATTTTGACTATCGAAGGACCAAGGTTTTTCAGCCCATTGAAGGTCAAGTAAAAACCGTCCAAAGTAGCTATCAATTGGCGCAGCTAATCCAGCTTTAGCAAAGAGATCGCCAATATTGTCTACATCTATAGGCCCCTTAAAATGGCTGTTGAATTGTTCTCCATCATAACCCCAGAAAAAGCTTGCCTCTGAGTCAGAGACAGGCGTACCAATCTTCATGCCAAACAATTCTCCGCGAATATTGTCAAACAGCGTGCCCTTATCTTGAGGTCTTATTTGGAAGTCTATGCTGCCCCATAAATTATCATCAAAGAAAAGTTGGGAGACGGAAAAATCCATAGCCTGCAGTGCCCTTGGATCAAATGATAACAAACTAGATTTTTCATCTGTTGGTAAAGAGGGCAAATTTAAACGCGACAGCATCAATTGTGAGATGGTGCTATCAGACAGGGACAATTCCAATTCACCGTCGGCAATATCACTATTAAAAGAAACATTTACAGCATCTGGCCCAATCGCCAAATAAGAATCCACATCACTGAGTCTCACCCCTGAAAAATCAAGGAAATCAAAACTTAGATTAAACCGAGGTTTCCACTCAGAGCTGTAACCCAGCTGACTGCCACCACGTCGGAACATGTCAACAAAGGGCATCCAATTATCGAAATTTGTCGTTGTCAAATGACCGCCAATTAACAACTGACCTTCGGGCGGAAGACTAATCAGTTTGTCATAAGAAATCAGGCCACCACTCAGACCGCTCTGCGAAAACCTCAAATCAGACACTAATTCATCACCCAAGGTGCCCTCCAGTCTGCTTAGACCTCTGTCAAAATGAAGCTTGAGCGCCAAACGTCTCTCAGCACCTCTCCTCTTGGCCAAGGGCTCTGGAAGTAATATTTGGTTATCGATCAACTCACTAAACAATGTCAAAGTCACCGGACTCTGGTTTTGATTTGAGTGATCCTCCAATTCTATTTTCATCAGTGATTCAACGGCTAAAATGCCCTCCAGGGGAATCCGTCCAGTTATCAGTTTCTCCCAGGGGAAATCTATCAGCTGCTTTAGCTTCTCAGGCTCAACTACAGTTTTGATATCCAATTTCTGAGTGCTATCCTGTTTAAAAAACTCAATCTGCAGCGGTTCATCCCAAAATTCACCGCCAATCAATGGTGAGAAAAAACCCTTCTCATTTGAGAAATTTAATTGGCCATAAAGCTGTTCGACCTCAATTGGTGTGTTGGGAATGGCCACACCAGCTTTAAGTAGACGACTACTGACCTCATATCGCTTAAGCGGTTGAATCGATGATATTTTTGACAGGGGAATAACGAGGTCCACGTCAGCTTCGATTTGACCGCTATACTCCCAATCGCGGAGCACTCCAAATTGCCTCGAGAGGGTGGAATTAGCCAACACATCAGCGACACCCGCCAGAGTCGATTTAATCTCTCCAGTGAGGTTTAGCAGACTGTTTTTCGCCTCACCTTTAGCATAACCACCAATTTTTAAATCTGTATTTCGCACCTCTGCTCGACCGAGCTTCGCTGTGGAAATCTGAGCAGAGGTGAGCGTATCGTCCACCAGCAATTTGGCATCGACCTGATTAAGAGTCTGCCATTGAGGATGAAAGGCTATCGAACCCTGAGAAAGATCAATAAATAACTGCGTGGTTCTTGTGCGCAGCTCATCGGTGCCCGGGCCAATTCGTTGCAACAACCCAAATTGATTTAAACTACCTTTAATGTTGGCCTGATGCAGCCACTTCAATAAAGGTGGTGGTAACTTATAGGGTAGATACTGTTCAGCGTGGGATGCATCGAGATCCTTGGCACCAATTAGTAAAGTAGTCGCCGGTGGCTTTTTAGGAAGGGTTTTGTCCTGTTCAACCGAAAACAAGAATGTTGCCTCACCTGCGTCAAAAGAGGCCTGCATTACTGAGCTTCTTACAAGGGTAGTTTCCGCAACGGCATCATTTTCAACGTAAATAGTCCCTGTGGCTTGCTCAATGTTTAAATAATCTTTATAGACTTTCGGGAAAAACAGACTGAGTCCATTTTGATCCTCTAAATGAAAAAGTGTTTTGTTACCCTCGAATTCGATGTATCCGTCTGCATCTTTGATACCGGGAATCCCTAACATAGGTGCAACATCAACACCCTTAACCTGAGCTGAGGCGAAATACCCATTGTCATCATAACCGTAAGTGAGGGCACTCAGCTCACCTTGTAACTGTAGTTTATCAATAAGATTTAGGGTTTTGTCATTGACAATATTAGACTTAGCCACCAACTCTGATAGTAAACTCAGGTTGACGTAATTGAGCGAGACATCGAAGTGATTTGGTGCAGTCAATAATGGTTTGCTAAACAGCAGATTTAACGGCTCTATATCAGCATCAGCCCAGTCAAAATCTAACTCTTGAAGTTGCATACCCCAGTCAGCTCGCGGTGTGTACCAACCCACCAAATTTGCAGTAAAGTTTTCAATTGAAGGTACGTCTGCGACCCAATCTAGGGGAATCTCGGCTAGCTCAAGTTTCCCCTCAAAATCTACACTTCCGCCCGGCTGTACATCGATCCAAATTTCACTATTCAAACCGGCCCTAAACTGGGCTAAGTCATCCAGTAATGTAGGGAAAATTGACTGCCCAAACCTTGCCAACGATCTGGAGACATCAAAATTTTCCAACTTTACGTATCCCCGACCACTGAAGGACTCGACATCCGTTGGATTACCTAAACCCTCAAAAACGAATGAAGCGGGGGTCTCTTGCTGTGACAACAACAATGACATCTCTGCTCGATGAAAATCTTGAGCGTTTTCGACTCGCACCGTCGCCGCCTCTATGTGTGTCACTGCGCCAGAATGGGCGCGAAACTCCACTTCAATTCTACCAAGATTGATCAAGCGGCTATGAAGGAATGGCTTCAGTAATTCCTGCATATCAGTTTGAGCGCCACTCTCGAACCCACTTAAAGCCCATCGACCCAGCTCATCTTGCACCATAAAAAATGCGAGATCATCCACACTCAGTTCTCGCCAGACCAAGTTAAAATGACGCAAACTGCGAAATAAATCCAATTCCGCACGGACATTCTGCAGTGCCACCGAAGCCAAGCCGTCGGCATCAGTGATTACCACACTAGAGAAATCAATCACTGGAAGTAGTCTTGGCCAATACCCTTCGAGGCGTCCCAAGGTTACCGAGAGGCCGATGGTCTCCGAGAGAACTGACTCTATATTACCGCGCAAATTATCCACATTCGCTATGGATTGCCGAGCGATGATGAATAAAACAATCACAACGCACAGCAACAGGCTGACACTGAGAAAAAGTGAACGGGCCATAGAGTTGAGTATATTTAAAAATCTAAACATCATTCCTCTGCTCTGGCAGGAAGGACACTAAACTGTTCCCGAAGGTATTCTGGTTGATGCTTTAATTCGATCATACAATTAAAATCTTGCCTGAGCTCATCGAGTAAGGAATCTCTCGAATATTGAAGATAATCTATTAACTCCGAGGAAGCTTGTAACTCAAGCTTTTTACTAACATTTTTCTTGCTAACCTGTGATACTTCGCGCCATATATCTGTAAATACAGCTTCCAGTGTCTTGACTTGACCACTACCGGCACAGACCCCACACTGCTCAGTCAGGGTTTTACTGAGGCTCGTCCTTCGCCGTGTCCTGCGTATTTGGATCAAACCAAGTTCAGAAAAATTTGATATGTAAGTGTCAGGACCATCGCTAATCATGGCAGTTTTTAATTCAGCTAACAACTTATTGCGGTGAGCCACAGGTTTCATATCAATGAAGTCAATAACAATAATACCGGACAAATTACGCAAAGGAATTTGCTGCGCGATAACCTTGGCAGCCTCAAGGTTGGTCTCATAGACTGTTTTATCGAGACTCCGCTGTCCCGCACTGGCACCCGTATTGACATCAATTACAACCATGGCCTCCGTCTGATCAAATACAACCTGTCCACCTTTGGGCAAATCAATCTTGCGCGCCATCGCAGTCGCTATTTGTACCTCAATGCCATAGTGCTGAAACAGGGGCGGACCGGATAAATCGCTGTGAAAGTGCACGTTTTGCGCACATGATTCAGCCTGACAAAAATCCAGAAGATCATTGTACTTTGTCCAATCATTAACCACTATTTGACCGAGGCCATCAGGTGCCATTTGTTTAATCAACTGCTTTTCCAAGGCCAATTCTCGGTAAATAATGCCTGGTGCGTTGACTCTTGTGAATGTCTCTTGCAGTTCAGACCAAAGGGAAAATAGCTGATCTAGATCAGTATTTAGTTTGTGTCGATCTGCAAAGCAGGCCTGAGAACGCAAGATATAACCCGAGCGTGCCATAAATTCTTTGCCTTGCTTCTGGTGTATCAGTTCGCTGAACACCCTCTTCAATCGGTTCCTCTCTTCGGTGTCTTTAATCAAATGAGATACTTTTAAGCCTCTACCAAACGGCAAGAACACAAGATATCGAGATGCAAGGGAAATCTTGGTGGTCAGACGAGCCCCCTTATCATCGATGGGATCCTTGGCCACTTGAACAAAAAGCTGCTGACCCTCATGCAAAAATTGATTTATCGTCGGTTGTGAGGGCGCACTAACCGATGGCTTACTAAGTGGCGGTAGACAAATATCAGTGAGCGACAGAAATCCATTTTTATCCACTCCGAAGTCGACGAACGCTGCCTCCAGCGAGGGCAAAACCCGCCTCACAGTACCTTTGTACAAGTTTCCCACCAGACTACACTGCTCTGAATTAACAATGTGCAACTGTTCTAGTTGGTCTCCGCGCAATAGAGCTATACGCGTCTCTCTATGCGCAGAATTGATCAATAGACTACACAGGTCTAAACTCTCGCCTAACATGACCGCCTAGACTTCCAAATTGGTACATTAAACTCGTTCAATAACCGGGATGTCTCTGCAATAGGTAGTCCAACAACACCAGTATAACTCCCCTCAATATGTTCGACGAACACCGCTCCGTAGCCCTGAATTGCGTAGCCACCTGCCTTGCCAATTGGCTCTCCCGAAAGCCAGTACGCATCGAGTTCCGCCTCTGTAATTTTCCTCATTCGCACTTTAGTTTCAGCTACAAGAACAGAGTCTCGCTGTCCATCAGTGATTGCCACAGCCGAGAGGACCTTGTGGCTTCTATGTGATAAATCGCTCAACATACTACGAAAGTGATCGACATCACTCGGCTTGCCAAATACCTCCTGATTACAGCAAACAATCGTATCTGCACCCAGGGCAGGTATGAGAGACTCATCGGTGAAATGACCAACTCTCGCTTTCTCCAACGCGAGCCGCTGCACATATTCCAGAGCAGTTTCACCACGCTGTTGATGTTCATCGATATTTGGATTTACCACTTTATAAAAAACGCCGACCTGATCTAAGAGCTCGCGTCGACGGGGGGAAGCGGATGACAATATCAGATCAAGGTGATTTTTCGGCGATGTATTTGAAGACATTTCTCATTCAACTCCATTGTCTTTTCTATTTACTAGGGCATGACTTAGAAGCTAGCCTCAGTATTTATAATTTATGGCGTACAGCATACGATCAAGCAGTGGCCACATCAGAGTGGATGTTAATGCAACAAGCAAAATATAATCGTAGGTTACGGGGAGACCCAACAGCGAAAAAAGGATGTTACTCATCAATTGATAGAACATCATAAGACAAAATATAAAACCACATCGATGAATTAGCGTGAAATACATCAACCATCCACTTAAAAGAAGTGGAATTGCACCCACCAGTGAAAACAACAACAGGTGTACACCTATGGGGGTACCAAATACAAAATCATTCAGCAAACCCATCAAAGCTGCAAATGCTATTCCTCGCGATTCTGAATTAAAAATAACCCAGCCCACAGTGATTAATAAAAGAAAATCAGGTCGCCAATGAATAAAATTTTCAGATAGTGGTATCAGTTGCAGTATCAATGCGACCAGCAGTGTTGCGACAAAGGTGATGCCAACACCTGGACCGGTCACTCTACTGCCTCCTGAAAATCGTCATTTTCAGACGTAAAAACTAGTAGTAAATGCTTACTTCGGTCAATCTTCGCCTTGGGTAACACAGTTACCTCAACAAAGTCCGAGCCGAGAGATAGATCAATATCAATGACTTCCCCGACAGGATACCCCGGCGGGAATCGCTCGCCCAAACCTGAACTTACCAGTTCATCTCCCAGTTTAATATCTGCCGTCGAGGATAAAAACCTTAATCGCAGTTGGTTATAATCTGATATTCCCTCAGCAATTGAGCGCAGCCCATTTCTCAATACTTGTACCGGAATTGCATGGGAGCTATCCGTAATCAATAACCCAACACTGTGGTTATCATGAACTGAAATAATCTGACCCATTAACCCCTCTGCGTCCAACAGAGGTTGGCCCACATAGACATTGTCTTTACGCCCACGGTCAATAATCAAGGTGTGTCTCTTTGGCGTTGGAGATACGCCAATAACTTCAGTAACCAAAACCTTGTCTAATAAAAGCTCGGTCGCATTCAACAGCAGTCGCAACCGGAGATTCTCCGCAGCCAGATTCGCCATGCGCTGAATCTGTCCGCGATGAATCAAATTTTCTTGCTTCAATCGCTTATTTTCGGTTTCCAAATCCTCGCGATTTGAAAATCGAGTGAAAAACCATCGACCAAATCGAAGGGGAACCGCTGCAACTGTGTATGCGGGGACAATAGCTCTCTCAAAAAATAGCTCTACAGGTTCAAGCAATTTAGTATAGGAATGGGTCAGCATTAGCGCAATGGCGATAACCACCACTACCAGTAACCGCCGGACGATTAAAGATGCTTTGACAAAGACTTTGCTAATCCCTCTGCTCCTAGAGACACTCTCATGTTATCAATCGTACGACTTAACTGGTACCTCGCTGGCCGCGTCGGATCAAAGTTAAAAAGCGAGCTTGTTAAGATTACTTTTGTCCATCATATCGAGAAACTCACCTCCACCCCTCGCAACACATGTTAGGGGTTCTTCAGCTACGATCACGGGCAACCCAGTTTCGCTGGACAACAACTTATCCAAGTCTTTCAACAGGGCACCGCCGCCGGTCAACACGATGCCAGCCTCAGCAATATCTGACGCCAGCTCAGGAGGCGATTGCTCCAACACCCGTTTTACTGCTTGAACAATGCCCACAAGAGGCTCTTGGAGAGCTCCCAAAATCTCATCACTTGTCAACGTAAACCGTTTCGGGATGCCCTCGGCCAAATTTCTACCTCGGACCTCAATTTCACGGATTTCCTTGGCCAAATAAGCGCCACCGATTTCCATTTTAATACGCTCGGCGGTGGTATCCCCAATAACGCTGCCGTACTCCCGACGAACAAAATTTACAATCGCTTCATCAAAGCGATCACCACCAATGCGAACCGAGTCAGCGAACACCACGCCGTTAAGCGATAAAATAGCAATTTCTGTGGTGCCACCACCAATATCCACCACCATGGAACCAATCGCCTCCTCCACGGGAAGGCCAGCGCCTATGGCGGCCGCTCTAGGCTCTTCTATGAGATGAGCCTCCCTAGCTCCTGCGCGATAGGCAGCCTCCTCAATGGCTCGACGCTCAACTTCGGTGGCCATGCAGGGGACACAAATCAGCACCCTAGGGCTTGGCGGAAAGAAACTGGCATCGTGTACTTTCTTGATGAAATGCAAAAGCATCTTTTCAGTCACCTGAAAATCGGCGATAACACCGTCTTTAAGCGGTCGAATTGCAGTGATGTCGCCAGGTGTTCTGCCCAACATTCGTTTGGCATCCACTCCCACAGCTTCAACTATTTTCTGACCCATTTGATGTCGAATTGCCACCACCGAGGGTTCATTCAGTACTATGCCCTTTTCACGAACATAGATGAGAGTGTTTGCCGTACCCAGATCAATGGACAGATCACTTGAGAACATGCCTCTTATTCGTTTTAGCATCTCTTAACATTCCTAATCTTTCTTCGTTAACCCAAGAGATCGGTCAACGGAGTCTTTAAATTCAGTTCGCCCGTTTACAGCGACAACAAAAACGACGCTAGTCGACGAGTTTAGCCGATCTGACACGAATCTGCCTACATCTATATCAAATTTTCACCAAATAACACTATAACGCGAATTTTGCTCACTCAAAAGGCATTCAACAGTAACTTTAAGGACCATTTTTATGGTACCTTTGGCACACATCAGCGTTCAACTGATTGTTATAAATTGTACGATCATCCGTTTAGTTTTGAAAAGGCTAAGAAATGGCTATTAAACAATCCGAAATCGAGAAATTAGCGACACTCTCACGACTGCAAATTGATGAAAAAACCATAGCAGATGTCAGCGAACGATTGAGCAGTGTGTTATCACTGGTGGATCAACTTCAGGGAGCTGACACGTCCTCTGTGAAGCATATATCACGACCTTATCACCAGTCGCAGCGCCTTAGAGACGATGTGGTAACCGAGAGGAACCAGCGAGATGCATTCCAAGAAATCGCTCCAGACACTCACAGTGATCTCTTCACAGTACCAAAAATGATCGATTAAGCGGATTCAACATGCACAACCATACTTTAGCCGAATTAGTAAATGGCCTGCGAAACAAGACCTTTACAAGTGTTGAATTGACGACACATTTCTTAAATCGCATAGAGCAACTTAACCCGAATTACAACGCTGTGATCACAGTGACCAGAGATCACGCCCTGGATGCAGCGGCAAAGGCAGACCGGAGAATAGCAGCAGGCGACTCGCCGGCTCTCTGTGGCGTTCCTATCCTCCACAAGGATATTTTTTGTACCCACGGCGTTCGTACCAGCTGTGGTTCAAAAATGCTGGACAATTTTGTTCCCCCATATAATGCCACTGTTGTGGAAAATTTCCATCGTGACGGCGCAGTGATGCTGGGCAAAACTAATATGGATGAGTTTGCCATGGGATCATCCAACGAAACCAGCTTCTATGGTCCAGTGAATAATCCTTGGGCGTTGGATTCAGTGCCTGGTGGCTCATCCGGTGGCTCAGCAGCTGCTGTAGCGGCACGCCTTGCACCTGGCGCTACTGCAACAGATACTGGTGGCTCCATAAGACAGCCCGCTGCTCTCTGCGGAATAAGTGGCTTAAAGCCCACTTACGGACGTATCTCGCGCTGGGGGATGATCGCTTTCGCCTCCAGTTTAGATCAAGCCGGCCCCATGGCTCGCACCGCTGAGGACTGCGCCATACTGCTCAACAGCATGGCCAGTTTTGACGATAAAGACTCCACTTCAGTCGACAGCGTCGTCCCTGACTATTGCGCGTCATTAAATAATCCGTTGAAGGGGAAAAAAATTGGTATACCTAGGGAGTACTTTTCCGAGGGATTGCATGCAGGCACTGAGCGCGCCGTACAAAAGGCCCTGGAAGAGCTTGAAGCCCAAGGTGCAAAACTCGTGGAAATAAGCTTGCCATCTTCAGCTCTCTCAGTGCCCGCCTACTACGTGATTGCCCCAGCTGAGGCCTCGGCGAATCTATCGCGGTTTGATGGCGTAAAGTATGGCTACCGATGCGACAACCCCAAGGATTTACAAGACATGTACTGCCGCACCCGCTCTGAAGGCTTCGGCGAAGAGGTTCAACGTCGCATTATGATCGGCACCTACTGCCTGTCGGCCGGCTATTATGATGCCTACTACGGTAAAGCTCAGCAGGTTCGCCAGCTTATTCAGCAAGACTTTGTCGAGGCGTTTAAATCGGTGGATTTAATTATGGGGCCTACCTGTCCCTCACCAGCATTTAAGTTTGGTTCCAAGGGTGATGATCCAGTGGCCATGTATCTCGAAGATATCTATACCATTGCCACCAATCTGGCAGGTCTTCCGGGGATGTCGATACCCTGCGGTATGGTGGATAGTAAACCCGTGGGACTGCAAATCATTGGCAACTATTTTGATGAGTCACTGGTGTTAAATGCAGCTCATCAATTTCAACAGATAACCGACTGGCATACAAAGGCACCGGAGGGAATCGAATGAATTGGGAAACGGTAATCGGTCTTGAAGTTCATGTGCAGTTGGCTACCAAAAGTAAAATATTCTCCGGGGCTAGTACTGCCTTTGGCGCCGAACCCAATAGTCAAGCCTGTGCCATCGATCTTGCGATGCCGGGTACCTTGCCCGTGGTGAATAGGCAGGCCATTGACTACGCCATACTGTTTGGCTTGGCCATTGATGCCGACATCTGCCAAGAATCTGTGTTTGAGAGAAAAAATTATTTCTATCCCGACTTACCCAAAGGATACCAGACCACGCAATTGGAAAAACCCATTGTCGGTCCAGGTCAAGTTGTTATCCAAGATGCCGGGGGTCAAGAGAAGGTCATCCGTATCCATCATGCCCACCTTGAGGAGGATGCTGGTAAGTCACTTCACGAGGGTGATTTGCCCGCGGGGGCCTCTGGTGTGGATTTGAATCGCGCTGGCACACCATTGATTGAAATCGTGTCCGAACCTGATATGAGTAGTGCCAAAGAAGCCGTAGCCTTCGCTAAAAAACTGCACAGCATCGTCACCTCCATTGGTATATGCGATGGTGAGATGAGCCAGGGCAGCATGCGCTTTGATGTCAATGTTTCAGTCAAACCCACTGGCAGCACTGAACTCGGAACTCGCACAGAAACCAAAAACCTCAACTCATTCAAGTTCATGGAAGACGCAATCGAACTTGAAGTAGAGCGACAGATAGACCTTTTGGAAGATGGCGGGACGGTGGCGCAAGAGACACGACTCTACAATGGCGAAACCAAAGTAGCCAAGGCCATGCGCAGCAAAGAAGAGGCCAACGACTACCGCTATTTTCCCTGCCCTGACCTATTGCCAGTGATTGTTACCGACGAGACCATCGATAGACTCAAATCAACTATGCCAGAACTGCCTGATGAGCGAACTAAGCGCTTTGTAAGTCAGTACAAACTATCTGACTATGATGCAGACATATTGTCGTCTGATTCAGCCATGGCGGAATTTTTCGAACAGGTGGTCAACCATTCAAACAATGCCAAACTCTCCGCTAATTGGGTGATGGGTGATGTTAGCGCGGCACTCAATAATGTCGGACTTAGCTTTAATAAAAGCCCTGTAACGGCATCTCAGTTGGCTGGCCTAGTGGTTCGTATTGATGACAATAGTATTTCTGGAAAAATGGCCAAGCAAGTCTTTGAGGCCATGTGGCAAGGCGAAGGTAGTGCGGACGAAGTGATTCAAGCGAGAGGACTCAAACAGGTGTCCGATAGCGGCGCTCTGGAGACCATGGTAATTGATGTGTTAGATGCCAATCCGGCGATGGTGCAGGATTATCTTGCCACCGATGAAAGCAAGCGCAAGAAAAAACTGGGTGGCTTTATGGGCCAGATAATGAAGGCATCCAAAGGCCAGGCAAATCCTCAGCAAGTCACCCAAATACTTGTCAGCAAACTTGAGGAACTACTGTAACCAGCGGGACTCTATTATGAATGTTGCTTCTTTTGCCTTGAGGCTGTGGAAACACAGTTAGCAGCATGCGATTATTTTCTCTGAGCGAAAGCGTTCCGGCGGGCTTAGCCAGGCTGGCAATACAAGTTAAAAATGAATGATCCCAATTCAGTATTTTTCGTAGAACCAAGTCAGCGGTTGCGCTACAGATTACTGTCGCTGAGCGATATTGAGCTGCTCTGGGAAGTCGATCAAGATCCAGACGTTATGCAATACATCAATGGCGGTCAACCGACGTCGAGAGAAGAGATTGAGGGGGTGTTTATTCCGCGACTGGCGAAATACAGAAATGAGTCCAAAGGTTGGGGTCTCTGGCAACTCAATCTGATCGCAGACAACAGCTACATCGGCTGGATATTAATCAGGCCTATGGATTTTTTTAGTGGTAACTTTAATGTCAACCAAATAGAACTGGGTTGGCGACTGAAAAAAAATGCCTGGGGCCACGGCTACGCCAGTGAAGCGGCAGATGCCGTAATAAAAACACTTTGGCAAACCACCACCGTAGAGTCCGTGTGGGCAATCGCTGACAGGGAAAATGTCCGCTCCATCGCAGTGATGAAAAGGCTTGGTATGACTTATGTCAAAACTGGCATCCATCAGGACCCGTTGGGAGATCACCCAGTGGATTACTTTTGCTTAAATCGAAACCTTGGATCACACTATGCGTAAAAAATCAGATCTTCCAAGTAAAATGTGCCTCCACTGTGAAAGGCCCTTTGCATGGCGGAAAAAATGGGCGCGATGTTGGGATGAGGTGCGCTATTGCTCGCAGCGCTGCAAGACAGAGGCACGGCGTCAAACGAGGCATGTAGAACATTTATGACCGAACACACCGACATTGCTATAATCGGTGCTGGTCTTGCAGGTCTGAGCGCAGCATCTCTGCTGAAACGCAGTGGCCGTAAGGTCACAGTCATCGATAAGGGAAGAGGTCTTGGCGGACGACTGGCTGGACGTCGAATCGGCGATGCACGTTTTGATCATGGCGCTCAGTTTATGACCACCAGGGACCCTCAATTTATCCATCAAGCCAACCAATGGATTTCGGCTGGCGTGGCTGAAGAGTGGTACAGCAGCTTCCCCGGGGCACCCAATAGCCACGCTCGCTATCGCGGTGTACCCGGAATGACCGCCATAGCTAAACATCTGGCTGCTGGCATCGATGTAAAACTGGCCACAAGAGTAACCGCTGTGGGGCAAGAGGGCGACAGCTGGATAGTTCAAATGGACAATGGACAGTTTGTGCAATCGGAGGCTCTAATAATCACTGCGCCTGTGCCTCAAAGCCTCGAACTACTGAGTACCTCTGGAATTATACTGCATCCAAATACCTTAGCCCGCCTCGCTCGAATTCGCTATGAAAGCTGTATAGCGGTGATGGCGATTCTCGATCAACCCTCAAAAATTCCGCCACCAGGCGCTCTGGTTATTAACCAAGGATCCATTGCTTGGATTGCTGACAACCAACAAAAAGGTGTTTCACCAGTTCCAGCAGTGACAATTCACGCCAGTGGCAACTTCAGTGCAGAGCATTTTGAACGAGATCGACAACAGGTGGGCAGAGAAATGATAGCAGCGGCAGACCCGTATCTGGATGCAAAGATCATCGACTTCCAGGTACACGGATGGCGCTACAGCAAACCAACTGTAATAGATGAGAGTCGCTGTGTGCTCGGCAGTCGATCAACCTCTCTGCCGCTGTTGATATTTGCTGGTGATGCCTTTGGTGGTCCACGAGTCGAAGGAGCATTTTTGTCCGGACAAGCTGCGGCAGATGCCCTGTTAAAAGCATAAGGATCTATACCATAGCTACCTGTAAGAGGTGTAGTATTCACCTATTACCTGACCACCCACAAGCCATGTTCTACTGTCAGCGACAGGGGTCACAAGACCTGTTTCAGCATTAAAACCATAACTAGGAGACAGTACAATGGCAAAAGTATTAATGATTACCGGTGACTTTGTTGAGGACTACGAAAACATGGTTCCCTTCCAAGCACTTATCGCCATGGGTCACAGCGTGGATGCAGTCTGCCCGGAAAAACAGGCGGGCGACACCATTGCCACATCCATCCACGATTTTGAGGGCGATCAAACCTACAGTGAAAAGCGCGGTCACAATTTTGAACTAAATGCCAGCTTTGATGATGTCAGTGCAGATGACTACGACGCCCTTTACGTGCCCGGCGGACGATCACCTGAGTACCTAAGACTAAATGCTCGCGTCATCGAATTGGTTCAGCAGTTCAATACTGCCGACAAACCCATCGCCTCGATCTGTCATGGTCCTCAACTGCTATCAGCCGCTGGAGTTCTCAAGGATAAAAAAGTGTCTGCCTACCCAGCCTGTCAACCAGAGGTTGAAATGGCCGGTGCAGAATATACCGAATTACCTATGGATGGCGCCGTCACCGATGGTAAGCTAGTGACAGCGCCTGCATGGCCAGCACATCCGGCAATGCTCGCACAGTTTGCTGCTCTACTCTGAAGCCAACCTACATATGAGGGAAGATTATGTGTCAGTTGTTCATAGAAGCGGACCAACATTTGTGGAAGTCACGCACCAAATCACTCCGAATTGATGGCGTCGTCACCTCAATACGCCTAGAAGATTTTTTCTGGGATACCCTGGAAGAAATAGCCTTTCGAGATGATATGACAGTCAATCAACTGATTACACGACTGTATTTCGAATCCATGGACGCTGACCATGATCTCGGCAACTTCACCTCATTTCTACGTGTCTGTTGCTCTCGCTACCTCTCGCTGGCGGCAGATGGTTCACTCATTCGAGGGGAGATAACACCCATTGCTGAGCTTAATGCGAGTGAACTATTACAACAAGAAACCAGCATGAGGCAGGTGAGAAAGAAACATTTCTCAGGTCAGACCAATAAACCTCGCGCTCAGCACTAGACAAATGAGTAACCACGAACTTTTAAAACAACTCCGAGATATTGTCGGCCGCCGCTATCTATTAATCGGCGATCGCCGTATGGCACCTTATGTCAAAGGTTTTCGTGAGGGCTATGGCCCAGCGCTCGCTGTAGTCAAGCCGGCTAATCTATGGCAACAATGGCAAGCACTAGAGGCCTGTGTCAAAGCCAACGTGATTGTTATAATGCAAGCAGCCAACACAGGTCTCACCGGCGGTTCAACGCCAGTGCCGGGGTGTGACAGACAGACAGTGGTCATCAACACCACCAGAATCAGTTCGATTCAAATACTGGAGAAACAGCAACAGATTGTTGCACTGTCCGGCGCCACCCTGTTCGATCTGGAAAAAAAGCTGGCGGCCAAAGACAGACTGCCTCACTCAGTTATTGGCTCATCCTGTATCGGTGCGTCCATTGTTGGCGGCGTCTGTAACAATTCTGGTGGAGCCCTGGTAGAGCGGGGTCCGGCCTACACAGAGATGGCGCTATTTGCCCAAGTAGACGATCGGGGCAATCTGTCATTAGTGAATAATTTAGATATCGCATTGGGCGAAACACCAAAGGATATCTTGTCCAATTTGGACTCTGCTAACTACAGCAAAACAGATATCAATCAGACCTCGCGAGCGGCTTCAGACAAGGAGTATGCTAAATGGGTAAGAGATACCGAAAGCGATCAGCCGGCACGCTACAACGCTGACCCCAGGCGCCTGTACGAAGCCAGTGGTTGCGCGGGTAAACTAGCTGTTTTCGCCGTGCGCCTAGATACATTTCCAGCAAATAAGCGAGAGACAACTTTTTTTGTCAGCACCAACTCCAGCGAAGCTCTGCAAAAATTACGCAGGCAAATGCTAGCAGACAACACCGGATTGCCGGTGTCCGCAGAATACATTCACCACCGAATTCTGTCCCTGGCAGATCGCTATGGAAGAGACACAGTCTATTTAATTCGCTGGTTCGGAAGCGGCTTTTTGCCCCTGTTCTTTCGCATCAAACGCGAAATTGATGCTCTCCTCAGTAAACTGCCCTTGCTTGGAAAAGCGCCCCTAGATCGGCTAGTGCATTATTTTTTCCGTCTGTTCCCCAGCCCAACGCCTGACTTCATGTCGTCACTCAATCAGCGCTATGAGCACCATTTGCTGATCACTGAAAAAGACACCGGCATTGAGCAAACTCGCGCTCTGTTGGACAAACTTGCCAGCGAAGGCGCAATAAATGTAGAGGAAATCGATCAAAAACAAGCTCAGGCCGCCTATCTCATGCGCTACGCCTGTGCCGGAGCGGCGGTGCAATACGGCTTGGTTCATCAAAAAGCTGTCGAGCAAATTCTAGCGCTGGATATTGGTCTGCCTCGGAATGAGGAAAACTGGTTTGAAACCCTGCCTAGCAATATTGCAGACAAGCTTGTCGAACCCCTGTATTACGGCCATTTTCTGTGTCATGTGTTTCATCAAGATTACATAGTGCGCAAGGGAGAAGATCCTGAGGCCATCGAACAACAACTGTTGGAACTTCTAAAGCAGCGCGGTGCTCAATACCCTGCTGAACACAATGTAGGCCATCACTACGTGGCCTCTCCTGCCCTAGCGAAACATTATCGCACCTTAGATCCAAGAAATGCGCTAAACTCTGGAATAGGCGGTCTATCCAAGAATTTGCATTACGGTTGCAGTCATCATTCGGAGGATCAACATTAACCAGTCACCGGAGCCCTGTTATGGCCTCGCCAGATCATGCCCAAACGGTCATTGAAATTATTCAGCTTGCTTTGACGCCTGTTTTCCTCATCGTTGGTATTGGCCAACTACTCAACGTGGTAACCAATCGGGTGGCTCGAATCATCGATCGGGCTCGCGGTATTAACCAACAAAGCAATATCAATGAAGGAAAAAACGAGCAAAATAGCCACGAACTCAGCGTCTTGGACAAACGTCTACAGTTTGCCAATTGGGCAATCACCTTCCTCACCGGCGCTGCAGTGCTAATTTGCTTGGATATTATTTTACTGATCACCAATGGATTAATTGCCACTAATCTCGAACAGGCGGTGTTGGGCCTATTTATCGCCAGTATCGCTAGCATAACAGGTGGGCTCTTTTCATTTTTTATCGAGGTAAGTTTGGCGACGGCGACATTAAAAGTAAATATAAAACAAGTTCAGGCGGCGTCAGACGACAGAGCATTGTAGATTAGCCATGATCCAAAGGTGTCAACCTTCCGCTCGAGACATTGAAATCCTCAGGGTGGTTTTCTCGACACCAGTCGCTGGTAACGTTCATTGTAATGTTTTATTCTTAATCCGGCACGACTAATAAGAACCAATACAGTTGCTGTGAGTAACAAGTTGCAGCGGACTGCAAAAATTGTGTAGAGGGAGCACTGATGGCAAAAACAGAACAAGAATTACGTGTGCAATTAGCCGCCTGTTATCGAATATTTGATTATATGGGTTGGACGGAAATGATTTATAACCATATCACCGTCAAAATTCCCGGCGATGAACATCATTTTCTTATCAATCCCTACGGCCTCCACTACAGTGAAGTCACTGCATCCAATCTAGTAAAAGTTGATATCGATGGAAATATTGTCGAGGACACGGAGTACGCCGTGAACCCCGCCGGCATCATTATTCACACAGCGATTCACGCTGCGAGGCCTGATGTGAGTTGCATCACTCACACCCACACCAGCGCTGGCATGGCGGTGGCCTGCACCGAAGGCGGGTTGCGTAATGACAATTTCTATTCTGCGTTATTGCACAATCGGGTTGCCTATCATGATTTTGAGGGGATCACGGTAATGGACGACGAAAAACCGAGGCTGGTGGCCAATATGGGTGATAAGTCGTTATTAATTTTACGCAATCATGGGTTATTGGCTTGTGGTCGAACCATTCCTGAAGCCTTCATGAATCAGTGGAGTCTGGAGCGGTCTTGCGAGATTCAGGTAGCTTGCGACTCGACTGGGAAAAATGTAATACCAGTGGGCGATGAAGTCCTTGCTCGCTCAGAACAGCTAATGGCGATGCAAGCTCAGGGTCAGCCATCTGGAGAACTTGAATTCAAAGCCTTTACCCGAATAATCGATAAGATAGACGATTCCTATAAAGGCTAACTAAAAAAGCCCCTGAGCAACAACAGTGCACAGAGGCTTTTCTGGCTCTTTTGAAACGAGCGGTAATTTACTTCATCATCTCTCTGGAGATGATAAGCTTCATAATTTCGTTACTGCCGCCGTAAATACGCTGGACACGCGAGTCGGCAAAAGCGCGGCATACAGGGTATTCCCACATGTAGCCCCAACCTCCGTGCAACTGCAGGCACTCGTCAGCCACCTTGCATTGCAGGTCGGTGGTCAATAGTTTAAGCTTAGATGCAGTCACTGTGTCCAGTTTGTCGTCCAGTAACAACTCGGTGCAACGATCACAAAATACCTCGGCGCTAGTAACCTCAGCCGATAACTCGGCCAGTTTAAACTGGGTGTTTTGGAAGGACGCCACGGTGGTGCCGAACGCCTTGCGCTCCTTGGTATAGTCCACTGTGGCCTCCAACAACGCCTTAGCGTTTGCCACAGCACCCACAGCAATTGACAGACGCTCTTGCGGCAGATCTTGCATCAGGTAGACGAAACCACGACCCTCTTCACCAAGTAAATTCTCTTTGGGCACTCGCACATCTTGGAAAAACAACTCAGAAGTATCCTGCGCTTTTAAACCCAATTTATGCAGATTTTTCCCTTTGCTGAAACCGGGCAAACCAGCCTCCACCAAAAACAGGCTGATGCCCTTGTGACCTGCGCTGGTGTCAGTCTTGGCTACCACAATCACCAGCCCGGCTTTTTGGCCGTTGGTGATAAACGTCTTAGAACCATTAATTACATAGTGATCGCCATCCAGTACGGCGGTGGTCTTGGTGCCCTGAAGGTCGGAGCCGGCCCCCGGCTCGGTCATGGCTATTGCCGTAATTAACTCGCCAGAGACACAGCGCGGCAGGTACTTTTCTTTCTGGTAATCGCTGCCATAACGAACAATGTAGGGTACGGAAATATCATTGTGCAATGACCAACCCAAACCGGTACAACCGGAGCGAGCCACCTCCTCGTTAACAATGCAGTTGTACAAAAAATCTGTGCCCACACCACCGTACTGCTCAGGCACCATTGGACATAAAAAGCCTTGCTCACCGGCTTTTAACCAAACCTCGTTGCTCACCATACCGTCTTGTTCCCACTGATCGTGATGAGGCTGGGCTTCAGTTTCAATAAATTTGCGCAGAGAGTCACGAAACATCTCGTGATCTGAATCATAAATATGTCTTGGAATCATAATAAACACCTTGTTATTCAGCGCACGATTCTAACAAGCGAAGCGTCGCTAAACAGATAATTCAGTGACTCATGCGTTCCACAATTGACAGGAATTGATGTTACAAGATCAAACTAACACAAACAAAAACCACAGTGCCCAATGCAATGGTCCAATACACGCTAGCGGTTTTGTAGGCCGCCACCACTGCCACTATTCCGCCCCATAAATAGGCATTGGAAATACTAATATGCAACTGATTTTCATGTAATACTAGGATAGGTATTAGTATCGCTGTGAGCACCGCAGGGCCACTGTAACTCAGCAATTGCTTTATATTGGAGCCGAGGCGTAGCGGTAATCTGGCCTCAAGAAAAAGATATCTAGTGGTAAAGGTTACACCCGCGAGTAATAAAATAGCCACTAAGGTCATACTGTTGCCCTCCAGCGCTGCACCGCGAAGCCGGCCAACATTCCCAAACTCGCTGCACCGATCAAACCTATGGGTGACTGATAAAGGGAAAAAATGATGGAGGACATTGCCGCCACCGCAACACACACGAAGGTAGGCAAGGTTTTGATTTGTGGCACCACAAGGGCAATAAAAGTAGCAGCGATGGCAAAATCCAAACCCAAGTGAGTTAGGTCGGGCAATGAGGATCCGGCGATAATCCCCAGTGAAGTCCATAAGTTCCATGCAAGATAAAAACTTCCACCAGCGCCCAACGCAAAGTAGACGCGAAAGCGATTTTTATAGGCTCTGCGGTCTCCCGACAACGAAAATAATTCATCGGTCAATAAGAATCCCAAACCCAAGCGCCAGGGCAGTGGTTGAGCACTGAGTTTCTCTCGCAGTGCCAATCCATATAAAAAATGTCGAGAACTGATAACAAAGGCACTGAAGATAACAGTAGTCAATGAAGCGCCCTCAGCCATCAACTCAACAGTGACAATCTGCACAGCACCACCAAAGACTAAACCACTGAATAGCTGGGTCTCCAGAGCACTAAAGCCTTTTTGAATAGCCAGAGCACCGAAAAGAACGCCCCAGGGCAACACCGCCAGGCTGAGGGGCAACATGGCTAAGCTACCGCGGATGGCGGCAGAGAATAATGCCCTTTTCCGACTAACCACGGTATTTCTCACTTGGCTAATTTCATCCGAAAAATTGACTCTCTAAGCGAATTTTCGGATCAAGCTTTTGGGCAGTATGTAGAGCAATGCAGCCACCAACGCCCAGCGTCGAGTGATAAAAACGCGATTCTTTTTACGCTCTATGGCTGTGACAATTTGCTTTACCGCCCGATCAACAGGAACAGTACCCAGAGGTCGACCCTCCAGCATTGGAGTATCGATAAACCCCGGCTCAACAGTTGTCACTGTGATGGGTTTTTTGGAATGAGCAGCTCGCGAGCGCATACCATTGAGATAACTCGATACATAGGCCTTTGTGGCATGATAGGTCATGGCTAAACCAGTGGAAAAATGCGCCGCCACTGAGGAGACACCTACCAGATGACCTGCGCCGCGGCCGCTAAAATAATTCATAGCATCCATGGACATTGCGGTAAATCCCCGAACATTGACATCAATCATCTGTGCCTCCGCGGCCCAATCCAAGCTTTTTTCTGAGGAGCCAACTCCAGAGTTCACCACGATGAGATCCACATCTTCCATTTTCTCAATCAGAGTGGCCAAATCGGTTCTAGCACTGTCGGCATCAGTCAAATCAGTGACCTGCACAAAATGATCACCGGGCAGTCGCTGGCTGAGTTCCTCGAGCAGCTCCCCGCGTCTTGCCATTAGGCCCAGCTGATAATCTTTATCAGCTAACTGAAGAGCTAGTTCGTAACCAATACCGGAGCTAGCGCCAATAATAATTGCTTTTTTCATAGTTTAGTCCTTGTTTTTCTCTCGGGATTTTAGCCACAGGGCCGGGCGTTTGTCGACTCATCTCATACAAGCTCTAACGCTGAGCATTGGTCAGGGTTTCCAGATTCTCCTGTAACTGAAGCCACTGCTCCTCAACCTCTTGCAGTCTCCGTTTAACGTCAGCTTGCCGCTGCAATACTTGGGTAAGTTGACCTTTTTTTTCATCGGTGTAGAGACTCTCATCAGACAGGGAATTTTCCACTGTATCCAGTTCTCTCTGTTGCTGTTCCATGGCCGTTTCTAGTTGACGCAGTTGTCTGGTTAATGGTGCCAGTTGTTGTCTCTGCTGCGCGGCTTTTTGACGATCAGCTTTTTTGTCCTTCACCGGTGCTGCACAGGTTGTGGGTTGTGTGGAGATCTGACGCTGAAAATCCTTTAACCAGCGTTGATAGTCACCGAGATCGCCATCGAATTCCTTTACCTCACCATCAGCCACCAGATAAAACTCATCCACAGTGTTTTTCAGCAAATGTCGATCATGGGAGATCACCACCAGCGCGCCCTCGTAACTCTGAAGTGCCATGGTCAGCGCGTGGCGCATTTCGAGATCAAGGTGGTTGGTTGGCTCGTCGAGTAACAACAGATTAGGTTTTTGCCAAACGATCAGAGCTAGAGCCAGGCGCGCCTTCTCACCCCCAGAAAAGTCAGCGATGGCATCCAGCGCTTTATCATTGTGAAAATCGAATCCACCGAGAAAATTCCGCACCTCTTGATCGGTTGCCGCAGGACTCAATCTTTGAATGTGTAGTACCGGACTGGCCTGTAAATCTAGCGCCTCCAGTTGGTGCTGAGCAAAATAGCCGACGTTTAGATTCTCACCATAAACGCGAATTCCCGCTAACAAATCGAGATCGCCAGTGAGACTATTGATCAGTGTTGATTTGCCGGCGCCATTAGGGCCTAACAATCCGATGCGAGTGCCTGGCTGTAGATCGACGTTCACTTGTTTGAGAACAGCAGTATCGCCGTAACCGAGAGTCGCCTGACTGACGTTCACCAGAGCGCCATACGCTTTCTTAGGCGCTGGGAAGCTGAAGTGAAAAGGTGAATCCACATGAGCCGGCGCTATGTTGTCCATGCGCTCTAGCTCTTTCAATCGGCTCTGCGCCTGTTTTGCTTTGGAGGCCTTATAACGAAACCGAGCAACAAAGGCTTGCACATCTTTGCGCCGTTTCTGCTGTTTCTCATAACTGGCCTGTTGCAACGCCAAACGCTCGGCACGGCTGCGCTCGAAGGCGGAGTAGTTGCCGCTATAACTGTGGGTTTTGCAATGTTCTAAATGCACAATGCGGGTAACCACATTATCCAGAAAATCGCGGTCGTGAGAGATAATCAGCAAGGTTCCGGAGTAACTTTTTAGCCATGACTCGAGCCACAGTGTGGCATCTAAATCCAAATGATTTGTGGGCTCATCAAGGAGTAACAAGTCTGAGGGACTCATCAAGGATTGCGCGAGATTTAAACGAATCCGCCAGCCTCCAGAGAAACTGTTTACTGACCGCTGTAACTCGGTTTGATGAAAACCCAGCCCCTGCAAAAGCTGCTCCGCTCTGGATTGCGCGTCATAACCGTTAATGGCGTCCATTCGCTCATAGGCGCTGGCCAGCCCTCCGTTGTCCTCCGCTGCCAAGGCGCGATCAATCTCCACTTCTGTCTGCCGCAACACCGAGTCGCCATCCAGAACATAATCGATTGCACTGCGGTTCGACTTGGCCAACTCTTGGACCATGTGAGCGATCCGCCAATCCTCGGGAATCTTAATCTCACCCGCATCGGCGCTGAATTCTCCCATCAGCAATTTAAATAAGCTCGACTTACCACTGCCATTTGCACCAATAATGCCAATGTGCTGACCCGGATGCACAGCCATATCCGCTTCCCGCAAAAGCAACTTGGCACCTCGGCGCATCTCCACCTGTTGAAAAGAAATCACGATTTACTCAAATCCCAAAAAACCACCCGATTGATGTCCCCAGAGCTTAGTGTAGACACCATTTTTTGCCAATAACTCCTGGTGCGTTCCCTGCTCCACAATCTGACCCTGATCAAACACGATCAATCGATCCATGGCAGCAATGGTAGATAACCGGTGAGCAATGGCAATTACGGTTTTGCCATCCATCAGTTCATACAAACTCTGTTGAATAGAGGCCTCGACTTCCGAGTCCAGAGCAGAAGTCGCCTCGTCAAGTACGATAATGGGTGCATCCTTGAGTAACACGCGAGCGATAGCAATACGTTGTCGTTGACCTCCAGACAGGGTGACTCCACGCTCTCCCACGTGAGCGTCATAACCTCGACGGCCGGCACTGTCGCGCAGCGATTGTATAAACTCGTGAGCCTGTGCGCGACGTGCCGCTGCGATCATTTCCTGCTCGCTCGCCTCGGGCCGACCGAACATGATGTTTTCTCGTACAGAGCGATGTAAAAGAGAGGTGTCTTGGGTAACCATGGCAATATTTCCCCGTAAACTCTCTTGCCTCACGTCGGCGATGTTTTGTCCATCAATGGCGATTTGACCACCTTGAATGTCATAAAAGCGCAGCAACAGACTGACCAAACTGGATTTGCCAGCACCGCTACGACCGACAATTCCCACACGCTGGCCCGGCGGAATCGTCAAGTCTAGCCCCGAAAATACCGGCTCATCAACATTGTAAGAAAATTCCACCGCACGGAATTCGATCTCACCTCGATTCACCAGCAGTGGCTTGGCTGTGGGTTTGTCATTGACCACACTGGGCACAGACAAGGTGTTGATGCCATCCTGTACCGTGCCTATATTCTCAAACAGACTACTAATTTCCCATAGAATCCAATGGGACATACCGGTAAGACGAATCGCCAAACTCATGACAATAGCGATGGCGCCCGGAGAGATAACACCATCGAGCCAGAGGTAGATACCCAGCGCCGCCACCGAAAAAACCAGGGACATATTGAGCATCCACAGAGACACATTTAACTTAGTCACCAAGCGCATCTGTGGGTGCACGGTGTCGAGAAACTCGTTCATACCATCGCGCACATACTCCGATTCTCGCGTGTTGTGGGAGAACAATTTCAACGTCACTATATTGGTGTAACTATCCACAATACGACCGGTCATGAGGGATCTAGCGTCCGCTTGTTTTCGCGCTATGCGTTTCATTTTTGGCACAAAGTGGCGCTGAACCGCGATATACAGAATCAGCCAAATTAACAATGGTACGCATAACCGCAGATCTGCACTGCCCACCAAAATCAGTGCAGTGACCAAATAAATCACCACGAACAACAGCACATCGAGCAACTTCATCACAGTATCGCGAACAGCCAGAGCTGTCTGCATTACTTTGGTGGCTATGCGGCCACTGAATTCGTTCTGAAAAAATCCATAGCTCTGGTTAAGCAAATAGCGATGGGCTTGCCAACGCACGGTCATCGGAAAGTTTCCCATTAAGGTCTGGTGCACCACCAGGGAACGCAGCCCATTGGCCAAAGGAATCAAGACCAACATTAAAAATGCCATGCCCGCCAGATAAACACCGGATTCATCGATAAAGGTCTCTGGGTCGCTGGATGAGAGCCAATCAACGATTTGACCGAGAATACCAAATAACATCGCCTCCGCTATGGCAGTGGTGGCGGTCAAAAGAGCCATTATGAATAACCAGGGCTCCATTCCTCGAGTATAATATCGACAGAACTCATAGACGCCCTCGGGCGGACGCCCTGCCGCTTGTTTGGGAAAAGGGTCTACGAGACGCTCAAAAAAGCCGAACATGGATGGTCCTTGTCTAGGTTTGCACGTTATTTGGTCGAGCTATAGTGTGCTGTGGATGTAGAGGTGCACTTTAAATGTGGCGCATGATAACAATAATCTTCACATCATTTTGCACAAAAAGTATAGCAATTGATGTATGTACGACCGAGTTGCGGTAAAAGAATCATAATATCGATGAGTTATCCAACCACACTGGGTGCTTGGTCATGACCTTGGAAAATAGATCGGAGGTTAAAAACCGGTGCAGCCAAGAACGCAGATTCACATAGGGTGCGCCATCAAACCACCGAGAATCAACCGCAGAAAATTGACGGATAAATGGAAAGATTGCCACATCGAGAAAACTGATCTTATCACCAGTGAGAAATTGACTACGAATCAACCGTCTCTCTAAGCACTGCAAAAATTGCTCGGCGTCCTCTTTGTACAACTCAGGTGGTTTTACATCGTCAGGACGTCCGTATTTATAGCCATCCAAGGCCGTTTTGAATTCTCCATCATTAACCTCAAGCAACTTTTTATCCGCCTTTGACAATGATAGCAGTCGCCAATGATTTTCCTCTGTCTCCAGCGGATACGTTTTCATCAATGCCCAACGCATAATATCCAGACTCTCATCTAACACCACACCATCCGTCAGTATCAGCACTGGCACACTGCCCTTCGGTGATGCGCGCAACAGAGCATCCGGTTTATTGGCCAATAAAACCTCGCGATGTTCCACCTCTATAGCGCAGTGCGCCAACGTCATGCGGGCTCGAATAGCATAGGGACATCGGCGAAAGGAATAAAGTACCGGCAATGACTTGAGAGAAGTGTTCATAGTCGCCATACTAACCAAATAGCTAACACAAGAAAATACCACCCAAAGGGCTTACAAGACTATGAGCAATCGGACTTATGACATCATCGTATACGGAGCCACCAGCTTCGTCGGACAGATTCTCACCAGATACATGACAGACCAATGTGGTGTAGATAATGGTGTTAACTGGGCAATTGCTGGCCGATCGGCAACCAAGCTTGAGGCACTGAAAGACTCTCTCGGTGAATCTGCCGCTTCGCTGGCAATGATGGTTGCCGATGCCAATGATGAAGTCGCTCTGACAGCTATTGCTCAATCCACTAAGGTTGTCATCACCACCGTTGGCCCCTATGCGCTCTACGGCGAGTCAATGGTCAAAGTCTGTGTTGAAAATGGTACCGACTACTGTGACCTCTGTGGTGAGGCCTACTGGATCAAGCGCATGATTCAAACCTATGCCGACACCGCCAAACAAACCGGTGCTCGTCTGGTTAGCTGCTGTGGATTTGACTCCATCCCCTCAGATTTGGGTACGTACTTCTTACAACAACAGGGAAAAACTCGATTTGGAAAATACTTTAGCTCAGTAAAACTTGGTGTCAATGCTATGAAAGGTGGGGCTTCTGGTGGCACTCTAGCGAGCATGATCGAAGCAATCAAAGCGGCCAAAGCCGACCCAAAATTGCGGCGCGAAATGAATAATCCCTACAGCCTCTGTCCCGAGCGAGAGGACTTAAAACAGCCTCAGGTGAGCATAAAATCACCCACCTATGACTCCGACTTCGAGGCCTGGAGCGCACCTTTTATCATGGAAGCCATCAATGCCAGAGTGGTATTGCGCTCTAACCTGTTACAAGATATGGACTATGGCGAAACTTTTTTATACCGTGAACAAATGCTAACGGGTAAAGGTCTTAAAGGCCGACTGTCTGCGCTTGCACTAACCCTGGGTCTCGGTCTGTTTGCTCTTGGCGTTATTGTGACTCCGATGCGCAGTTTACTGCAGCGTTTTGTTCTTCCTAAACCCGGTGAAGGCCCTAGTCCAGAGGCGCAGTTAACCGGTTTTTTTAACGTCAGTCTTCTGGGAAAAACAGAGGACAATCAACAACTGCAAGTCACTGTGACCGGTGACCGAGACCCCGGCTATGGTTCTACCGCCAAAATGCTGGCACAGGCTGGTCTCTGCCTCGCCTTTGACGTCTCAAAACAAGATTGCTGTGGCGGATTTTGGACGCCCGCATCCTCTATGGGAGATAAACTCATCCATCGATTATGCGACCACGCTGGTTTGACTTTCGAAGTGCAAGAATAGTTCATGAGGCAGAGTCAGATCCTACCCGAGTGCAATCTCGTCAGGACATACAGTGCCATCTACTGGATGCGACAAATAATGTTTAATTGACTTAAAGTTCGCTAGAATACTCACCCTGAGGCTCAAACAATAAGGTTTGAGCAATCTAACATGAGCACCAGTATTTTATGGCACAGTACGTCTACACAATGAATCGGGTGAACAAAATTGTTCCCCCCAAACGACAGATCCTAAAAGACATTTCACTTTCTTTTTTCCCCGGTGCAAAAATTGGGGTACTGGGCCTGAATGGATCAGGTAAATCGACCCTGCTAAAGATCATGGCGGCGTTGGATACCGATATCCAAGGAGAGGCGCGCCCCATGCCAGGCATAAAGATTGGTTATCTAGCGCAGGAGCCTCTGCTCGATCCCAATAAAGACGTGCGTGGAAATGTTGAAGATGGCATGCGTGAAGCAGTGGACGCGCTCAAAGGCCTAGAGCAAGTCTACGCTGATTATGCCGATCCAGATGCAGACTTTGATGCACTGGCTAAAAAGCAGGGTGATCTCGAAGCGATTATCGAAGCTTGGGACGCTCACAATCTAGATCATGCATTGGATGTAGCCGCTGACGCACTTCGCCTTCCCCCCTGGGACGCGAACGTCACCTCTCTCTCCGGTGGTGAAAAACGCCGTGTGGCACTCTGTCGATTGCTCTTATCTCGGCCTGATATGTTACTGCTGGATGAGCCCACCAACCATTTGGATGCCGAGTCGGTTTTCTGGTTGGAAAAGTTTCTCGAGGAATTTTCCGGCACTGTGGTGGCCGTCACGCATGATCGCTATTTCCTCGACAATGTCGCCGGCTGGATATTAGAGCTGGATCGCGGTCACGGAATTCCCTATGAGGGCAATTATTCCACTTGGCTTGAAGCGAAAAATCGACGCTTGGAGACAGAATCGAAACAGGAAATATCACGGCAAAAAGCGTTAAAGCAAGAGCTCGAATGGGTGCGACAAAACCCAAAAGGACGACAGGCAAAAAACAAAGCGCGAATCGCTCGCTTCGATGAACTCAATTCGCAAGAATTTCAGACTCGCAATGAGACCAACGAAATATACATTGCACCGGGCGAGCGTCTCGGTGACAAGGTCATCATATTAGACAAAGTGAGCAAAGGGTTTGGTCAAGAACTATTGATCGACGAATTGTCGTTGGCCATTCCCAAAGGTGCTGTAGTGGGTATTATCGGTGGCAATGGCGCGGGTAAGTCGACGCTATTCCGCATGATCGCAGGCACCGAACAGCCCGACAGCGGAACCATTACCCTCGGCGAAACGGTAAAAGTCGCCTACGTTGAGCAGACTCGAGATGCCTTAAATGATAATGATACGGTATGGCAAGCCATCTCTGACGGCCACGATATACTCACTATTGGAAGTTATGAAGTGTCATCGCGAGCCTATGTGGGCCGCTTTAATTTTAAGGGCACTGATCAGCAGAAACGTGTCGGTGATTTATCTGGCGGTGAACGCGGTCGTTTACATTTAGCCAATACGCTAAAACAGGGAGCCAACGTGCTACTGTTAGACGAACCATCTAATGATCTCGACATCGAGACTTTGCGAGCACTGGAGGAAGCCATACTGTCCTTTCCCGGCTGTGTTTTGGTGATTTCACACGACCGTTGGTTCCTCGACCGTATCGCCACCCATACGTTGGCTTATGAAGATAACGGCGAGGTAGTATTTTTCGAGGGCAGTTACAGTGAATATCACGATGACTTTGTCAAACGCAATGGTGGTGATGCTCAGCCTAAGCGAGTCAAGCACAAGCGATTGAAGGCCTGATCATGAACGCAATCTGGCATCGCAGACCTGACCCACTGCTGATCGGAAAGATGAGCCAAGGTACCATTGATGAGCACCTAAATATTACTATCACCGATGTGGGTGATGACTATTTGACCGGCACTATGCCCGCTGATTGTCGAACCTTCCAACCTTACGGTGTGGTGCACGGCGGTGCCAACGTGGTGTTGGCAGAGTCCCTCGGCAGTATTGCCGGCGCCCATGTGATTAATTCGGATGAGTATCTCTGTCTCGGTCAGGAGGTCAGCGCCACCCATTTGCGTCCTGTGTCCGCTGGAGTAGTCACCGGCACAGCACGGCCAGTTCACCTGGGTAAACGATCTCATGTATGGGAAATACGATTGACCAACGATGAGGGCAAATTGAGCTGCTTAGCAAAATTAATTTTAGCCATCATTCCAAAACACACTGCCTAAAATACTACCGAGACAACGCCCGCCTCAGCACATTAAAGATATTCATTTCAATAAAAAAGAATGCCAACAACCACATAAATGCATCCCAAAAATCCAAAAAATCGCCAAGAAAACCCCAGTAGGTCGCAGCACCAAACAGTATGCTATAGAGAACGATTTTTACCCTTTTACTGACGCTTACAATGGTCCCATGGAAACGATTAAGACGTTGTAACCTGACATCAACCTCCAATACCAAAACCACCAGAATCCAGGTGATTGAGTTGATCACATCAACAATTGTCAGCCACTGAATTGCGCTCCACTGCTGCTCTGTTCCTATAACGCCCTGATTATCCAGTTGAAACAGTTCCTGACTCTGCAAGCTGGAACAGTTGTCTAACGACAGCAATGGGTATTGGTCTAGGTTATCAATAACCGAAAAACCATGCCCCACCAGAGCACAGACGTCAGAGACGGCAAAGGGCGAAATACCATGAATAAATAACATCTTGGTGAAATAGCCATAGAAGGCGTAACCGATAAACCCGTAGCTGAACAGGCGAAGCGCCCAAAATATCAGCTTTACCCTAGGTTGCGACAAGGTGGTGGCTGACAACACAGAGGTCTCTAACTCAAACATCAACAGTAACAGTACCCAAGCCGCGGTATCGATGGTGGCCGCATACCCCTGTATAACCTCTCTCAGACGCATTCCCTGGCTAAATGTTTGCTCAATGGCCACCGATTCTTCCTGAAAAAAAAGACCAATGTTCACTATCAATAAACCATAAACAGTATATTTGAATGCAACAAAAAGCATTTGTGCGAGGTTGGCTTGAATGGCTGTCATGTGGCCCCCATCAGGCGTTGACGTCGATGAGGTTAGTTTACCGTTACACTAATCAAGTTGAAAAAAAATTTTATTTACACTGTTTTAAAAAAATACGCAATATTGCACCTTTAAGGCACAAATATTGCTTTTACTTGTACAAAGTAGTGCTTAGGGGGCAATAAACACTTATTTTTGCCTTATAAAAGTGCTTTTTAAAAATAATACACTTTATTTTGCACTATGTTAGTGCATTTGATCGGGGGATATTTATGTTCTTTTTTACAAGACGACTCGTTACAACGGCACTTGTGGTGGCCACAGCCATGCTTCCAGCGCACGCCTTTGCCAATGATCTCAATGCGGCCAACACCTCATGGATTCTCACATCCACCGCCTTGGTGCTGTTTATGACCATTCCGGGACTGTCGTTGTTTTATGGTGGCCTGGTTCGATCGAAGAACGTCTTATCAGTATTGATGCAATGTTTTGCCATAACCTGCTTGGCCTCCATTATCTGGTTGGTGATGGGCTACAGCTTGGCATTTGGTGATGGCGGGTCTGCCAACGCTTATATCGGCAATTTAGACAATATTCTGCTGGGAAAAATTACAGAAGACAGCCTATCTGGCGATATTCCCGAGTCGGTCTTTGCACTTTTTCAAATGACCTTTGCAATTATTACCCCCGCACTCATTGTCGGCGCATTTGCCGAACGCATGCGCTTTAGTGCCATGTTACTTTTTAGTGGTCTGTGGTTAATCGTCGTGTACGCGCCTGTCACTCACTGGGTTTGGGGTGGTGGCTGGCTCGGTGAGATGGGCCTGCTGGATTTTGCTGGTGGCACCGTGGTACATATCACCGCAGGTGTCGGCGCACTGGTGGCAGCCCTCGTTTTAGGTAATCGAAAAGGCTTCCCAAGACAGGCTATGCCCCCACACAACCTAACGATGACAGTCACAGGTGCCGGTATGCTATGGGTTGGTTGGTTTGGCTTTAACGGTGGATCTGCACTCGCCGCAAATGGTGATGCAGGCATGGCAATGCTGGTAACACACATATCAGCGGCAGCGGGTTCTCTCGCGTGGATGATGATGGAGTGGTCAAGATATGGCAAACCATCCGTGTTGGGTATTGTCACCGGAATGGTGGCAGGCTTGGGTACTATCACACCAGCATCGGGATTCGTTGGCCCAGGGGGTGCGCTGGTTATCGGTTTTAGCGCAGGTATTATTTGCTACTATGCCACGCAAGCCATCAAGCAGCGTTTCCACATTGACGATTCACTCGATGTATTTCCCGTACACGGTGTGGGCGGCATTCTAGGTACATTGCTAGCTGGCATATTCGCGTCCGACGCACTCGGTGTTTTCAGTGGTCAGGGCTATAACCCAGGCATGGATATGAGTAGCCAATTTAGCGTCCAGTTTATTGGTGTTGTTGCTACTTTCGCCTATACGGCAGTAATTACATTCACACTCTTGAAACTGATCGATAAAATGGTACCATTGAGGGTAGAAGAAGAAGACGAGGTGGAAGGTTTAGACCTTGTCGAGCACGATGAGAGGGGGTACGACCTATAATAATAAGGGATTAGTTAGGCAAATCAGACCACTTGGCGGTACACAACAAAAAAATTAAGTAACGCTGTTAAGGTCTCGAGCCGCTGAGTTTTTCAGCGGCTTTTTTATTTCTGGGGCCCACCGAATATCACTACTTAGCTTTGCTCTATGTTGTACTTAATTTGATATTCGCGCCTGATCAATATACTCGCAGAGATAAATAGCGCCTTCCAAAATTCGGTTTGATTGTCGCTGAAGTAAATCTGGCGGAACCAAATAGAGATGATTTTTCTTAACTGCATCAATAACTGACCACCGCTGCCATTTGGAACGCCAGTTTGCCATCCTATCCTCACTACCACTGGATAAAATGACCGCCGGATTGGCATCAATAACTGCCTCAATGTTGACATGGGGAACCAGGGGAAGCTCACCCGCAAACACATTCCTACCACCACAGAGATGAATGATGTCGCTGACAAGATGATCTCCGTTAAAGGTCATAATAGGCTCATCCCATATTTGATAAAAGGCACTCACCACAGGCTTGCCAGCGTAAGTTACCTTTAAGTTTGTCAACTGCTTATTGAAAGATAAGGCCGCGGCCTGAGCCTGTACCCCATTACCCGTTAGATGCCCCAATATAGTAAAAAGGGTCGGCAGTTGCTCCATAGTTTGTACTTCAATTACGAAAACGTTGAGTCCGAGCTGAACAAGCCGATTTATAATTTGTTCGCCATTGCCCGAGTGCCAAGCGAATACTAAATCGGGCTGCAGAGAGAGAATCAACTCATAGTTTGCCATGGCATGATTGTTTACCCGAGTGATTTTTTCCGCCTCCTCAGGATAATTACTGTATTCGTCTGCACCAATGATTTGATCACCGGCACCAATGTGAAACAATAACTCTGTGATATTAGGAGCTAAACTAACAATTCTCTGTGCCGGTTGATCGAGTACAATCTGCCGATTTAAATGGTCTGTGGCTGAAACTGACGCCTGACTGACCACCGAGGTCAACAGCACAAGAATACCAGCAGCACGAAGAAAAAACATCAGCTGAGCACCAGAGGTTTACCACTGATGGGGTGCGGCTGAATCAATGGATCAATGGCAAAAACATCGGTTATCAATTGTTTAGTGAACACCTTTTCTGGGGTCCCCATGGCGGCCACTTTACCTTCATTTAAAACCACCACCTGATCCGCGCAGCTGGCTGCCAAGTTTAGATCATGTACCACCACAAGAACACCAACACCCCGCTGCGCCAATTCAGAAACCAGGCTAGCAGTCAGTTGTTGATGAGAGAGATCTAATGCGCTGGTGGGTTCATCCAAAATGAGAAACTGTTCGCCTAAGTCACAGGGCTCCCAAATTTGCGACAACACACGCGCCAGCTGCACACGCTGCTTTTCACCACCAGACATCTGGGTAAAAAATCGCCCGGTCAAATAAGCCGCATCCACTAATGCTAGCGCCTCAGCGACAATTTCAGTGTCTCTGAGCAATCCGGTCTTGTGTGGTATCCGCCCGAGAGAAACCACTTCTGAAGCAGTAAACGGAAAATCCAAACGACTCTGCTGAGGCAATACACTCATCATCAAGGCCCGATGTTGTAAAGACCAGAGAGACAGGTTCTGACCATTCAAAACAATCTGTCCCACACTGGGTACAATTTCCCCACAGAGGGTTTTGATTAAAGTGGACTTACCGGCACCATTAGGACCCACAATCGCGGTAACTTTCCCCGCAGAAATAGATAAATCAATATCTCTAAGAATATCAAAACCAGACATGTGAACACAGATTTTGTCAGCGGTCAGAGCCATGAATTAACCTCTTTTCGCTGTCGGGTAAGTAAATAAATAAAGAATGGCGCGCCCAGCAATGCGGTTAAGATACCGGTGGGCAATTCAATGGGCGAGATAATCACCCGCGCCGCCGTATCGGCAATCAGCAGTAAGATACCGCCACCCAAAGCGGAGGCCGGCACCAGTCCCCTGTGATCTGGACCGATCACCAAACGCACCAAGTGGGGAACCACCAAGCCAACAAAACCAATCATGCCGACGATGGCCACACACACGCCAACGCCTAAAGTGGTCAATACGATCAGTCTTCGCTTCACAGACTGCACATCAACACCTAAATGTCTAGCTTCCGACTCACCCAACAACAGTGCGTTGAGAGACATACTGTCACGGGGAAACATGACCATCAGAATAATAGCTACCATGGCTACCAGAGCTGCACGGCCCCAATTTGCTGTACTCATATTTCCCATTTGGAAAATACTAATTTGCCTGAGCATCTCATTGTCGGCAAAGTATCCCAACAAGCCATTAACTGCTGCGGTCAGCGCACTTACCGCCAAACCTATGAGCAGCATGGTGGGCACAGACGTCCCGAGCGCAGAAGTAGACAATCTGTAGACCAGCAGAGTAACCAGCAAACTGCCAACAAAAGCTCCCATCGCGATCACAGACAGGCCAGCAATGGTGTCATTTTGCAGCCATGCGCCGGCCAACACAATCACTGCACTTGCCCCCACAGATGCACCACTGGACACACCAATCAGTGAAGGAGCCGCCAGGGGATTTCTGAAAAGTCCCTGCATGACTGCACCACTCATGGCCAGCACAGCGCCAGCAAAAAATGCCAGCAGTATCCGCGGCAAACGAATATCAAAAAGCACAGTGGCGAGATAACTGGATTCACCTGCACTCGACTGCTGGTTAAAAATAGCGACGGTTTGTTTTAAAATTGTCAGCCAAGGGATATTAATAGTACCCGCGCCCAAAGCAGCAAGCACTATCAGTGGCAGCGAAAGCCACAACAATCGTATTAAATCTTTCGCAAGTAACCTGCGCAATTAGAAGTCCACGCCTCGGCGAGCCGCTACACCTGCATTGTAGGCGTGCTTGATATCTTTCACCTCAGATACGGTGTCAGCAATGTCGCGCAATGCTTTACCTCCGCCGCGACCGGTCACCACCACACTTTGATTAGCAGGGCGAGCCTTGAGTGCATCGATTACCATGGTCTCATCCAGATACTTAAAACTGAGCATGTAGGTGAGTTCGTCCAGCACCACCAAGTGATAGCTGTCATCCTTGAGCATGGGCTCCACTACAGCCCAGGTCTTTTCTGCTGCAGCGATATCTGCTGAGCGATCCTGAGTATCCCAAGTAAAACCGGTACCCATCTGAAAAAAGTCTACCTCAGGTAAGCTGTTCTTGAGATAAAGCTCTTCTCCAGAGAGTTGCTCACCTTTAATAAATTGCACAACACCTGCTCGGTAGCCATAACCGAGCGCACGTAAGACCATACCAAATGCCGAACTGGTTTTTCCCTTACCATCACCGGTAAGTAAAATCATGACGCCACGCTCTTGATTAGCCGCAGCTATGTTAGCGTCTATCTTCTCTTTCTGATTTTGCATTTTCTGCTTGTGGCGCTGCTCTTTTTTAGCACTGTCATCCGTCATTGTATTTCTTTCCTCGTCAATTTAGCGATAGGGCACTGGGTAGTCCATCAGGCAACTGCTGTGCAGAAGGGTGAATTGCATTGGCCATAATTTCTAGAGCATCCACTAGCCGCGGGCCCGGTCTACTAAAATATGCATTTCCGTCAACCAAAAATACCTTTGTTCCCACCCTTTGATGCAACTTTTTAAATTCTGCTGAAGCTAAAAACCCAGTGACATCTTGCATCGATCTGTCGATGCCGAAGCCGCACAATGCGATAAAAATCATGTCTGGCGCAGCATCTTGCAACTCGCTCCACGTACGCCGCTGTGATGGCGTTTTTGCAAAGCCAAAACAGGGTTCACCCCCTGCCAGTTGGATTATCTCAGGGCTCCAATGGCCGCCATCAAAGAGAGGATCCAACCAATCTAGTAGCGCCACTTTGGGACGCTTCACTTGGGGAATTTGAGCTGATTTCTCTTGCACAACACAGATTCTCTTTTGCAATTGATCAAGATAAGCATCGCCCTTGTCTCTGCAGTCTGCACTCTGGGCTACCAGTTGCACTGTCTGTAAAACATCTTCTAGACACTCGGGTTCCAGATTTATCACCTGAGGGTTTCCTGGCAGACTACCCACGGCTCTGGCAACGTCGTTACCCGATACCGCACAAACATCGCAAAGCGCCTGAGTGACAATTAAATCTGGCTCTAATTTAACCAGAGTATCAACATCGAGAGAGTAGAGTGCCTCATCGCTGTTGAGTTGCTCAGTCACCAAGCGATCAATGGTACCACTATCCAAATTCGCAGGGATTCGAGAACTGGTCAAAACGGGCAACCCAACCACGGATGCCGGGTAATCGCACTCATGGGAAACACCCACCAAGTTATCTCGCAATCCCAAACCACAGACAAGCTCGGTGGCGCTGGGTAGCAGTGAAACAATTCGCATAGTCGACCCTCCAGTGAGGAATCAGCGGCTTTTACGGCCGCTGATCACTGTGTATCTCATACTGCCAGGCTGCCAGGTTAAAAGTCATAACGCATACCAACCATGGTGCCTCTACCCAATGTTTGATAACCAAAAACTTCTTCATAATCTTCGTCTAATGCATTGTCAATCTTCAAGTACAAATCAAGATCCTTGCTCGCTTGATAGTTTAAGGTGAAATTGACTAGAGTATGGCTATCCATAACCACCACTTGAGACGGCTCCGGGAACGGTGGAAAATACACATCTGTCTGGTCGCCAGTAAATTGAACATTGGTGTTTAGATGTAAATTGCTGCGCAGCTGCCAAGCGAGATTGACACTAGCGGTATGTCGCGGACGCCGCACTTCTCGCGTGCCGTCAGCATCGGATGAATCGGTGTAGGTATACGCTGCTGTCAAGCCCAGTGAATCTGTAATGTTACCCGTAGCACTTATTTCAACGCCATTGCGCTCACTGTCTGAGATCATATTGTCTGAGGTATAAGCAAAGGTGGCGGGATCGTAGACAAAACCATCAATCTCGTTGGTAAGATCTGCTTCAAACACGGTTAACGTCGCAGTGACATCAGTTCCCTTGAGTGTTTGATCGATGCCAATTTCCCAACTCTGAGACTCTTCTGGAACAAGATTGGGATTGCCAATAAAGTTTGTATAAAATCCGTAACGCTCCGTGAAAGTGGGATTTTTCACCGCCGTTCCAAAGACACTGCGCAAACGTGTTTGATCGGACAGCTGATAAACCGCTTCCAATCGGTAGGTAGTGGCACTGTCAAACTCCGAATTGTCGTCGTAACGGCCGCTAGCTGCCAAGGTCAAGGCATCTGAGACAAAGCTTCTGTACTCAACTGCCAAACTGTCTGTATCTCGCTCACGGTCTTGGTTTGGATCATAGATACCCCAGGAAATTTCTCCTCGTTGCATCCAGTCCTCTTCCTCGCGCTCCGCCAAAAGAGAGAGTGTCTGATTGCCACCTGCCAATATCATATTGCCAATGAATTGGTACTGATTTTTGGTTGAAGCGGTACGATTGCCCACGACACCGTCAGCAAATGCTGTATTGTCGTTTTTAGCCCGACTAATGGCCACTTTGTGTTGCCAATTGCCATCTGCTGAGCTGTAGTTACCTTCCAAGCGCAAGGTGGTATTTTTGAAATCAGACTGCCTGTCCTGGTCCTCCACTATGCCATCGAAATCAGCGTCGGCGTCAAATTGGTTTGTGCCATCAGACTGCCTGGCGACAAGTAACATATTGAATTGATCACTCATCTTTAGGCCGGAAGTCAAATTGATGGTGGTATTTCTATAACCGTCATCTTCCTGCCCCTCTCGGGCTATGTTAGCGCCATCACTTTCCACATGGTTAGCGCCCAACCGAAAATCAAAGCCATCTCGCTGATAACCTGCATTAAAACCAGTGGTGCGCGTCGACCAACTACCAACATCGGCGTGAACGCCGAAACCAGACCGATCAGCACGACGAGTGATGATATTCACCACGCCAGCTACTGCGTCACTGCCGCGAATAGAACTCTGCGGTCCACGAATGATTTCGACGCGTTCTATGTCAGCGGCGCTCATGGTGCCCCAGCTAAATTCGTCACTTTGAGAGGGGTCATTGGCTTCGACACCATCGATGGTGACCAACAAATGATTAGCCTCTGATCCGCGCACTCTAATTTGCGTCTGGGAGCCAAGCACACCCACCTGGCTGACGGAAAATCCTGGGACATCTCTCATGATTTCACTCAGGGTAGATGCCGCTCGATTTGTTAATGCCTGCCTGTCGATTACCGTCACCGCATTGGCAGACTTGAGCAAAGGCACTGGTGTTAAAGAACCAGAGACCAAAATTTCTTCGATGGCGTCCGGTGATTGCGAAAATGTACTGGTGTGACTAAGGAGTGCTGCGAGGGAAATGGCCGCAGCAGCGTTTGCTTTAATTTTCATTGGTAAGATCTCTCATACCCTGGGGAGGGCAATTTATTAATGTAATACGAGGTCTATTGAGATGGCAGAGGGACAGAAATCTGTCAATCAGCACAATACCGCACCCCGCGGTTTGTCTGCATAGCGACAGGCCGGTCTCCGGACTCATAAGTGAACATCAGTTCTATTTGATAACCTTCCCATGCAAAAGCACAGTGGTACCACTATCAAACATTCTTATTTACCGTTGCGGGGGCAGTATTGGCTTTGCAAGAACAGAGTCGTTTAGCGCACCAATTTCCCGTTTAACTGATAACTACATAGCAGAAATCAGAACCTGTTGCCGAAGCAAGAAGTGGCAATCTAACCGTGACAACTGTACTTGTCAAACTTCTCTGAGAAAAATTTTACAAACGGCTGCGAAATTGTGAAATTAAGTAGTCAATGCTTCAAGCGCCTCGGTCACTTTGCGCACGGGAGTGACTTTCATTCCTTTGATCGGCTGTTTTGGTTTATTTCCCGCAGGCACTATAGCGCGAGTAAATCCATGCTTGGCCGCCTCACGAAGACGTTCTTGACCGTTGGCAACAGGACGGATCTCTCCAGCTAAACCGACCTCTCCAAACACCACCAAATCATCGGGAAGCGGTCTGTCTCTAAAACTGGATATCACCGATAGAATCAGCGCTAAATCAGCACTGGTCTCCAATACTTTAACGCCACCGACGACATTCACGAAAACATCTTGATCACCCACCATGATGCCACCGTGCCGGTGTAAAACCGCCAACAACATTGACAAACGATTGTGATCCAACCCCACGGTAACACGTCGGGGATTGCCGAGATGGCTGTCATCCACAAGCGCCTGCAACTCTACGAGCAATGGCCTGGTTCCCTCCCACACCACCATCACCACACTTCCAGAGGATATTTCTTCTCCTCGCTGAAGAAAAATTGCGGAGGGATTCGACACCTCTCGCAGCCCCTTGTCAGTCATGGCAAAAACGCCTAATTCATTGACCGCACCAAATCGATTTTTGTGACTGCGAAGAGTACGAAAATGGCTATCGGAAGATCCCTCAAGCATCAGAGAACAGTCAATCATGTGTTCAAGTACTTTGGGGCCAGCTAGTGAGCCATCCTTGGTGACATGACCCACCAAAATTAGCACTGTTCCCGTTTGCTTGGCAAAGCGCACTAACATAGCGGCACTTTCTCGAACTTGAGAGACACTTCCTGGTGCCGAGCTCACCTCTTCTAGATGCATCACCTGAATAGAATCAACCACCAATATTGTTGGCTGCTTTTGTTCTGCCACTGCACAGACCGTCTCCACCGAGGTCTCCGCCATAATTTCTAAGTTTTCACTGGGTAAACCCAATCGCTTCGCACGCATGGCAACTTGTTGTGGTGACTCCTCACCTGTCACATAGAGCGCCGAATTTTTCTCTGCCATATTACAGAGGGTTTGCAATAGGATCGTACTTTTACCAGCACCGGGTTCACCGCCTAAAAGCACACAGGATCCCGGTACAAATCCCCCGCCGAGGACTAAGTCTAATTCAGCCGTATTAGTAATGATTCTTGGAACATCCACTAGTGCAATATCGGCGAGGGTTTTAACCGCCTTATCAACATCTCCAGCAAAACCGGTTCGACTTTGTAGTGATCTCACCGTAGATCCACCCAAGCGTACCTCAGATAATGTGTTCCATGCCTTACAGTCGCCGCATTGTCCCTGCCATTTGCGATAGTCGGCACCACAGTTACTGCATACGTAAGCCAACTTCGATTTTACCGCCATAATGGATCTCCAATCTCTGCGTTTATGGAAAATAATAGCTGTTTATTTATACAGTATATCGAAGCAATGAACAAGGGTTGACTAATTAGTATGCTGATTAATTTAATAATTTATTATTTTTTATGTATGTGAACTGAATAAAATAAATTAAAATAGAAAACTATCATAATAAATTGTCATTTAAACCGAAATATACTTAGTTATCTGTCGATAAATAGAACCTGCAACTAGTCTGTGGCAACCTACAGCTGAAACTTTCGTCGAGAAAATAAGGAGTTTAATTATCAATCAAACTGAAATGTATGTCATTGCTGCCGCTGCAGGACTCCTTGTAGTGATTGCTATTATCTGGAAATCATCCAGCGGTGGAAAAATAAGTGCTGGCAGTCGCCGGCGTAGATCCTTTGTGGACGATGGGGAGCTTCCCGAACAGGCCAGACCACTTCATAAAGATGCCTACGTACAAAAATGGGCCGCTGATACAATACCCAGTTTGTTCGATATAGGGCCTAAAAACATAAAGCGCTTTGATAAACAGATTGACCAGTTCTTCTTCACCGACAGCTCCAAAACAATGCACCTCAGTGCGTTGAAAAAATGTGGGGTTATGGCTTGGGTCAATAGAGATGCACGCCGCTGTGGTGCCTTTATTAAAGGTGGCGCTGTGATTGCGGGGCGAGGAATTGTAGGTCAGAACAGCGCCGCACGTTATAGTTACAAACTAGAGGTTCCAGTTACAGTACAAGGTCAAAATCTTCAAGGCGTGGTTAGCTCTACATTGAAAGTGACCCTTTTTGTTGTGCGGGACGACGAAAGACTGAGTATTAGTCAAATAACCTACTAGGCGCCTGCTAACTGCCTAACGAGTTGATTTATCGTCTACACTGAGTTGTTTTCGGTGACAAATAAACTCCTCTAAAGCTGTATAGTTCTCGTTACCAGAAAAATTTTCTGATACAGTATTTTCTATGTCATTTGTCCCTGAAAAATCCATTGTCATCTCACCCACGCTAGCTGCCACTATTGGTTTAGAGGAAACGGTGTTATTGCAAATTTTACAGGAGTTCATGGTAATTGGAGAGCCCTCATCGAGCAATGACTTCGACTGGATTACAATATCGGCGGACAAGTTACTGTCATTGACTCCTTTTTGGCGCCAAGACGATATCCGCCGGGTATCCGCAAGCCTGCATGAGAAAGGATTACTACTGATTGCTGGCGGACCTTTTACAGAACATCAAAAATTCCGCTACGCATTCAACGAGCAATTGAGTTCCCAAGCACAGCAAACGACTGCAAGATCCCTCAGTGTTAAAAAATCCAATACACAAAAGCCCTATTCAGCCAAGACAATAAGTGGACTCTGGCAACCCAGCGAGGATAGTTTAAGGCAGCTGAGCCAGTTGGGTGTCACTCGAGAATTTGCTCAGCAACAAATCGCTCAATTTGTCGCCTATTGGCGTGATAGAAATGTTCCCCGATACAGTTGGGAATCAAAATACATAAAGGAAGTGTGGCGACAGTGGCAACAATCGGAAGCTCGGCTGAGTCAACGGCGATCTCAAGTTTCAATAACAGACCATTGGCGACCTTCGGTAGACGCCTTAGACATTCTGATTACCAAGGGTGAAATTAGTCGCAATTTTGTTGAGGACGCCATACCGGAATTTATTTTATACTGGAGGGATCGCGGCGAAGTTTCAAATACGTGGGACTCTAAATTTATTCATCATGTCAGACGGCAGTGGCAATTTTATAAGGGTATGATGGATCAAGACGCTATGCCGCGAGCCATCACCGCGCAATGGAAGCCAAGCGAAGCGGTCTATGATGTGCTGCAGATGGCTAATATAGACCGCCCCTTCGCCGAAAAAACAATCCCAGAATTTGTTTTGTACTGGCAAGAAAAAGGGACTCCACAAAGTGCTTGGAGCACAAAATTTCTTCAGTATGTAAAACGCCAATGGGCCTATGAAAGTAAACTAACAACAGAATCAGACAATGGCAAACAACAAGGATATTCAAAGGGTCGCATCCGAGATCGCAGCATTATCGAAAAGCTCACCGACCGCAGCTGGGCGTCCTGACCCCGAGCCTGTAAACCCCCAACTGATTGATGCGATTAATCAGGTGTTTGCACTGTTCCAAGTAAACTACCATAACCAGTACTACAGTGCATTTGGTGACACTACAAAATCTGAAAATCTGGCCAAAAACCTTTGGTGTAAAAAGTTAAATAGCTTCCCACCAACGGTAATTTGCGGTGCAGCAGAGAGAGTAATTGCCGAGAGTGATTACTTGCCGACACTGCATAAAATGCTTAATGCGTGTCGCGCGCAAAGTTTGCCTGCCGGGCTGTTAAATGCCAGGACAGCCTATCTCGAAGCTTGCCGGAAGCCAGTGCCAAAAATTGATCAAAAGTGGTCTCATCCCATCGTCTATTTAGCGGGCCGTGATACCGGTTGGCACCTGTTGGCAAATGAAATAGAAAGTAAAGCACTGCCCGCATTTTCTGATGTTTTCCAGCGCTACTGCAATAGGCTAGTGGATGGAGAGAAGTTCGTCATTGATAAGATTGAGACAGAAACACTGCTTGAAGAGCGTCCTAGCTCAAAAGATTTCAGTCAGAAAGAAATCAAAAAACTTAGAGATTTATTGTCATGAAACATCAGGGCAGGCTCGACTTTTAAGGCTTGCTTTGAATAACTGGGAATATGAGAAATCTGGTCAGAAACGATTTTTAATCACGCGAGAATTAGTCTATGGCACTACAACCACTGATACATAATTCCACAGCGCGCCGCATGGCAAAAACCATTCTCAATGGCTTCAGGAGCTATTTTGCCGATTATCTCAATTCGACCCTCACTGCTAAAGCGCGCTACGAAAAAGCCGATTGGCACGGGGTGCGCGAAGCCAATGTCGAGCGTCTTGAACTCTATAAGACCAAGGTTGCTCAAACTGTCCAATATCTTGGCGTGGTCACCAATAAAGATATTGCCAGCCTGACACTATGGCAAGAGGCGAAAAAGGCCTATACGCAGTTGGTCTTCAACTTCCCAAATTTTGAGATAGCCGAGACATTTTTTAATTCAGTTTTCAGTGACATCCACGACCACGACAAAATTAGTGACGACATCATTTATGTACTCTCGTCGCAACTTATCGAGGCACCGGAGGCAGAATACAGTGTTTTTGTGCGCTACCAGGGAACAGATTTTCGCACCACATTTGAAAGAATCCTTAACGAGGCGGAATTTTCCTTACCGATGGAAGACCTTGACACCGATCTCGACTGCATCATGGACGTGTTTCAGCAAGATGTCGCGCCCCATATTAAAGGCGCCGCCGAAGATGTCAGATTTGATCTCTTAGAGTCCACTTTTTATCGTAGCAAAGCGGCTTACATGGTGGGTAGAGTGCGTGACGGTGATCAAACGTTTCCCATGGCGCTGGTGATTTTGAACAACGAACAAGGCGCTCTCTACGTAGATACTGCCCTATTTGATTCTGATGAACTCAGTGTTATTTTTAGCTTTACACGCAATCATTTTATGGTAGATGCACCCTTGCCCTACCAGTATGCACACTTCCTCAAAAGCTTAATGCCCAATAAACTCGATTATGAAATATACAATTCTCTGGGCTTTCCCAAACATGCCAAAACTGAATTTTACCGGCAACTGGTGGGTCATCTGGATCAATCAGACGACGAATTCATCGTAGCGCCGGGAATTAAGGGTATGGTAATGACAGTATTTACACTACCGTCCTACAACATTGTTTTCAAAATCATCAAGGATAAATTTTCACCGCCAAAGGAGGTCACTCACGATATTGTGCGCGAAAAATACCGACTGGTATCACGATATGATCGTATTGGTCGTATGGCCGACACCCAAGAATTTGATAATTTGATTTTCCCTCTCAGTCGTTTTTCGGATGAGTTGATTGAAGAATTACAAACCGTGGCTCCCTCGCAAATAGAAATTCGCGATCAAGATATATTGATTAAACACCTTTACACTGAACGCTATATGACACCGCTGAATATCTATCTGGAAACTGCCGACGATGATCAGATAAGAAGTGCTATGGAAGAGTACGGCAACTGTATCAAACAACTGGCAGCAGCCAATATTTTCCCAGGCGATATGCCATTAAAAAACTTTGGCGTAACCCGGCATGGCCGAGTTGTATTTTACGATTACGATGAAATAGCCACATTGACAGAGTGTAATTTTAGACGAATACCACAGCCACGGACCGAACAGGAAGAAATGCAGTCGGGCACATGGTACACCGTAGCGCCAGAGGATATATTTCCCGAGGAATTCAGGTTATTTTTCTCCGGTAATGTCAAAGCGAGAAAAATGTTTGAGCAAATTCACAGCGAACTTTATGAACTGGAATTCTGGACTGATCTCCAAGACAAGATTCGAAATGGCTACGTAGTGGACGTATTCCCCTATCGACGAGCAAAACGCTTTGATCGTGGCAAGGACTCCCAACTCGAAGTTTTCGCAGATTAGCGATAATCAATAATCTCTACTCGATCTCCAGCACGAAGCACAAAATTGGTCTCGTTGATACTCTCGAGTAACCAATAGGTGTCAAGCATGTCTCCCTGTCGCAAACTGCCGTCCCCAACAAACAAACGATTGGCTGAGGAACCCTCTGCAATATAGACATAGCCCGCCACAACTACTGTAGGCGGCAATATTGCAGAACCAGTTGTTTCTGGCGTTTCTACTTGCTCTTGTTCAACGAAAATATCTGCCTCTCTTTCATCTGGGGCTGCTGTTGATAGATTGACCTCAGGCAGTGAAGGCTGGTCTTGGAGAGCTATTTGCTCAGATGAGCTATAAGCCATCCACTGTTGAGTAAAATAAATACCCACCACGATAGCCATAACAATAACTACTGTGCCGGCGCCACGCCTCCATGGGTTACGCGGAGGCTGTATCGGTTCATAGGGATCCCAATGAGCGCCAGCGAAATCATCAAAATCTTTCGGCTGATCTCGCAATCTATCTCGCTCGGCTTTTTTGAGCGCATCGAGAATGTATGACATCAAAAATTACCCTTCAGTGTCGGTATGACATCATCAGTTAGCTGGTTCAGACGCATCAGCGTCTGACGCCCAACGATACCATCATCTTCCAATCCCTGTTGCCGTTGAAAAGCTTTAATCTGTTGCTGCAAAGGCTCAGTGTAACGACCTCCGGTGATCAATCTATCCATAGGGGGTTGTAGTTCTGTCAATCGCGCTTGCAACCATTGTAGTGCTGGTTTATTGACATCGCCCACTCTCAGTAGCGAGAAAGATGAAGGAGATTGCCAAAGAAAAAGAAACTGGCCAGTCCAGTGTTTTTGAAACGTGGGCAAATCTAGCGTGGTAGTACCAGTCTCTGTCATCAGAGTGGCACCTAAGCTGTCAAGAGCAACAAGTAATTGGCTTTTCAGCTGACCTGATTGCTCAATTGTGACCACTCCTGGGCGGTCAAGACTGAGCAGCTTATCGACATCAGTACCAACTAACATTTCCGCTTTTAGACCGGATCGCTCGGCAATATCGATAAATTCTTCAGTGGTGTATAGGGCACCTGAATCTATGCCCCAGAGTTGTAGCAATGCATTGAGAGGACTGACGGGATTGTCATCAGCAACGACATCAGTTAGATCTACTCCCTTGACTGGAATATCCGCATTCGAGCGATTGTCGACATTGACTGGCTGTTGACTCAACTCAACTGATGATACCCTGTCTGACTCGGGATTGTTTGATAGTACTGAGCGATACTCCCGCACCGCCGTGACAATCACCAGCAACAAAAAAAAACCCGCTATCCATCCAGCAGTCTTATTGACTCTGGAGGGTTTGTTTTTAGAACCGAGTATTTCTGTAGCAGCATCACGAACCAATTTTGCAGGCACCTGATGGAGCCCAAGGGAGTATGCCGCCAACAGCGACTGATGACAGAGCAAGTTAATCAACCTGGGTACGCCATTGGTAAGCTTGTAAATCGCAGTGATACATTCAGGCGCAAAAATAGGCCCTTTGGCGCCGGCGTGATGCAAACGGTGATTGATGTAGTTTGCCATTTCGTCCTTCGCCAATGGCAACAAATGAAAGCGCGAAACCACTCGCTGATTAAGTTGACGAAGATTAGCCTTGGCCAGTATTTCAACTAATTCGGGTTGCCCCACCAAAAGAATATGCAACAACTTGTGGGTATTGGTCTCCAAATTGCTCAGCAGGCGTAATGTCTCCAGCACTTCATCACTAAGATTTTGTGCCTCCTCAATGACAATTAAGGTTTTCTTGGTGGCGGCGTGGCTTTCGAGTAGATTTTGATTGAGCGCATCAATACATATTTTGCTAAAAGAAAGATTCTTCGTTTTCGGCAACGTGATAGATAGTTCATCGCAGATGCTAGCGAGAAGATCAGTTTCGTTCAGTTTACTATTGAGCACATAGGCCACTCGCACATGGGCCGGCAATCTTTGCAACATGGTACGCGTGAGTGTGGTCTTTCCCGTGCCCACCTCACCAGTGAGCAAAATAAACCCGCCCTCTCTATCTAAACCATACTTTAAGTGCGCAACTGCCTGACGATGCTGATGACTGGGATATAAAAACCCCGGATCGGGAACAATCGAAAAAGGCTCCCGCCTTAATGCAAAATGCTGCAGATATAGACTCATTGACTCCGATTACTCTGATTTCTGTTGATCCCTTCCCTTTTGTAAAAACTCCTTCAACTGCTGAGTGACCACGCTGTCCTCTTCATTGCCATCAAAATCTCTGGTGATGAGATGATCAAATTTAGTTTCTGAGAGGGTCTTGGCAACTTCAGGACTGCGAATAATGGTGGGACGAATAAACATCATCAACACTTTTTCAGAACTGTCTTTACCTGATGATTTAAACAAATTTCCCAGTAACGGAATATCGCCCAACAAGGGAACCTTAGACGCACTTTCGCCACTGCCGCCTTCAATCAGACCTCCGAGAATCAAAATCTCTCCGTCTTGAATCATCACGTTAGTAGATATAGTGTTCTTAGTGGTTGTGGCACCCAAAAGTGCATTGTCGGTGCCATTTTTTACTGCTGATGACTCCTGTTCAATAGTCAATCTGACCATATCACCCTTGCTTATTTGTGGAGTCACTTTAAGCATTACACCCACTTCCTCGCGGTTGACCGTAGTAAATGGATTAACACTATTAGAATTGTTGGTGTTGGCATAACTTCCGGTGGGAAAAGGCACTTCTTCACCCGATGTTAGTGTCGCCTCCTCATTATCCAGAGTCGTTGCAAAGGGCGTCGACAGTATTCGACTGCGAGTATCTTGCTTCAAAGCTTGGACCAATAATCCGATACCTCGATTTCTCTCTGAGTCATAATCACCCACTGCACCGATGACCGTCTGAGGAATGCTTCCGAGGGCACTTGTCGCCGACGAGGTGGATCCATCCGCTGCAACACCCAATAATTGCGTTAAAATTCCGTCAAAATTAGAGATGTACCCTCCTCGATTGGTACCGGTCACCACCATTTGCGAGCTAATGTCTCGCGCTTGATCTTCAGATAACTCGGCAATCACTGCTTCTATGAGCACTTGCGGTCGCGCTCGATCCAACTTTTTAATGACATTTTTCACCTCTCGAATTACCGCTGAAGGAGCGGCCATAATCAGTGCATTATTTAATTCATCTATTTCGACATTGAAGTTCGAATCACTTTTCTTGTCGCCTGTGGCCTCTCCCGCCAGACGCAAAAAAACATCAGAACCGAGCATTCCATCAATAATCGGTTTTACCTCTGTGGCCCTGGAGTAGTCTAAATAAATGACTTCAACACTGCCCCTTTTGGTAGAGGGTAAATCCAGCAGCTTTAACATATTTTTGAATGCCGTTCGGGCAACACTCGGGCCACTAATAATAATTCTATTATTTAACGTATCCTCTACCAGTGACAACTCCTGTTTCTGCAATTGCTTTAGCTGACCGGCAATGTGCACAGCTTCTCCGGCAGAGATATAGTTAAGATTAATCACTTCAACTGCAGTTTGGTTGGGATCATCCAACTCTCGCAATATTTTGCGCGCGCTTTTCACGTTACTGCGAATGTCGGCTATAACTAAATAATTGCTCTCCGCGAAGGCGATCAAGCGAGCACCATTACTCAGTAGTGGTTTGATCAACGGCACCAGGGTCTGAGCCTGGACATGATTAACCTTAATGATCTCGGTCACCAAGGTATTATCGCCGCCGCCAGCGAAATTAAAAGCTTGAGTAGCTGGCAGGATTCTCACAACAGCACCATCTTGGACGGCTTGATAGCCATTTATCTGCAGCGCAGATAAAAATGACTGATATAGCAGAGACGAGTCTATGGGCCCGGGCGAAATAATGGTGACTTTGCCCTTGACCCGAGCGTCTAACACAAACGACTTGCCAGTAATCTCAGCAACACTCTCAATGACACTGCGAATATCTGCGTCACGAAAATTAATCTGCACCGTCTCGGCGGCAAAAGAGGGGGTCATCAAGCCCCAAGCAACCATTAACAATAAACCAAATTTACTCAGAGAATTCCTTTTTCTGGTTTTGTGCTGAGATGTAATAACCGACATCGGTTTATCCTGTCTTTGTAGTATTTTCATAAATTTAAGGTTTTAAACCCAGTGTGGGTCCCAGTTTAGCCGACAAACTCGCCGCATTAACGTAGATAGTTTCTTTGCTACCATTTCTCATCACAGTTACGGGAAGACTATTGGATGAACGATAAGTCATCATTTTCAGTGGATTTGACATTAGATCTTGTACTGACTCCCCATCCACTTGAAGGACAACATCACCATCGCGAATATCTGCCATCATTTTAACATCAGAGGACAAATTGTTTATCTTGAACCCCGTACCTCCAGCAATGTTGACAGGAACCGCACCGAACATATTTGCCAGGGCAAAGCCCTGACTCTGCGCTTGATTATCAACGCTGTCCGGCACGCCCTCAGTTTGCAGAATGACGTCAGGCTTCTTCATCAGAAGTTGTTTTCTGACACCTTTTTCGCTCACCACGATTCTAAAGGGCTGTATCTCGAGTAACTCAAGAGTCCCGTTGAGCTTGTCGCCTAACTTAAACACCCGCTCGGGTTGACCCCTAAATTTTAATGTTGCAGAAGAATTACTCCCAGCCAAGATCACACCCAAGAGATCGGCATTGATATCGACGTCTTGAAGTTCTTGCCGCTGTCCAACAGCCTCAACCACTGGCGCTATGCTTCCTCCGCCAAACCAAGTCCAGCGCAGAGATTTTCCCGGCACTACCCTCTGCAGCTGAGACGAGTAGGCAGGTGGCGACTCTATAGCTGACCAACGATCAAAGCTCTTCGCAACGAATACCACCGAGGTCAGCAGCGACAACACCAGTAAGGACAGGCGCAATATCTCTTGCTTATTCGCTAGATTAACTTTCAACACCAGCAACCTCCATTGCACCCTTTATTTTGCCATCGGCGCTACGCTGGATGTCCAGACTCTTGACCACAAACCCCTCACACGCAAGCCCGTGAACAAGATGCATGACCCGATTCGCATCAGAGCCACTAAAAGTCAACGCCGTACCGCCATTTGACTTGGTTGTTGATTGATCCAAACTTAGCTGGTTTCTGCGAGTTATACGTTCAAAATCGCCTTTGGTTGACGTCAATTGAGTATGATTACTGGCACAGTTGTTTTGCAATCGCACCACAACACTGCGCTGCTCATGCAACCAATCAAGATTTTCTCTAATTGACTCTGCCTTGGATGCCAACTCATTTTGTTTTGTTACCATGGGCGTGACCAATACAAACACAGCAGTTGCGCTTAGCAACCAGGCTCCTATCACTAACAAAGTCCGCTCGCGGGGTTGCAACAGCGCCAATTTCGACCTAAACATGTCCATAACAGAGTTCACTATCTCGCTCTCCGAGTCACTTCGGGCTGTAACCTTAAAACAAATCGCCCAGATTCAATATCCGGCTTTAAGCTAAGCTGAAATCCAGGCACATTGAGAGACTTTTTCATCAATTTGTCGGCGTTGCTCAGCGTAATGGTTAAATTACTATCATCAGCAGAGAGACTTTGCAGTTCACATTGACAATTACTCATTATCTTATCCAACGCAGTAAGTGAAGCCACAGGAAATGCTTTCAAACTCTGTTGCTGCTGAAACAGGCTCTCAATTTTCTGCTCAGTTATGATTCTAACTACCTCTGGCTTTGGTCTGGAGCCACCAAATAAACTGCTGTAATGAGACACTGCCTGATTTTGCAAGACCTCAATTTCAGCCTCCAGAGCGCGAGACGAAAGGTTCAAAGAAACCATGCCTAGGACAATTGTCAGTAAAAATGACGCTGCTACCGGCCACCAAAAACTGGTGGAACTAGCCTTAATTTTGGGCTTGAACTTAGAAACCATTAAATTAACAGCGGGATAGGTAGCATATTCCCAATCGGGGCTAGCTTGATTGATATCTGCAATATCAACGAGGTGGGGCGGAATTCCGCTGGGCTCTGGAATAGAGATTGATAGCTTGGGAGAAACCTCTGATTGCTGGACAATGCCATTAATAATTTCCCAGGCAATCTCGGGTACCGCTGCAAATCCTAATATTGCCGATTGCCTCACCAAGACAATACCTTCACGCCACCCCACACTAATAAGTCCAGGCTCCCATGGCAACGCCATGTAATCAGGCGACATGGCGACGGCAGAAACACCGGCATTGTCGGCAATGCGAATCCACTCTTGCATCGATTGCTCATCGACTACCATCACCAGCAGTTGATCTTGTTCACGACCGACGATGACAAAATGCATCTGGTCAGCAGGCTGCAATAGACGCTCTTCCAACATCCAGGGCACGAGCTCATCCCATTTCCTTTGTGGTGCACTCGGGATATCAACTAGATGAAGGCTGATGCATTCTGACGGAACCCATAGTTGCATTGATTCTGGTTCAGCATCAGGACCCTTCAAAGGATCACTGAACATTGACAACCGCTGATCCAAATTGAACAGATGATCTGTTTTCATTTACACGCCCATCATCAAACAGGCGGGCTGTACTGAATCGGCATCTATACCCGCTCCCTGTTGTAAATTATCTGACAGGTTATCCTGTCGATTCTTTTTATTCATTTCTGTTAACTCAGTTTTCTTGGGTAGCACCGCAGGAACCTTAGCAATCTCTCTGGCAATGACATTTACGTCTGCTTGGGGCCCATTTGATCGCTCTATTATACTGGTAACTTCCAACTCTGCTTCACCTATTTGTGCTTTTAAATATAGCTGGAAATAATTGCTTGTCTCCGCAATAAGATCTTTTGCCCAGATAGTATCCGCTCTTCCCACATTATTATTTGCTGGGTCTCTTAAACCAAGATAATCATTTAAATGTTCATGTACTTGTCCGACACTGAAAGGTCTGCCATCAATAATTGCATCGACAAACTGCTGTCCATAGGACCCCCCCAAGGCAAACAATAACTCACTGTTCGCCGTATTGACATTAATAGGCAGTACTGAACTCTGCTGCTTCAATGGCAACGCGGACACCCAAGGTAACAGTGCCTGCACCTCGGCAATGGTATAACCAGCGATATCAGCCAGCTCTGTGGTCTCCACCAGTTCAGCATTGGCGACAACCCGAGGAGGATCAAAACCTTCGTAATCCGGCTGTTCAGCCCCCCAACTATTAATCACTGTAGCATCAGTGTCAATCCAGTCGACGATGGTCGCAACACGCGCTGGACTTGGCGGTATGTCCAGTAACTCAAGTAAATTTAGCCAAGTCTTGGCAAAGCCAATTTTGTCAAATTGATTTAATTCAGTTTGCAGAGCACTGGCGTTGTAACGAGAAAAGTTGTTCAGGTTAATCCTCGACTGCAGGTCACTGATACAACCGGTCAGCGTGCCCCCTTCAACCGGTAGCAATGGCATTGCCTGAGCCCAGATTTCACCTGTGTGATCCGAGTCATTTGTCTGGGGATCAGTGAGATCATCTCTCAATAATTCAATGGCCCATCCCTCGCCACTGAGGGCAATGAGAAGCGCCTGGTCATTGTGCAACGACGAAGCCAATTGAGACACCTCAATTTGATGTCGATAAAAAATATTTGCCAAAATAACAGTCACTGCGAATACCAAAACAATCGCGGCGAGTAAGGCCACGCCGCGCTGAGGGTTTATGGTCAAACTGCTATTCACTGACCACTCCAGGGAAAAGGCGAGAAGTCACTGCCTGGTCAGCAGTGGTAATCGTCACACTAATCATTCGAGGCAGACTCCGCTGGGAAACCGAGGTATTCAGCGGCGGCCAGTCAATGGAATAATTTTTTTGCTTATCCAGATGGTTAAGTTCAACTTTGTCCACGTTATCCAACAAGACCATCGTAGTTCCCTCGGTCTGTCGCGGAGAATCGGTGATCGCCCACGATGTTCTGATCAATTGACTATCCTGATTTATCTGATAGACAACTCGGCGAACACCACTGGGGTTAGATTTAATCATGGGACCGCCACCGCGACTGAAGCGAATACCAAAATCACTGGGATTTGTGATGTATGCGGGCTCCGTAGCCCCGAGACCATCGGCGAAGGTTCTGGGCCTCAGATGCATTAGGTCACGACCGATAATTTGCCATGCCCGCTGTAACTGAGCATGGCTTGCCATCGTGTCGCGACTGCGTTCATTCACCTTCATAACCACATCGACAGCCTGATAAGAAAACATCGACAAAACTGCCAATAGTGCCATTGACACCAACACTTCGATAAGGGTGAAGCCATTTTGTCTGCGGCTATTGGCGGTCATTTGGGGCCTGCAAGGTAAACCGCCAATGAAGCCTGCTGCTGATTGCTGTCCTCAGCACCCACAGTAACCGAGTAGCGGTATAGATCCTCTCCAGTCGCTTTTTCGATGTCCATACTCCAACGCCACTCTTGAATACCCTGCTCTTCTGTGCCCTTCGTCTTTAACTGATTGCGATCACGAGCAGGAGCCCATTCTTTTGAATGCTGGTAACGGTCAATTAAATGGTTCCAGGCGACTTGATTAGCAAGAAACCGGTCTCGCATGCGAACCCGCTCATCAGCATACTGATGCACGGCATAAATCGCGCTACTCAATGCAAGACTGAGAATAAATAGAGCGACAACAACCTCAACCAGAGTGAAGCCGCGATTCCGATGCGCCTGTATCACTGTCCCTCCGTTTGCATAATTATCCTTCCCTCTTCGTCATCCCAGCGAAAAACAAACGTCGTAGTATAGTTTTCAAACAGGAGTCGCAGTGAGCCCCCGGGTTGACTGTAGCCATCGGGCAAAAATACCAGGTCAGGAACGTCGAATTCCTCCTCTTTTTGCAAGTAAGACTCTTCAGAAACAATTGAAGAACGCGATTGAGGCATAAACTCGTCCTGATCTATAGACTCCAAATTCCATTGCAGGTTCCCATTATGAGCCACAACAAAAGACTCAGGAGAGCTCACTTGCAGCCACCGCTTGCGGTGGTAAATCACAGGCTTAAGCACTGAGATTGTTCCTGTCTGTTCATCCGTTTCACTGAGTAGACCATAGGCCGCTCCCTCAAGCAGTGAAAGCTGAGAAATTTGATCAAGCCAGATCGATAGTTTTTCTGCCTCAGCCGGATAGCGTCGGTCAGCAGACTGATTTAGCGCAATCACACTTATGGCGGATAAGAGAACGACAATGCCCACTACCACCAGGATTTCAATGAGAGTAAAGCCTCTGATTCGCTTCATCTGGACTATTCAGTGCCACTGCACAAAGAAATACTGACCGACGTCATTCAGTAATATTCCAGTTACCCCAATCTTTATCAACACCTTCTCCGCCCACCGCCTTATTAGCACCGAGAGTAAATACCTCGATGGCCCTGCCATGAGTTCCGGGGTTGGCATACTGATAGACCTCTTGCCATGGGTCCTTAGGCAGTTCGTCCAAGTAAGGACCATTCCACTGACCGCCAGAGGCGCCGGAAGGTGCAGTGACTAGAGCCTCTAAACCTTGAGATTGTGACGGATAACGATAGTTATCCAGACGATAAAACTTGAGCGCACTCTCGATTTGACGAATATCTGAACCTATTCGAGCCTTTTGGGCTTTATCTACGTTCCCAAATAAATTCGGTGCGATGGCAGCAATCATCAGGCCCATAATGGCTACCACTATCATTACTTCAATCAAGGTAAAACCACTTTGTCTATTTACCGTCATGTCTATCTCCTCTATATCACATATTCTTGTTTTCTCAGCGCTCAGCTGACTCTGGCGATTAAATGGCATTACTCATGTCCATGATGGGTAACATTACCGCTGCCATGATCGCTAACACCATCCCTCCCATTAAAAGAATCAGCATGGGTGTCAACAACTTTAAAAATACCTCTACTGCGTTAGTCAGTCTAGCGGCATAGTATTCCGCCACTCTGATAAGCATTTTATCCAGCTCACTCGAGGCTTCACCACTGCCTACCATGTGCACCAAGAAGCCGCTGCCGTGGAGGTTGTCCTGCAGAGCCTTGTGCAAACTGCTGCCTTGTCGCATGGCTTCAGTGATGCTCTCGAATACTTGTCGCAGGTTCAAGTTCGCCACCACAGCTGAAGATATCTTAAGAGCGGCCAATGCAGGCACACCGCTGCCCAACAAAACCCCCAAACTACGCGACCAGTCAGAAATATCTGCCATGCGCACCCAACGTCCAACTCCAGGTATTTGCAAAATAAACTGATGCCAGCGCAGCTTAATACTCGGATTTTTCATCGCCTGGTAGAAACCACCGATTAACACGACGACGAAAAGTGCCAGATAGAGGCCGTAGTCTTGAACAAAATTACTCAGACCCACCACGACCTCGGTAATCCAGGGTAACTCTCGATTTCTACTGGCAAAGACTGCAGATAATTTCGGCACCACCCAAACCATCATCATAGCTACAACAATGATTGATACGCTGATCAGTGTCAGAGGATATATCATCGCTCGAGTAATGGTTTTACGATTCTCTGCGCTGGTTTCCAACTCTTCGGCTAGACGCAACAAAATTTTGTACAAATGGCCAGTTTCCTCACCCACCCCCACACCTGCGATAACACTCTCGGGGATTTTATACGGCGATCGACGCAAGGCCTCGGAAAAACTGCGGCCCTCGACTATTTCGCTGCGCCAACTCTCCACCAGCCGTCGCTGTTTGGCAGTCTCGGCTTGCTCTATGGTCATCCTCAGAGACTCTTCCAATGGCAGCCCAGATTGAATAAGTATCGCCTGTTGATGGAGCAAAAGTGACAGATCCAAACTGTCTACGCGCGCTTGACCGCCAAATGACGATACACCACGAGCCGCTTTTTCAGACACCGGGCTGAGTTTCGAAGGCAATAATTTCTTGTCTTTGATTAGGCGTCGAGCCTGGCGCTCTGAGTCCGCTGAGATGACACCATTTATCAACTTGCCGGCAGAATCATAAGCTGAATAATCAAAGGTTGGCATAGCAACTACACACTGGTTACGCGAAGAACTTCTTCAATGGTGGTAAAACCATCGCGTACAAGGTTGAATCCCGCTTCACGGATGCTGGGTACGGTCTGCCTAATCTTGGCTTCCAATTCCATTTCACCAGAATTTTCATGGATTAGCGTCTGTAGCGGTGCGTCCACTGTGACCAACTCAAACAGCGCCTGACGACCAATATAACCAGTATTGTTACATTTGCCACAGCCACAGGCTTCGTAGATTTTCTGACCCGGATTCAACCCCAGCAATTCGCGGTTAAACTCATTCGGCTGCACGGGTTTACGACAGTGCTGGCACAATTTTCTCAACAGCCGCTGCGACAAAATTCCGCGAATTGTTGAGGCCAACAAAAAGCTGTCTACACCTAAATCCTGGAGTCGGGTAATAGCCCCAGCCGCTGTGTTAGTGTGCAGTGTGGAGAGGACCAAATGTCCAGTTAAACTGGATTGAGTAGCAATTTCAGCGGTCTCACCGTCGCGAATCTCCCCAATCAAAATAACATCGGGATCTTGCCGCAGAATCGCTTTTAGCCCCTTGGCAAAGGTCATACCAGCGCGTAAATTAATTTGTGTTTGGCTAATCCCGGGCAAATCGTACTCCACGGGATCCTCCACCGTCATTATGTTACGGCCCTGGCGATCCATTTGTTGAAGCGCAGCATACAAGGTAGTGGTTTTACCCGAGCCCGTTGGCCCTGTAACCAAAATAATCCCATGGGGCCGTCTTATGAGCTCATCAAGCTGTGTAGATGTATCCAATGGCATACCCAAATCATCCACCTGCAACTTACCCGCGTCTTTGTCGAGCAGACGCATCACCACACGCTCACCATGGCTCGACGGCATTGTGGATATACGCAAATCAATGCTGCGCCCACCTAACTTGACTGTCATGCGCCCGTCCTGCGGTAACCGTTTTTCCGCAATATCTAGCTTGGACATAACTTTAATGCGTGAGACTAAAAGTGGCGTGATCTGCGAGGACGGCCGCAGTACAGTGCTCAAAACACCATCGAGACGAAAACGCACCAACGACTCTCGCTCGTAAGGCTCGATATGAATGTCTGATGCGTTTTCTTTCAGTGATTCAGCCAGTATTGCATTGAGCAAACGAATAATCGGCGCATCATCCTCTGAGTCAAGAAGATCTCCTGTATCCTCTAACTCTGCCGCAGCGGACTCCATATCTACAAAGTCTTTGATGTCTTCCATGACTGACTCAGAAGAATTCTTCCGACCACTGTACAGCGCCGATAACATCTTATCGAACGCCTCAGAATCGATGCGCTTGACCGTAGAAAAGCCTGAATGCACCCGACTAACCTCGTTAATCGCCCATTGACTTGCCGCTGGTGACAACACCAAGTCACCCTCTACCTCGCGAATGAGAAGTCCATTATTGCGGGCAAACTCGAAAGGTAGGAGCTTCGGTGTAGGCTGTGACATTCTCTCTTCCTATCAGTATTGTTATTGTGCGACAAAAAAACCGGCTGTGGCGACACTACTTGTCTACCAACGGCTTGACACCCGCCATATTGGGAAAGGGGAAAGCACTGACATTCCCCCCGCTGGCCTCAGTGATTTTTCCTTGGCCTTCCTTTTCAACTTCGTCTATACGAACTATAGACTGCATCGGAATAAAACTACGTTTTACCTCTGAAAATTCATTTTTTAGCTTTTCCTCCGATGGGTCCACTATCATCTGAGATCGCTCACCAAACACAAACTCTTCAACTTCGAGAAAGCCCCAAAGATCGCTTTGAAAAACATGACGAGCGTAAATCTCGTACACCTGACTCTGATTAAAAAATGTAATGCGGTAAATCGGTTCGCCTGACATGGTAACTCTCTTTAAACTGCCCAATAGATCTAGAAATTATAATAACATAGGACGCTGAATAAGCATCGCAAAAATGTTGCGCAACCGGTACCCGCGGCTATAATGCTTGACCGTTTTTCAGTAAACTGAGCTCATGCAAGAAAAGTCGTTAAAAAAACTTCACATTGTCACTCATGGTTGCCAGATGAATGAGTACGATTCTGCGCGCATGCGAGATCTGTTAGGTGAAAGTCACCACATGGTATCCACCGACAATGCTGACGAAGCCGACGTCATCTTACTCAATACTTGTTCTATTAGAGAAAAAGCTCAGGAGAAGGTATTTCATCAGCTCGGTCGCTGGAAACATTTAAAAAAGGCGAACCCGAATTTAGTTATTGGAGTGGGTGGGTGTGTAGCCAGCCAAGAGGGAGAGGCCATTGCTAAGAGGGCGCCCTTCGTCGATGTCATTTTTGGTCCGCAGACATTGCATCGTTTGCCGGAAATGATGGAATCGCGTCAAGCCGATGGATCGGTGGTGGTGGATATTAGTTTTCCCGAAATAGAAAAATTTGACCGCCTGCCTGAACCTGAAGCTGACGGCGTCAGCGCCTTCGTGTCGATTATGGAAGGTTGTTCTAAATATTGTACCTTTTGTGTTGTGCCTTACACTCGCGGAGAGGAGGTCAGCCGACCCATTGCCGATGTGTTGGCAGAGATCAGTGCGCTCGCCGAACAGGGCGTGCGAGAAGTCAATTTGCTGGGGCAAAACGTGAATGCCTATCGCGGCGATATGCCCGATGGCTCTGTATGTGATTTTGCCGAACTTATTCCATTCGTCGCCAGTATCGATGGTATTGAGCGAATCCGCTACACCACCTCGCACCCTGTAGAATTCTCTGATGCGTTGATTGATGTCTACAACCGAGTACCAGAATTAGTCAGTCATCTGCATCTGCCGGTGCAGAGTGGGTCAGATCGAATTTTAATGGCAATGAAGCGCGGGCACACTGCCATAGAATACAAATCTAAGATTCGTCGCTTGCGAAAAATTAGACCAGACATGAGTATTTCGTCTGATTTTATTATCGGTTTCCCCAACGAATCCGATGACGACTTTGCTGCCACAATGAAATTAATCGATGATATTGGCTTCGATACCTCTTTTAGCTTTATCTATAGTGCCAGGCCAGGAACACCAGCCGCTGACCTGCCAGACAATATTGATGAGCAGACAAAAAAACAGCGTTTATCAATTTTGCAAAATCGTATTTTGCAACAAGCCGCTGAAATCAGCCGCCGCATGGTGGGTACTGACCAACAGCTTTTGGTTACCGGTGTGTCAAAAAAAGACCCAGGGCAGCTCCAGGGACGTACAGAGAATAACCGAGTGGTCAATTTTCGAGCCACTGATCACGGTCTGATTGGCGAGTTTGTATACGCAAGGATCACTGAAGCTCTGCCTAATTCTCTGCGCGGAGAGCTACTACAGTAAATCAGAGAGGTTGATAGACGTAATAGCTTCTCTGCTATTTTAAGAGAGGACATTGGAGTATAGAAAACCATCCGTTGGTCACTTTTTAAGCGGTAAAACAGACTAAAAAGGTTGTCCACCAGTGGACTATCAAGCTATGCTTGAGTCAACAACGATGAGGTAAAGAAACACCTTTTGAAAAATTTGCACAGCCAGCCGACAAGTTGCAACTTGTCACTAGAGCCTAACGATGCTCATCGCCTAGCCTCTCTCAGGGGTCAATTTGATGATAACTTGCGATTAATCGAACAACGTCTCGATGTCGAGATTCGGTCCCGCGATAATTTTTTTGCTATACAGGGTAAAGATTTGCCCAGCCAGCAAGCTGCAAATATCCTGGAGAGCCTCTACCAGCAAACGGCTCACTATTCTGAAATCACCCCCGAAGAGGTCCATTTGCACCTCAGACAATTTGAGAGTCCACAATCAATGAACCAAAGCTCAAATCCGTCACAAACCATCAGTGACCTAGATAATTTTTCGGTTATACGTACAAAAAAAGGCAATATCAAGCCCCGAGGGATTAATCAACAACGCTACGTGCGTTCGATACAAACCCACGATATCAATTTTGGCATTGGGCCTGCAGGAACCGGAAAAACCTATCTCGCAGTCGCTTGCGCCGTAGAAGCCTTGCTCAGAGACGAGGTGGAGCGAATTCTCCTAGTGCGACCGGCAGTAGAAGCCGGTGAGAGACTGGGCTTTTTACCCGGCGATCTGGCACAGAAAGTCGACCCCTACCTGCGCCCTCTGTACGACGCCTTACATGAGATGCTTGGCTTTGATACGGTGGCCAAATTGCAGGATCGAAATGTCATTGAAATTGCCCCACTAGCTTACATGCGTGGGCGAACACTCAATGGCGCCTACATCATATTAGACGAAAGTCAGAACACCACTCGAGAACAAATGAAAATGTTTCTGACTAGAATTGGTTTCGGCTCTACTGCAGTAATTACCGGCGATATGTCGCAGATTGATCTACCCCGTGGCGTAAACTCTGGCTTGGTTCATGCCGGTGAAGTACTCAAGGATGTCGAGGACATCAGCTTCACCCACTTTGAGTCCCGAGATGTGGTTCGTCATCCAATCGTACAAAGTGTGGTTGATGCATACGACGCATACGATAAAGACCACTAAACACCAAAAAATGACCCATCTAATCGCTATTGATCGCGCATGTAGACCTAGTTCCGCGCCCAGTGATGCCAAATTTCAGAGATGGGTTACTGCCGCCCTTGATGCAAGTAGTGATGCGGTTGAACTCGGTATCCGATTGGTGGATGAAGCTGAGAGCTCAGACCTCAACCTACAGTACCGCGGTAAAAGCGGAGCAACTAATGTTTTGTCATTCCCATTTGATGCAGTTGCACCAGTGGCTCTTCCGATCCTTGGTGACTTAGTCATTTGTGAACCTGTCGTGATCAGAGAGGCACGTGAGCAAAAAAAGTCATCAGATGCACATTGGGCGCATATGGTTATTCACGGCGTGCTGCACCTATTGGGTTATGACCATATCAATGACCACGATGCTGACGTTATGGAAAATTTAGAGACAAAAATTTTATTGAGTCTGGATTACCCAGCACCCTATACTGTTACTTCCAAACTGAGCTAGATGAACCATGAATGATGAAAGTCAAAGTACAAAGGCGTCGGAAAATACCCTATTAAAGCGGCTTACCAGGTTATTGTCACCGACGCCATCAAACAGTGACGAAGTTGCCGATATGCTTCGCAGCGCTGAAAACGAGTCCATCATTGACGCAGATGCGCTGCAGATAATGGAGGGTGCACTCAAGGTATCTGATCTGCAAGCGCGTGAAATAATGATTCCTCGATCGCAGATTAAATTGATTGAAGCGGATTCATCTCTCGAGGAAATTCTCAAGCTGGTGGTGGAGTCGCAACACTCTCGCTTTCCTGTGGTGGGCGAGTCCTCTGACGATATTCAGGGGATCTTATTGGCCAAGGAACTCCTGCCATTAGTGTTATCTGGTAAAGATTCTTTCAACTTGCAAGGGATGCTTCGCCCCGCAAACATTATCCCCGAAAGCAAGCGAATCAATGTCTTACTGCAAGAGTTCCGTGAGCAGCGCTATCATATGGCAATCGTCATTGATGAATACGGTGGCGTCTCGGGTCTACTCACTATCGAAGACATCTTGGAAGAAATTGTTGGCGAAATCGAAGATGAAACTGATGCGCACGAACCTGAACAGATAAGAGAAATTGATCAGGGAGTCTATGCGGTAGATGCCATCATCGAAATAGCCGACTTCAATGAGTATTTCGATGTTGGATTTGCAGACGATGAATTCGATACCATCGCCGGCTTGGTGATCGAAGCCTTTGGCCACTTGCCATCAGTTAACGAAACTATCGTTATTGACAATTTCACCTTTAAAGTTGTCTCTGGAGATAGCCGTAAGATTACCCAGCTGGAGGTTTCCCGTAACGGATCATGAAAACCCTCAGCAATTACAAGCAATACGCTGTATTGCTCGTTGCAGGCGCAATCTATCCACTCGGATTAGCCCCTTTCATGTTCTGGCCCGCTGTTATAGTCAGCATGGCGGTGCTGTTTAAAGCTCTTGAGGCAGTATCTTTAAGGCGAGCTTATATTCGGACATTTACCTACGCAATCGGCCTGTTTACTGCGGGTGCCAGCTGGGTTTTCGTCAGCATCCACGAATATGGCTTTTTACCCGTCCCCATAGCGGCAACTGCTACATTTCTCTTCTGTGTTTTTCTGGCTTCAATTTTTGCTATCCCTTTTTTGCTTGTGGGGCTAATACCAACAACTCGAGTCGCCTACATCATTGGATTGCCATCAATTTGGGTGCTCAGTGAATGGTTGCGAATATGGTTCCTCACCGGCTTCCCCTGGCTGTACGCTGGTTATAGTCATGCTGATACCTGGTTGAGCGGCTGGGCGCCTATTGGCGGTGTACTATTGCTGAGCCTTCTGTCCGCCGTTGGCAGTGCATTGATAGCGTATCTTAGGAGAAGTGACTTTAAGCATAAGCCCACAAAAATACTCTGTGCGATGGTTCTCGCCATCTGGCTCACCGGACTTGGCCTTCAACAGATTAACTGGACAGAAGATGAAGGTGACAAGCTCACAGTGACCTTGGTTCAACCCAATATCCCGCAAAACCAAAAATGGTCAGCCGATGTTCAGGCCGCTATTTTGCAGCAACTCTACCAGCAGAGCGAATCCCATTGGAACAGTGATTTGATACTTTGGCCAGAAGCGGCAATCCCCGCGGTTGCACAACAAATTCCTCGTTACATGGAGCAGCTGAAGAGCAAATCAATTGCCAGTAAATCGACGTTGCTCACCGGAATTATTCACTATGATCCAACTGAGAAAAAATACTACAACTCTGTTCTTGCGCTGGGTGACGGAGATCAGCGCTACGACAAGACACGTCTGGTGCCGTTTGGTGAGTATGTGCCTTTAGAATTTTTACTGCGAGGCACTCTGGATTTCTTTGATTTACCGTTGCCCGCACTATCACTTGGAAAAACTCACCAGAGACCCTTTATAGTCAACCAACAAAATATTGGTGCATCGATCTGTTACGAGGTGGTCTACCCTGACCTAATCGCACGTAGTAGCATTGACTCCAACATAATGTTGACCGTAAGTAACGACGCATGGTTTGGCGATTCAATAGGTCCCCATCAGCACATGCAAATGGTTCGTATGAGAGCACTGGAGACGGCAAAACCAATGATGCGAGCTACCAACAATGGGATAACTGGTTTTATTGATCACAGAGGCCAAATCACTCAAGTCGTCATCAGAAACCTTATGACTGAGTTAACCGCCACCGTCCAACCACGGGTGGGATCAACACTTTTCTCGCACACCGGATCTTGGCCAACCATAGTGCTTGCGTTGCTGATATGCGCGGCTCTCATTAGACAACAACGTAAAATTCCAATGACAAAGGGATAATGACAATGAAACTACATCGACAACTCACTACTTTTTTATATCTAATTGCGCTGAGCCTACCGGCGACGTCTCTAGAAATCGGCGACATCGCCCCGGATTTCAGCTTGCAAGCCACCGACGGCAAGACCTACTCGCTAAATCAATTTCGTGACAAAGAGGCGGTTGTCATTGCGTGGTATCCAAAAGCCTTCACCAGCGGATGCACCATCGAGTGTAAGTCCTTGGCTCAAAATGGTCATCTCCTGAAAAATTTGGAAGTGGCTTATTTCATGGCCAGCGTAGACCCTCTGGAAACAAATATTGCGTTTGCCGAGGAAAACGATGCTGATTTCCCACTCTTAAGCGACCCGTCCAAACAGGTGGCTGAAGCCTACGATGTTCTCGCCTTCTATGGCGTGCCAAAACGTCACACCATTTATATCGGCAAAGACGGCAAAGTACTTTTCGTCGATCGTGAAATTCAAGCAGCCACGTCGGCAGAGGATATAGCAGAAAAACTTATCGAGTTAGGAATTCCAACGCGCAAGACGAGTTAATCGGTCGACATTCAATTATGTCCTCCCGGTGGAATAGTTTTATCTCTATTCTACCGGCATGACTGTTAGACAAGCTGACATTGGCCTATAATCCGCCCCTATCTTAATTTTTATAAGCAGCTTATCTCAATGACCTTTGACGAAGACTACCAGCCAGCCAAAATAGAGCGGGAAGCACAAGCTTTTTGGCATGATCAGAAGACCTTCGAGGTCACTGAGGATCAAACCAAAGAAAAATTCTACTGCCTGGCAATGTTCCCCTATCCCAGCGGCAAGCTACATATGGGGCATGTCAGAAACTACACGATCACCGATGTGATTGCGCGATATCAGAGAATGCAGGGCAAGAACGTACTGCATCCAATGGGCTGGGACGCTTTTGGTCTACCTGCGGAAAATGCTGCCATCCAAAACAATACTGCGCCGGCGAGTTGGACTAAAGACAATATCGAGTATATGAAGCAACAACTTAAAAGTTTGGGCTTCGGTATCGATTGGTCTCGAGAACTGGCTACCTGTGAGCCAAGTTATTACAAGTGGGAGCAATGGTTCTTTACTAAACTCTACGAGAAAGGCCTGGTATATAAAAAAACCAGTGCTGTGAACTGGTGCCCACATGATCTCACCGTTCTAGCCAATGAACAGGTAATCGATGGTTGCTGCTGGCGCTGTGATACCCCCGTTGAGCGCAAAGAGATTCCGCAGTGGTTTATCCGTATTACCGATTATGCAGAGCAACTACTCGACGATTTAGACGACTTACCGCATTGGCCTGAACAAGTAAAAACCATGCAGCGCAACTGGATCGGTAAAAGTACCGGTGTCAATGTGCAATTTGATTTGTCCAGCCCTATTGATGAGTATACCAACTTTATGGTCTACACTACTCGACCCGACACACTGATGGGTGTCACCTATCTAACATTGGCGACACAACATCCCATCGCTCTGAAAATAGCCAAGGACAATCCCGCTCTGGCAGAATTTATTACTGACTGTCAAACTCAGCAAGTGTCCGAAGCTGAAATGGCCACCATGGAGAAAGCTGGAATGGATACCGGCATCACCGCTAAACACCCTTTAACGGGAGATCAGATCCCCGTCTGGGTAGGCAATTATGTGCTTATGGACTATGGCTCCGGTGCTGTCATGGCAGTTCCAGCGCACGATCAACGAGACTTCGAATTTGCTCAAAAATATGCATTACCTATAACTCAAGTGGTGGCACCGAAAGATGAGGGTTGCTCTAACATAGAACAACAGGCGCTGACTGAGAAGGGGCGACTGATTAATTCTGGGAAGTATGATGGCCTATCCTTTGAGCAGGCTTTCTCTGCTATTGCCGAGGACTTAGTGGAAAGTGGTCAGGGATCGGTGACCACTAACTATCGTCTGCGTGACTGGGGAGTCAGTCGGCAGCGCTACTGGGGAGCGCCCATCCCTATGTACAACCTTTCCAATGGTGTTGAAATACCGATTCCTTTGGAAAAATTACCCCTGCTATTACCCACTGATGTGCAAATGGATGGTATTCAATCACCCATAAAGGCTGATCCTGAGTGGTGTAAGTCAGACCTGAACGGTGCGGCTGTAGAGTGTGAGACAGACACCTTCGATACCTTCATGGAATCCTCTTGGTATCACGCCCGATTTACTTGCTCTGATCTCGATAGCGCCATGCTCGATCCCGCACGAGCAGACTACTGGCTACCGGTAGACCAGTATGTAGGGGGCATAGAGCATGCCATCCTCCATCTTCTTTACGCTCGCTTTTATCACAAGTTGCTCCGTGATGAAGGTTTAGTAAAGAGCAGTGAGCCTTTCAAAAGTCTTCTATGTCAGGGCATGGTGCTGGCAGAGTCTTTTTATTCAGAGGAAAATGGCAAAAAAGTTTGGATTTCGCCAGATCAGGTCACTGTCGAGCGAGATGATAAAGGTCGCGTCACCAGTGCTTATGAGACCGACACCAGAAATGCGGTCCACAGTGGTGGCATCACTAAAATGTCAAAATCGAAAAACAACGGTGTTGATCCTCAGACCAGTATTGATAAACATGGTGCAGACACCGTCAGACTTTTTACCATGTTCGCCGCACCACCAGAACAAACCCTGGAGTGGAATGACGAAGGTGTCGCTGGAGCTCATCGGTTTTTACGCAAGTTATGGAAAACGATCTATCAACACACCACAGAGACCTCCCGAGAACCGTTGCAGATTGCGACACTCAATGACAAGCAAAAATCCCTCCGTCGTAAGACTCACGAGACCATCCAAAAAGTGAGTGATGACTTCGGTCGGCGTAACACCTTTAATACCGCCATTGCTGCAGTTATGGCCCTGCTCAACGAAGTCGGTAACAATACTGAGACCGAAGCACAAACGATTGCAGTCAAGCACGAAGCATTGACCAATGCGGTACTGCTGTTATCACCCATAGCGCCACACATATGCCATAATCTCTGGGCAATGCTAGGCAATACTGACTCTATCGTTGACGCAAAATGGCCTGTGGTTGATGAAAGCGCTCTCGTTCGCAGCAGTATCACATTGGTTCTACAAGTTAACGGTAAAGTTCGAGGAAAGATAGACGTGGCCGCTGATATATCCAAAGAGGACATTGAAGCCATCGCCTTAGCAGACACCAACGTACAGCGATTTTTGCAGGGAAACACCATTCGCAAGATGATCGTGGTACCTGGCAGACTCATTAACATAGTGGCCAACTAATCTATGATTATGCAGAAATTTATTATCATTTGTTTGATGTTGATGATCCTGGGTTGCGGATGGCAACTGCGTGATGGTCCGCCACTCAACAGCTCTATTCCCTCAGTTTATTTCTCCACATCCGATCAAGATAACAACCTGGTCAAAGACCTGAGACGAGCCTCTAACGCTCTTGGTGTAAGCTCTAAATCAAGCCTTAGCTCCGCTGCCTACAGTGTGACTATTAGCAATGTACAGGAAAATGTGCGAATTGCTAGCATCAACTCTGGCGGTCGAGTTGCGGAATATCAGCTCACCGAAGACGTAGAATTTGTCATCAGATCTGTCGATAGTGAGAGAGTAATTGCCAGCGGAAAGGCATCAGCCAACAAAGTATATGAGTTTGAAGAAAATGACATATTGGCATCGGAGAATGAACAACAGCGTATTCGCTATGAAATGAGAAAACAAATCGTCCGGCAAATACTCACTCAAATTCAGAACGCGAGAATGGTCCCTGCAGATCGCTGACTTGGAGAGGACTATCTATGAAAATTCGGCCTGAGCAATTAGATTCTCATCTGAAAAAATCCCTAGCTTCAACCTATTTGATCAGTGGTGAGGAACCTCTTCTGGCCCAGGAGTCAGCCGACGCAGTAAGAAAGAAAGCCCGTGAGAAGGGCTTCAGTGAAAGGCAATTGTTCCATGCCGAGGGAAACTTTGACTGGAGTCAGATATACAATCAGGCAAACTCAATGTCTCTCTTTGCCGAAAAAAAAATTATCGAAATACGAATTGCTAGTGGCAAACCCGGCGACAAAGGAAGTAAAGCAATTTGTGAGCTCTGCGCCGATTGCAATCCTGACACGTTGCTATTGATCATTGTGCCAAAGCTTGATCGCAGCAGCCAAAAAAGCAAGTGGGTCAAAGCTTTAGAATCGACTGGTGCCCATATTCAGGTGTGGCCTGTCAATGCACAACAACTACCGCGATGGATACAACAGCGATTATTGCAATCCAATATTCGCGCCAACAGCCAAGCGGCTGAAATTCTAGCAGATCGAGTAGAAGGCAATTTGCTAGCCGCCGTTCAGGAAATCGAAAAACTGAAGTTATTGTGCAAAGATGGTCAAGTTGATGCTGAAATCATGTCATCCGCAGTGGCCGACAGCGCCAGATACAACCTGTTTGCCTTCATCGACAGCATTCTTACAGGTGACGCACAATCTGCCGCAAAGTCTCTCCGTGGGTTACAAAACGAGGGTACTGATGCAATTCCCATTCTCTGGGCTATAACCCGTGAACTGCGGGTGTTAATAGATGTTTCAGACGCTATCGCAGGGGGCCAACAACGCGATCATGCGCTCAAAAGTGCTGGAATATGGGAAAAGCGCATCCCACTTTTTCGCAATGCCTTGGCACGCTGCAGTTCAGCACACCTGCGCATGCTGTTGTATCAAGCAGCAGCTATAGACAGAGGAATAAAGGGCGTGCGGCAAGCGGACGTATGGGATGAGATGGTAACGTTGACTTTGTCTTTTGCTGGCCACCAAACATTGCAACCCAGTAATATAAAATTGCTTATAACACCGAGACACTAGCGCCCGTTTGGTCTTATCAAAAACCATCCACTAAACGTAAACCAACCAAATATACACCACCACAGTGATCACTAATGCACCTATAATGTTCAAAGCAAAACCCTCCCGCGCCATCTGCTCCACAGTGATCTTACCCGTACCAAAAACGATAGCATTCGGTGCAGTCGCTACTGGCAACATGAAAGCGCAACTTGCTGACAATGCCGCAGGCAACATCAGCAGTGCGGGATCAAATCCAGCACCGAGTGAAGCCGCCGCGAGTATTGGCATCAGCAGTGTGGTAGTCGCTGTGTTACTGGTAATTTCAGTCAGAAAGGTCACTGACAAGGCCACCACTGCGATGATTACAATAAGCGACAGTCGAGTGACGCTCGACAAAGAATCACCTATGGCTGCACTGATGCCGGTAGCAGTAAACGCTTTTGCAATAGCAATACCGGCAGCAAATAGTAGCAACACACCCCAGTGAATTTTAGAGGCCGATTCCCAATCCAGTAGTTTCCCACCGCGGCCGTCAGAAACCAAAAACATTGCCAACACACCCGTCAGGGCGACCGACGCGTAGTTTGCTGACGGTACATTGAACCAAGTCGTCCATCCACCAAAGGGTTCTCTCAAGGTAATCCACGCCAGCGCTGTAAGACCGAAAATCATTAGCACACGGATCTCATCCTTTCGCCAATTTCCAACCTCGGGAATTTTTACGGAGTGATTACTCTGCAGATTTCTAGTTAACCAGACACCCGTCGCTGGCACCATCAAAAGCACTACAGGGACAGCCCACAGCATCCACTGACTAAAACTGATCATCGAGCCTGTGGTCTCGGCGTAAACTTTAAGAAAAATCACATTGGGTGGAGACCCTATGGGTGTGCCCAATCCTCCAATGCTGGCAGCATAGGCGATACCTAAAAACAAAGGAACTGCCAAACGCGCTCTTTGATTATTGTCTTCCATACTGTCCAAAACAGCATAAACCACCGGCAATAACATCAGTGTGGTTGCCGTATTAGAGACCCACATGCTGAGAGCAGCAGAGGCAACCATGAAGCCAAAAACAAGTCTACGCAAGTTGTTATTGCCAAAAAGGTTCACCATGGACAGCGCAATTCGTCGATGAGCACCACTTCTTTCCATGGCTTTGGACAACATAGCGCCGCCCATCAGTAGAATAATTAAAGGGTCACCGTAGGCTTGAGCAATTTGTTTACCATCCAGTATTCCCAACAGTGGCATCACACCCAAAGGAATCATGGAGGTGGCTGGAATAGGAATGGGCTCAAAAACCCACCAGATAGCACAGAGGGTGGTCAATCCGCCAGTCAAGGCTCCATCCACTGACCAACCAAAGTGCAACATAGCCGCTGTCACCAAACAGGCAATGATTGGACCGATCCAAAGCATATGATATCGCTGAACTATATCCATAGGTGTATTTAAAGCCACTGCAACTAACTCCCTGAGGAGAGACGGTTATTCAAAATAGTGCCACAGATAAGTGAATGTCACCACCAGCAGAATTCCCGCAGTGTTAGCTACTGCGTCAGCAAATTCGGCATAACGATAATCAGTGAAGTACTGAGCCACCTCCACCGCCAATCCCAAAACCACTAGAGCGATGCCAATTGAAGCAATAGAAAAACGATCCCTGTAACTTCGTATCGCCAACCAACACAAAAAAGCATAGGCTATGAAATGATGTAATTTATCCTGCCCACTGACACTTGCGGGACCAGTCATTGGAATCAGAGAGAGAATTAGCACAATAACCATCGACACCCAAAATAGGGTTTTGGCCCACTTAAGTATCCGCATTAAAACTCTTCCTTAGACGCTCATTTAGTGCGTTGTAACGCGCAACTGTCCCAACATCAAACCAGTCCCCTCTATAAACATGTCCACTGATTCGGCCAGCCATAATCGCCGGCATCAACAGATCACGTAGAGGAAAAGTCTGCGGATAAAGCCGCGAGGGATCAAATAAAGCTGGTGACATTAGACTAATACCACTAAAAGTGTAGCGATCCTGTTGATAACCAATCCTCCCATCATTTAGCGAAAAATCTCCGTCAGGATTGTGAGCGGGATTCTCAACCATCAGCAAATGAGCAAGAGTCTCCTCGTCCAAGCCTTGGGCACAAATCTTCTGCAAAGAGAAGTCTGTCCAAATATCCCCGTTTATGACCAGGAAAGGCTCATTTCCCAACAGCGGAAGTGCCGATAAAATTCCACCGCCAGTTTCCAAAGGCATACTCTCTCGAGACCACTCAATACGTAAGCCAAAAGATGAACCATCACCAAAATAGTCTTCAATTTGTTCAGCCAACCAGCAGGTGTTTACCACCACCTGCTGAATATTTGCCCTGACCAAAGCCTCAAAATGCCACTCCAGAAGCGGCTTACCACCTACCTTTAACATGGGTTTTGGCGTAGCCTCAGTCAGCGGTCGCATACGTCTTCCCAACCCTGCCGCTAGAATGAAGGCCTTCATAATATGGGATCTCTCACATTATCATTATGGTACCAGGGCTGCTTTAAAATTGAGGGTGCAAGACGATCGTTAAACCACAAATCAAACGCCCTTCCCTCTGAATATTTTCTTGCGGCTTTCAAGACATAATCAATAACGAGGGGCAGATCATTCAAATAACCCGGCTTATCGTCCCGAAGTGCCAGCCTAGCAAAGATTCCCATTACTTTAATATGTCTTTGCAGACCCATTAATTCAAACCATTTGATAAAGATTACATCGGACGTATTTTGCAGCAAACCACTGTCCTGCAACCGATGTCTGTACTGAACAACCCGAGCGCGCACCAGCTCTTCAGGCCACTGCACATAACAGTCTCTCAAGAGAGAGACAAGATCATAGGTCACCGGTCCAATTACGGCGTCCTGAAAGTCTATTACAGCAAGTTCCTCATCGGCCAAAATCATTAAATTTCGTGAGTGAAAATCACGATGCACCAGTACTTGAGGTTGGCACAAAGCATTGTTCACTAGATCAGAACACAGACTTTGCAAAAGTGTTCTCTCGCTATCTTGCAGCACATAGCCTAATAATCTTTCAACAAACCAAGAGGAGAACAGATCAAATTCTTCTGTCAGGCTAGCTTCATCGTAAAACGGGAACTCCAGCCCTGTAGTGCTTGCGGACTGCATGCTATGCAAAATAGCTTCAGCCTGATCATAGCGCAGCGAAACGCTATGTTCATCTAAGTCCGAAAAAAGCGAGCGAGTACCCAAATCTTCCAATAACATGAATCCACGAGCGTAGTCTATCGCATACAGCCGAGGCCTCTTTATACCGAGCTGTTTAAGCGCAAGAGAAACCGAAACATAGTCTTCATTTCTTTCCTTTTTTGGAGGCGAGTCAACCGCCAGTAGTTTTGGTTCAGTGTTTAACCGATAATAACGGCGAAATCCGGCATCCCCAGCAAGCGGTTCTAACGTCAGGGGCCCATCTCCAACCACATCTCCGGGCAAAAAGTCACTGATCCACCGAAAAAACTGTCCTTTGTGTTGGTTCATTGGTAAACAGGTGCCATTCAAGTTTTTACGATAGTTTGGTCATTGTCCAATACGTTTTTAACCATAAAAACATTTTTTTGGACAATTTAGCTTACTTGGTCTCGTTGCCAAGCAAATATATCAGGTAAAATAAAACATCATATTATTTTAGACGCAAATCTCAACAAAGATGTAGTATACATAACCATGGCAGCGCGAAGCACAACTATTTTTTTTCTCACATCAGCACTGCAGGTTGTTTTTGCTTCTTCTCCTATTGCCTACGAAAAAAATGTAACTCAGGCAACTCTTAATAGTCCAACAGAGACCTTTGATTGGGTTCACCGGCAGGACATGACTGCTGAGCAACAGGCGCATTTTGGATTGGATGCCTGTGGCGCGTTTATAGATCCTAATTACAACTACAAGAGCGAGACTATCGCGTTGGAGAGCGCGCCTCTGCGCGTCAATGCCGACTCAACTGGGGCTGTCGCCTCTGGCAACATTGTCAACCTTGAGGGAAAAGTTGAAATTTCTCAGGGCAACCGTCAATTGCAAAGCGATACAGCACAAATAGATCACAAGGGCGGAAAGGTATTTTTAGACGGCAACATTAAATTTCGCGAACCAGGTCTGCTTTTGATGGGAGACAACGCAAGTATCGACACCGCCAACCGCAATCTCGTCATCAGAAACGCGACCTATGTGATACATGAGGCCTCAGCAATAGGCTCAGCAAAAAGTCTGGAACGCTCCGATCAGGGAATCATAGTCATCGATGAAGCCTCTTACTCTACTTGTGAACCCAATCAGAGAGGCTGGAAATTAATAACTAAGCAAATTGAGATCGATCAACAAACTGGCTGGGCTACCGTGAAGAATGCGCGTTTCGATGTAAGAGACATCCCGGTGTTCTACTTTCCCTACTTCAAATTTCCGATTGATGATCGCCGCACGTCGGGACTACTGCTCCCAGATGTCAGCCTCAATCAGAACAATGGCTTAGATTACAACCAACCTATTTACTGGAATATGGCTGAAAATTATGACGCTGTCATATCGCCACGATTCATTCAACACCGCGGCTTTGGCATTGAAGGGGAGTTCCGGTACCTCAACCGTTGGTCAGAAAGTAAAGTTTCAGCTGCTTTTCTTGGCGATGACAAGGGAGGCAATGACGCCGATGATTTTGATCCTGCCACAGGCCTGTATCGCCGCGAGGGCGATGATCGCTATCGCCTTAACGTCAATCATCGAGGCGGCTCAACAAAACCTTGGTCCACCTACATCAATTACAATCGAGTCAGTGACCTAGACTATGTTCGTGATCTTGGCAATCTCGTGATTGACGAAACAAGCAAAACTCACCTGCAGCAGTATGCTCGTGCTAATTATGAAACTGAGCACTGGACCTATGAAATAGCCAGCCATGACTACCAATTAATTACTCGGAAATTGGATGAGCATTACGCTATCCTGCCTAAAATAACAGTGGATGGTCACTATCGCTTCAGCAACAATATCAACATCAATTTACGCCATCAATATGCAAATTTCAGACATCCTGATGAAACCAAAGTCGAGGGTGAAAGGACACTTATTAACTATTCCATGGCCTGGCACAAACACTGGCGATGGGGTTTCCTTAAGCCACAGTTGCAACTGAAACATCTCAGCTACAATCTCACGAATAGGAATGCCACCCAAAATACAAATTTCGACTCCAATCCAGAAATAAGTATTCCCGTGTTTAGCATAGATGCAGGTGTCTTTTTTGAACGAAATCTTCAGTGGGACAATGGAATTGTTCAAACGCTGGAACCGAGAATATTCTACCTAGACTCTTCCTTTAAAGATCAGTCAGCGCTACCTGACTTTGACACCAGAGAATACACCCCATCCTATGAATCTCTCTTTCGCGATACCCGTTTTGTCGGTGGAGATAGAATTTCTGATGACAATCGTATTACCTTGGGTTTTACCAGCCGACTAATAGACAAGTCATCAGGGCAGGAAACCTTTCATGCGAGCATCGCTCAATCAGTTTATTTCAAAGATCGACGTGTGGCTCTGACTAAAGAGCAATCCATAGAACAAATTCTCAATGGTAAACGGGATAAATCTCAAATTGCAATTGAACTGGGAACCCGCGTAGGAGAAAATTGGCGAATCATCAGCGATTTGATTTACAGTGAAAAAGATCATCAATTTGAAAAAGTGAGTCTTAGCGGACACTACAAAGATAAAAATAAACGGTTGTTTAATTTCAGCTATCGCTATACTAACCGAGCTGACCGAAACATCGAAGGACAAGTATTAGAACAGTCGATTAATCAAACCAACATTTCAGCTTTTATTCCTCTGTCAACCAATTTAAATTTGGTTGGACGCTGGAACCATGATTTGACCAATCACAGGGAACTTGAAGTGTTCGCTGGGTTCGAATATAACAACTGCTGTTGGCGCGCATCACTTTTAGCCTTCAGGTCCTTGCGTCGGGATGATGAGCTATTATTTCCCGAGCGAGATCTGAATGCTCGCAACGGATTTGCGCTTAAAATAGATTTCAAAGGGTTAGGCGGTAGTGGCCGTCGAGTAGATACAATGTTAAATAATGGTATTTTAGGCTATGAGCAAAATCAAAATTTCTAAACATATAATTGCCCGTTGGGTTCTCGCAGTTCTGAGTATTGGATGCGCGCTTAATAGCTACAGTCAGGTAAAAGTTTTGGATAAGGTGGTGGCCATCGTCGATGATGATGTCGTCCTACAAAGTGAACTGGACCAAAGAACAACTACTATCACTGCCCAGCTCGCGAGCGCTGGCACCAAGGCGCCGCCCAGAGATATTCTCCAGCAGCAAATTCTTGATCGATTGATTTCTGAGCGTATTCAACTCAATATGGGTTATAACTCAGGCATAAGAATATCTGACGACGAACTCAATCAAGCCATCTCCAGAATAGCCGCGAGTAATCAGATTAGCGTTGATCAATATCTTCAACAAATAGTGACTCAAGGCTCTTCTGTCAGCGCATTAAAAGAAGAAATTCGCAACGAAATGACCATCATGCGCGTGCAACAGGGCAGTGTGATGCGTCGCATAAGGATCAGCCAACAAGAACTGGATAACTTTCTAAATTCAGAAGAAGGTCGTTTTCTAAACTCATCAGATGTGAATATTGGGCAAATATTGTTATCTATTCCAAGTGGATCAAGCCAGACGTTCATTAATGAAGTCGTCTCCCGAGCACAACTATTACTCAATCAAATAAAGGAAGGAGCGGACTTTAGGGCGCTTGCCATTGCCAATTCATCAGATCAATCCGCTCTGCAGGGCGGTGATCTCGGCTGGCGCAAGATGGCTGAACTTCCTGGGGTATTTATTGAGGCCGTTGAAAAACTGGAAGCAGGCTCAGTGTCGCAGCCAATTCGCAGTGCCGCCGGCTATCACTTGATAAAGTTGTACCAACGTCGCGGTGGTGAAAAACAAATGATCGAACAGCATTTTGCCCGTCATATATTGATGAAACCCAACCAAATTCGGGATCAATCTGCGACTCTGGATCAGTTAAATGATATAAAACAGCGTATTGCAAATGGTGAAGATTTTGCTCTCTTAGCTCGAGAGTACTCCGAAGATCCCGGCTCAGCGCTCAATGATGGAGAGTTGGGTTGGTCAACGCCAGGCATGTTTGTCCCGGCATTTGAGCAAGTCATGAATACCGCGGCCATTGGTGCGGTGAGCGCACCTTTTCAATCGCCCTTTGGATGGCACATTTTGCAAGTGACAGATCGACGCGAGCAAGACTTTAGTCGCGAGATTCTTGAAAATCGGGCAGAAAATATGCTTAGGCAGCGAAAGTATGAGGAAGAACTCCAAGTGTGGCTGCAAGAAATTCGTGATGAAGCCTTCGTCGAGGTTAAAGAGCCGCCAGTATCATGACGCTAAATATCGCGCTCACACCCGGGGAACCGGCTAGCATTGGGCCCGACATAGTGATTCAGTTGGCACAGAAAAAGCACCAGCATCAATTAATTGCCTTTGCTGATCCCGACCTAATGCAAGAGAGAGCAAGGCTGCTGGGGCTGCCACTAAAGTTAACTGAAATAAGAGACAATACGAAGGGATCTTCATCTGGAGAGTTAGCTATCTGGCCAGTCAAATTGGGTCGTCGATGTGTCCCCGGAAAGCTTGACCCAGCCAATGCCGACTATGTCCTTGGCTGCCTAGACCAAGCTATTAATGCCTGCCAGCTAAAGCAATGTCACGCCATGGTTACTGGACCAATACAAAAATCAGTCATCAACGATGCCGGCATCCCCTTCAGTGGTCACACCGAATATTTAGCACACCAAACCGACACAGACAGGGTAGTTATGATGCTTGCAACTCCGAAACTACGTGTTGCGCTGGCTACCACACATATCCCCTTATCAGAAGTTTCCAAAGCCATCTCTAAGCAGTCTTTGAGAATTACACTAGGTATTCTATTCAACGATTTAAAAGAAAAATTTCGCCTGCCGGATCCCAGGGTGATCGTCGCTGGACTCAACCCTCATGCTGGCGAAGCTGGGCATTTGGGACATGAAGAGATTGACATCATCGAGCCGGTTATTCATGAATTTACTGACATGGGTCATGCCGTGCTCGGACCCTTACCGGCAGACACATTATTCACGGAAAAGTATTTATCCAAAGCAGATGCCGTGTTGGCAATGTATCATGATCAAGGTCTGCCAGTGCTTAAATATCAAGGTTTTGGTCAAGCGGCAAATATCACTCTCGGCTTGCCTATCGTCAGAACATCAGTAGATCATGGAACAGCACTTGATCTCGCAGGTAGCGGCCATGCCGACATCAGCAGCCTCGAAACGGCGCTCAATGTAGCAGTTGCCATGACCCAATCATGAGTAATATGCACAGAGCTCGGAAACGATTTGGACAGAATTTTCTTGTGGATCCTGACATTATTGCTCGCATTGTATCTGCCATAAACCCGCAGCCAAACGACAATTTAATCGAAATTGGCCCCGGCAAAGCGGCTATTACCGAGCACTTGGTAGCTGCCTGCCCTGCAATGTCCATTGTCGAGTTAGATCGCGATTTAGTGACGTTCCTGCAAACTAAGTTCGAACATGTTCCACAACTTAGTATTTACAGTGGCGATGCTCTGTCCACAGACTTTAGCGAATTTCATGATGGTCGGAAATTACGTTTGGTGGGTAATCTTCCCTACAATATTTCTACGCCTCTGCTTTTTCATTTACTGTCGGTTGGCCACTTGATAGAGGACATGCACTTTATGCTCCAGCGTGAGGTCGTCGATCGGCTCAGTGCGTCTGCGGGCACCAAAAGTTATGGCCGGTTGTCAGTGATGATCCAATACCACTGCCGCGTGTTACCCATCATACCGGTGCCACCCACTGCTTTCAGACCAGCACCAAAAGTCCAATCTGCGGTGGTTAGATTAAAGCCCTATTCCATCAAACCCTGCATTGCCAAGAATGAAGGTTTTCTCAGTCAATTGGTTAATCTCTGTTTTCAGACCCGTCGTAAAACTCTTAAGAATTGTTTACAATCTTACCAACAACATTTAGATCATCTGAGCGAAATTATCGATTTGTCTCAACGTCCAGATCAACTGCACGTGTCTGACTTTGTTGCCATGTCAAATGCTCTCAGTGGTTAAGGATGGTACATGAGTAAAAATAAACACCAAATTGCCATCGAGGTCAGTACCGAGTATCTAGAATCACGATCCTTCCCCGATAAAAACCATTATGCCTTCGCCTACCACATCACGCTTGTTAACCAAGGTATGGAAACGGCGAAACTGTTAACCCGTCACTGGGTTATTGTCGATGGCAATGAACAGCGCAAAGAAATCAGAGGCGCCGGGGTAGTGGGAAAATCACCCCGTCTAACCCGCGGATCAAGCTTCAGCTACAGCAGTGGTGTTATCCTAGAAACGCCCATTGGGACTATGCAGGGGTCTTATCAAATGATTGACGATTTGGGTAATACTTTTGACGCACCGATCGCACCATTTTTACTCTCAGTCAAAAATGCAGTGCACTAATGACTGACTACGTCGTTGGTGATATTCAAGGCTGCTTTGACGAACTCAGCTCACTGTTAAATAAAGTTAAATTCAATCCAACTGATGATCGTCTTATCTCAGCGGGTGATTTGGTCAATCGAGGCCCCAAATCGCTGCAAACTATGCGCTTTTGCAAGAATCTAGGTAATGCATTCAAAATGGTACTGGGTAACCATGATCTCCACCTGCTCGCCGTAGCGCACCATGTAAGACCACCAACAACTAGAGATACCATTAGCGAAATCCTCAACGCGCCAGATGCCGAGGAATTGATTGCTTGGCTACAACAACAGCCACTTTTATTGAATATTGGTGACTACACGATTGTGCATGCGGGTATTCCGCCACAATGGACCCTGCAAGAAGCCTCAGTGCTCGCTGAAGAGGTTAATCAGGTCCTCCGTTCACCAGCATCTAAAGATTACTTTGAACAAATGTACGGGAATTATCCTGATTGTTGGTCGGACGATTTAGCAGGGCCAGAACGCTGGCGGGTCATCACTAACTATCTTACAAGAATGCGATTTTGTGCTGCCGATGGAAAATTAGACCTAGAGACTAAAAATACGACTGAAGCGCCAAAGGGCTTTTACCCCTGGTTTGCTTGCGCTGAAAGAAAAACTGAAAACGACAAGATTGTTTTTGGACACTGGGCAGCTCTGCAGGGACGCCACTGCGGAAATCATCTTTATGCGCTCGATACTGGCTGCGTTTGGGGCGGTCCATTGCGGATTATGAACTTAGACACAGAAGGCTATCACCATAGCAAGACCTTATAATATTAGGGACATAAAAAAACCGAGCAGTTGCTCGGTTTTTTTATCGCCAGTGGGCTTATTCCACTGCTAATTCAAGGCCTTCATCCGACTCAGTTACTTCTCTTCCGACAAGTTCCACATAGGCCATAGGTGCTTTGTCACCGGTTCGATAACCACATTTCAAAATGCGTAAGTATCCACCGGGACGCTCCTGATAACGGGGACCCAAATCAGTGAACAACTTACCAACCGTCTCCTTGTTGCGCAAGCGGTCAAAAGCCAATCGACGATTAGCCACACTGTCCTCTTTTGCCAAAGTAATGAAAGGTTCAGCAAAGCGACGTAATTCCTTTGCCTTGGGCAAAGTTGTCTTAATTAGTTCGTGTTCCACCAAAGACGCGGTCATGTTACGAAACATTGCGCGCTTATGGGTTCCTGTTTTATTTAGCTTGCGGCCACTATAACGATGACGCATGATTTTTTTCCTTTATTCGCTGCTTTCTCAGCAATGATTATCAATAAATAATGTTAACCGATTTCACGATCCGTCTTAATGCTCGCGGGAGGCCAGTTCTCCAAGCGCATCCCTAAAGACAGACCTCTGGAAGCCAATACATCCTTAATCTCAGTCAACGATTTCTTGCCAAGATTTGGTGTCTTGAGCAACTCAACCTCCGTACGCTGAATAAGATCACCAATATAGTAGATACTTTCAGCCTTGAGGCAGTTAGCGGAGCGAACAGTCAACTCTAGGTCGTCCACCGGCCGCAGAAGATTTGGATCAACCTCTTCTTCCTTCTCCTCTGGCTCGGCAGTTGTCTCCCCTTGAAGATCAACAAATACAGCCATCTGCTGTTGCAGAATGGTTGCCGCTCGGCGGATAGACTCTTCTGGATCGATTGTACCGTTGGTCTCAAGCTCCAATATAAGCTTATCGAGGTCAGTACGATTTTCAACACGCGCGTTATCTACGCTGTAGGACACTTTAAATATTGGGCTAAAGGACGCATCTAGTTGCAACCGACCGATAGTTCTTGTCTCATCATCGCTAGTGCGCGCATCTGAGGGCTGATAGCCTCTTCCACGCATGACCCGAAGCTGCATATTTAGTGTAGTATCGCTAGAAATCGATGCAATCACGTGTTCCGGATTTACCACTTCTAAATGGCTATCACATTGAATATCCGCTGCCGTAACAATAGCTGGGCCTGAGACACTCAAGGATACCGTAGTATCGTCTCGCCCTTCCATTGTAACAGCCACGCCCTTGAGATTGAGCAATATTTCCATAACATCTTCTTGGATACCTTCAATGGTACTGTATTCATGCTCAACACCATCAATTTCAACCTCGACGATAGCACACCCTGTCATGGATGACAGCAAGATGCGACGCAGTGCATTACCCAGGGTGTGGCCAAATCCACGCTCTAGAGGCTCAAGTACAACTTTGGCATGGGTTGCATCATAGGAGGTTACATCGATATTTCGCGGTGTAAGCATTTCAGTAGCAGAATTTTGCATATTATTACCTGTGGGTGCTGACAACGATTATTTAGAGTAGAGCTCAACGATCAGATTTTCGTTGATCTCTGCGGGTAGATCCGAACGATCAGGATTGCGTGTGAACGTGCCCTCCATCTTATTAGAATCTACGCTGATCCATTCAACTTCACCTCGTTGTGAAGCCAATTGCATGGCAGTTTGCACTCGGAGTTGCTTCTTTGACTTTTCACGCAAACCAACCACATCACCTTCTTGAACCTTAAAAGAAGGGATATTGACCTTTTTGCCATTTACCAAAATAGCGTTGTGCGCTACCAGTTGTCGCGCTTCGGCGCGCGTGGCACCAAATCCCATGCGATAAACTACATTATCGAGACGAGTCTCCAGCAACGTCAGTAGGTTTTCACCCGTGTTGCCTTTTATACGAGCAGCAGACTTGTAGTAGTTGCTAAACTGTTTTTCCAGCACGCCATAGATACGACGAACTTTTTGCTTTTCACGCAACTGGACGCCATAGTCAGACAGACGGCCTCGACGCTGTCCGTGCTGACCGGGAGCACTCTCAGCGCGACATTTTGATTCCAAAGGACGCACGCCACTTTTCAGAAAGAGATCAGTTCCCTCTCGACGTGATAGTTTACAAGTTGGTCCGAGATATCTAGCCATGTATGTTCTCTCTTAAACGCGACGCTTTTTAGGTGGACGACAGCCATTGTGCGGCACTGGTGTCACATCTGTTATGTTAGTAATTTTGTATCCGGCATTGTTTAATGCGCGCACTGCAGATTCCCGGCCAGGACCAGGACCTTTCACTTCAACGTCAAGGTTCTTCAAGCCGTAATCTTTTGCCGCTTCGCCGGCACGCTCAGCGGCCACCTGAGCAGCGAATGGCGTGCTTTTTCGGGATCCCCTAAAACCAGAGCCCCCGGAGGTCGCCCAAGATAGTGTATTGCCCTGACGGTCCGTGATAGTCACGATAGTATTATTGAAAGACGCATAGATATGGGCAACGCCATCAATAACCGTCTTCTTAACTTTCTTTCGAGTTGTTTTAGTTGCTGTCTTTGCCATTACAAATCGACCCTAATTATCGTTTAATCGGACGCTTGGGACCTTTACGGGTACGCGCGTTCGTCTTAGTACGCTGTCCACGTACAGGCAAGCTACGTCGATGACGAAGGCCTCTGTAACAGCCCAAGTCCATCAACCGTTTAATGTTCATGCTTGTTTCTCTACGCAAGTCACCTTCAACTTCGTTCTGCCCGACAGCAGCACGCAATTTATCGAGTTGACCTTCGTCCAATGCAGAAATTTTAGTGTCCTCTGCAATGCCCACTTCCGCGCAAATCTTTTTTGCAGTTGGGCGTCCAATACCAAACACATAAGTCAGTGAAATCACTGTGTGTTTGTTATCTGGAATGTTGACACCGGCAATACGGGCCATTCACATTACTCCACTTATACCAAGGGTTTAGTTAATCTCTCTGCACCTGCAGTCAACACTGCGAAAAGGCGCGGTAGAATACCGATACATCTATCAAAAATCAACCTGATTATCCTTGACGCTGCTTGTGACGAGGTTCAACGCTACAGATAACGCGAACTACACCTTTGCGACGGACAACCTTACAATTTCGACAAATCTTTTTAACCGATGCGCGTACTTTCACAGCACCACCTCTCTATCGACGGCCAACGTTTTTAAGGTTGGCCTTTTTCATCAGCGAATCATATTGTTGCGACATCAGATGCGACTGCACTTGAGCCATAAAATCCATTGTTACAACAACCGCAATTAACAGCGACGTACCACCCAAGTAGAACGGCACATTAAAGTACACATTCAAAAACTGGGGCATCAGACAAATCAGGGTAATGTATATGCCACCGATCAATGTCAATCTCGTCGTAACGCTATCAATATATTTGGCAGTGTGCTCACCAGGACGAATCCCAGGCAGATACGCACCACCTTTTTTAAGGTTATCAGCCACTTCCCGCGGGTTATACATCAACGCTGTGTAGAAGAAGCTGAAGAAAATTATCAAGCTAGAAAATAATATTATGTAAAGGGGCTGTCCCGGACCTATCAAAATCGCCACATTCTGCAGCCAATCAGGTGCGTCAACGCCCTGACCAAACCACGTGCTGATAGACGTCGGGAAGAGCAGAAGGCTACTGGCAAAGATCGCAGGTATCACGCCCGCCATATTAACCTTCAGTGGCAAATGCGAGGTCTGCGCATTGTAGGCTTGACGACCCTGACGCTGCGCGTAATTCACCGTTAGTCGACGCTGGCCACGCTCGATAAACACAACAAAATAGACCACTGCTACTGCGATGATCAACACTACAATAAGCATCAACGGATTCAAATCACCCTGACGCGCTGATTCAAGCGCCTGGCCAACTGCGCCCGGCATGCCTGCAACAATACCAGCAAATATAAGCATCGATATGCCATTACCTATGCCTCGCTCAGTGATCTGCTCGCCAAGCCACATAAGGAAGACCGCACCAGCCACCAGTGAAGAAATGGCTACAGCATAAAACATTGGCGTCACTTCGTAGGCTAAGCCTTGGGACCCAAATCCCACCGCCATCGCTGTGCCCTGAATAGCTGCCAGCACCACCGTGCCATAGCGCGTATAACGATTGATGGTACGCCGCCCACTATCACCCTCTTTTTTGAGCTGCTCCAAGGTTGGTACCGTGGCGGACAACAGCTGCATGATAATAGAGGCTGAAATGTAGGGCATGACCCCAAGGGCCAGGATGGAGAGCCTTTCGAGCGCCCCACCAGAAAACATATTAAACAAGCCAAGGAAGGTACCTTGATTTTGATTGAATAACTCTGCCAGACGATCCGGATCAAAACCTGGCACCGGTATATGCGTACCGATGCGATAAATAATTATGGCCATAAACAAAAAGCCCAGTCGAGACCATAGCTCGCTGAGTCCTTTTTGATTGCCTACGGGCATGCCACCAGGTTTAGCCATGTCGGATTACTCTTCTACTTTCCCGCCAGCCGCTTCAATTGCTGCGACCGCACCCTTGGTTGCACCAATTCCCTTGAGAGTAACCGCTTTAGTCACCTCGCCAGACACGAATACCTTAGCCCGCTGAATGTTTCGACTAATCAGGCCAGCACTTCGGAGTGTATCGATATCAACCACTTCACCTTCTACCAAGTTCAGTTCGGACAAACGAATCTCTGCCGTTACCACCGCCATACGAGAGGTAAAACCATATTTGGGAAGACGTTTTTGCAAAGGCATTTGACCACCTTCGAATCCCGGTCTGATACTGCCGCCTGAACGAGACGTCTGACCCTTGTGGCCACGACCGCCAGTCTTGCCTAAACCACTGCCCATACCGCGCCCTACGCGCTTGGCTTCTTTTATCCGACCCGCTGCCGGACTGAGAGTATTAAGACGCATCTTAAGCTTCCTCAACCTGTAACATGTAGTTAACTTTGTTAATCATTCCGCGTACCGATGGCGTATCTTCCACTTCTACAGTGTGCCCAATTCGTCGCAGCCCGAGCCCACTTAGACAGGCCTTGTGGTTTTGTAGCCGACCGATGGAACTCTTGGTCTGCGTAACCTTTACTTTTTTAACTTTCGCTTTAGCCATGATCTACTTCCAATACTCTAGGTACTATTTTTAACGATATTCAGTTAAGAATCTCTTCTACAGATTTGCCACGTTTCGCTGCGACATCCTCTGGGGAGCGCATCGCCTGCAATGCTTTAAAAGTGGCACGTACAACATTTACCGGATTGGTAGAGCCGTAGCACTTAGCCAAAACGTTCTGTACCCCAGCGAGTTCAAGAACCGATCGCATTGCACCACCAGCAATGACACCAGTACCATCGGATGCCGGCTGCATGTAAATCTTTGATGCAGCATGAACGCCCTTAGTAGGATACTGAATGGTCGATCCGTCTAGAGCCACTTCTATCATGTTGCGTCGAGCTGACTCCATTGCTTTTTGGATGGCCATAGGCACTTCTCGCGCCTTGCCGCGACCAAATCCGACTTTACCATTACCATCACCCACCACCGTGAGTGCGGTGAACGCAAAAATTCGGCCGCCTTTAACCGTTTTAGCGACACGGTTAACCTGAACTAGCTTTTCCATCATGCCTTCAGCAGCTGCATCTTTCTGATCTGTAAGAGCCATATTTTCTACCTATTAAAATTCTAGACCGGCTTCACGCGCGGCGTCCGCCAGTGCCTTAACACGGCCATGATATTTAAATCCACTGCGGTCAAATGCAACCGACGAGATACCTGCGGCAACCGCACGCTCAGCCACCAGCTTACCCACAGCTGAAGCAGCTTCGATATTGCCTGTAGCCCCACCACGCAAGTCTTTCTCAAGCGTTGAAGCTGTCGCGATCACTTTGTCACCTTCTGCTGCTATGATCTGCGCATAGATGTGTCGCGGTGTGCGATTGACACATAATCTTGTGACGCCTTGTTCGCGGATTCTCATCCGAGAGCGTTTAGCTCTGCGCTGGCGTGAAACTTTTTTATCGCTCATGTTTATACCCTGTTACTTCTTCTTGGCTTCTTTACGTCTTATGTACTCACCAGAAATCCTCACACCCTTGCCCTTATAAGGCTCTGGTGGACGGAAAGCGCGAATTTCAGCGGCTACCTGGCCTAATTGCTGCTTGTCTGCCGACTTCAATAAAACTTCTGTCTGACTCGGTGTCTCTGCGGTCACGCCCTTGGGCAACTCGTAAACTACTGGGTGGGAAAAGCCCAAAGTCAGGTTAATTTTAGACCCCTGAACCTGCGCACGATAACCGACGCCGACCAAGTCGAGTTTCTTCTCGAAGCCTGCGGACACACCGGTAACCATGTTGTTCACCAAGGCCCTTGTAGTACCTGACATGGCGCGAGAAAAAGAACTGTTATTGCGAGCAGCAAAAGTCAAAACATTAGCGTCTTGCTTTATCTCCACCTGCTCGTTGACCGGCATGGCCAGGGTTCCCTTGGCGCCTTTTACTGAAATCTCAGAACCACCAAAGGTCACTTCCACACCTTTTGGCAATTCAACTGGACTATTTGCTACTCTAGACATCGTTAATTCCTATCAGAATACTGTGCAAAGCACTTCGCCGCCGATACCAGCCGCTCGAGCTGCTCGGTCTGTCATCACGCCCTTACTAGTTGAAATAATCGCAACCCCAAGACCGCTGCGTACTTTTGGCAATTCACCAACGCCCGAATACACACGCAGACTTGGCTTACTGGCGCGGGCGATTTCTTCAATTACAGGCTTGCCTTGGAAATATTTCAGGGCAATCGTTAGATTGGGCTTGACCTGGTCACTAACACTGTATCCCTCAATATAGCCTTCATCTTGCAGTACTTTGGCCACCGACACCTTTAGCTTCGAAGACGGAATAACCACCTCGCTCTTACTGCGGTGGTGGGCATTGCGTATTCGGGTCAACATATCTGAAATTGGATCTTGCATACTCATCTTGTTTGGCTCCTCAATTTACCAACTGGCTTTAACCAGCCCCGGAACTTCACCGCGCATAGCAGATTCGCGCAGCTTATTTCGGCACAGGCCAAACTTGCTATAAACACCGTGCGGCCTACCGGTCACTCGACAGCGATTTCGCTGACGAGATGGGCTTGCATCACGAGGTAACTTCTGCAACTTCTGTTGAGCTTCCCAACGCTCTTCATCAGATGCTTCGACATTCCTAATCACCGCTTTAAGCGCTGCTCGTTTAGCGGCAAACTTTGCTACTGTTTTTGCGCGTTTCGCTTCGCGCTGAACCATTGATACCTTAGCCATTAATCGAGTTCCTCAACCTTTCAATGGGAAGTTAAAAGCGCGCAATAACGCTCGACCTTCATCATCATTACGTGCAGTGGTGGTGATGCTTATATCCAAACCACGCAACTTGTCTATTTTTTCATAATCAATTTCAGGGAAAATAATCTGCTCAGTCACACCCATAGAAAAATTTCCACGGCCGTCAAACTGCTTGGGGCTAATGCCCCTGAAATCACGGATCCTGGGAATTGCAATTCCAACCAACCGCTCTAAAAATTCATACATTCGATCTGAACGAAGCGTAACCTTAGTACCAATAGGCCAGCCTTGCCGAACCTTAAAACCTGCAATTGATTTGCGAGCATTATTAATCACCGGCTTCTGCGCAGAGATCAACGTCAAATCGGCTACCGCGTTTTCCAATGATTTTTTGTCGCCAATCGCCTCACCTACGCCCATATTAAGGGTAATTTTAGTGATCTTGGGGACTTCCATCACGTTGCTCAACCCCAACTCTTTCTGGAGTTTTGGGGCCAACTCATTTTTGTAAACTTCTTTTAACCTTGCCATTAGGGTACCTGTTTTCTTAAGCGTCTACGGCTTCGCCAGTGGACTTGAACACTCGAATCTTGGTGCTGTCGTCTTGAATCTTAAAACCTACTCTATCTGCTTTCTCGGTCGCGCTGTTAAAGATCGCTACGTTGGAGACCTGAATTGGCGCCTCTTTCTCAATAATGCCGCCGGGAATCCCAGCATTGGGGTTAGGCTTTTGATGCTTCTTAATCATCTGAATACCAGACACCAGAACACGTCCGTCATTGAGCACCTTGAGCACTTTGCCGCGCTTGCCTTTGTCTCTCCCGGCAATCACGATGACTTCATCATCACGTTTTATTTTCAGCATTACCATTTATGAATCCTCGCTTACAGCACTTCGGGTGCCAGAGAGATAATCCGCATGAAGCGCTCAGTGCGCAATTCGCGAGTTACCGGTCCAAATATACGTGTGCCAATGGGAGCCAAATTGGTATTCAACAACACTGCTGCGTTGTCATCGAACTTAATCAGGCTACCATCCTGTCGACGCAAACCTTTTTTTGTGCGCACAACTACCGCACTCATCACCTGGCCTTTTTTGACTTTACCGCGAGGGATCGCCTCTTTTACGGTCACTTTAATAATGTCACCGACACGGGCGTAGCGACGATGAGAACCGCCCAACACTTTAATACACATCACTCGACGGGCACCGCTGTTGTCTGCTACATCAAGATAACTTTCTGTTTGAATCATTTTCCTACCCCAAACCGGTACTGTTTACAGCGTTACTCTGCAGTAGCGCGCTCATCAATATTAACTAGAGTCCAAGTCTTGTCTTTCGATACTGGACGACATTCTGCGATGGTGACGAGATCTCCAGCATTCGCAGCATTCTTCTCATCATGCGCCTTAATCTTTGTGGACTTGGTCAAAATCTTGCCGTACACCGGATGTTTAACTCGACGCTCAACCAAAACGGTCACGGTTTTGTCCATTTTATCGCTGACAATGCGACCGCTAAGGGTTCTTGAACTTGTGTTTAATTCGGTCATCACTCGTCTCCAGCCTTCTCGTTTATCGCCGTCTTGATCCGCGCAATATTCTTTCTCGTCAATTTCACTAGATGGCTTTCATTGAGCTGCCCTGTTGCCAGTTGCATGCGCAATTTAAATTGCTGCTTCAACTCATCGTTGAGTGCCACTTGCAATTCGTCTACTGACTTTTCACGTAATTCGCTTGCTTTCATGGTTACATTACCGTCCGCTTAACAAAGGTGGTCGCAATGGGCAACTTAGCCGCTGCTAGTTCAAATGCTTCCCGCGCTAATTCTTCACTTACGCCTTCCATCTCGTACAGCACCTTGCCTGGCTGAATCAGTGCAACCCAGTACTCAACATTACCTTTACCTTTACCCATTCGAACTTCAAGGGGCTTATTGGTAATCGGCTTGTCTGGAAACACTCGAATCCATATTTTTCCACCACGCTTGATGTGGCGAGTCATAGCACGACGAGCCGCCTCAATCTGACGAGCAGTCAAACGACCGCGCCCAGACGCCTTGAGGCCAAACTCACCAAAGCTGACTTTACTGCCGCGCTGTGCTAGACCACGATTGCGGCCCTTGTGCATCTTGCGGAATTTTGTACGTTTTGGTTGCAGCATCTCGCTTTACCCTTATCGCTTAATTCTTGTTTCGTTTTTCGTTAGCTGGTGCATCAGAGCGATCTTCACCGCCTAAAATTTCACCTTTGAAGATCCATACTTTGACACCGATGATGCCATAGGTGGTATTCGCCTCTGCAGTTGCATAATCAATATCAGCCCGCAGCGTGTGCAGAGGAACTCTCCCTTCGCGATACCATTCGGATCGTGCAATTTCAGCACCACCCAGACGACCACCCACCTGAATTTTCACGCCAAGAGCACCACCACGCATAGCATTCTGCACTGCTCGCTTCATTGCACGACGGAACATAACGCGGCGCTCCAACTGCTGCGCCACATTCTGACCAACTAGCGAGGCATCCAAATCCGGCTTGCGAATTTCTTCAATATTGATGTTTACAGCACAACCCATGACCTTGCCGATCTCATTGCGCAAACGCTCAACGTCTTCACCCTTCTTGCCGATAACGATGCCAGGTCGGGCGGTATGGATAGTTATTCGAGCGCTGTCAGATGGGCGCTCAATATCAATACGACTGACCGAAGCATGAGCGAGCTTCTTTTGAATAAACGCCCTAACTGCGAGGTCTTGGTTTAGTTTATTGGCATAATCTTTTTTACCGGCGTACCAGGTAGAGCTATGCTTTTTTACAATCCCAAGACGGATACCGGTTGGATGTACTTTTTGACCCATTACGTGGTCTCCTGAACCTAATTCTACTTTTCAGCGACTTTTACAGTGATATGGCAGCTGCGTTTAAAAATTCTATCAGCGCGACCTTTCGCTCGCGGTCTGATCCGTTTCATTGTCATTCCTTCATCGATGAAGATAGTTGATACTTTCAATTCATCAATGTCTGCGCCGTCATTGTGCTCGGCGTTGGCAATAGCTGACTCCAAAACCTTCTTAATAATGTCAGCACCCTTTTTTGTGCTGAACTGTAAGATTTCTAGAGCAGACTCAACGGATTTACCGCGAATCTGGTCAGCTACCAAGCGCGCTTTTTGAGCCGACATTCTGGCGCCTTTTAATTTTGCTGCTACTTCCACAATTAACTACCTCTTTCAATCAAGCCGGTGCTTATCGCTTGGCTTTTTTGTCCGCCACGTGCCCGCGATAGGTGCGCGTTGGAGAGAATTCACCCAGTTTGTGTCCCACCATTTCTTCATTGATGGTAACCGGAACATGCTGACGGCCGTTGTGAATGGCAATGGTCAACCCCACCATATCGGGCAGTATCATTGACCGTCGCGACCAGGTTTTAATTGGTCTGCGCTCATTATTTGCAACCGCTGTCTCTACCTTCTTGGCAAGATGCAGATCGATAAATGGACCTTTTTTTAGAGAGCGTGGCACGTTGGCTATCCTCTTAAGTTGTTGTCAGTCACCGCTTACTTGCGACGACGTATAATGTATTTGTCTGTGCGCTTATTTTTGCGCGTCTTGTATCCTTTGGTTGGCATTCCCCAAGGCGACACTGGGTGCCGACCTCCAGAGGTTCTACCTTCACCACCACCATGGGGGTGGTCAACCGGGTTCATCGCAACACCACGGACAGTGGGTCGAACGCCGCGCCATCTGGCCGCGCCCGCTTTACCTAGAGACCGCAAACTGTGTTCGCTGTTGCTGACTTCTCCCAAGGTTGCCCGACAATCAATGGGCAGACGACGCATCTCACCACTGCGCAAGCGCACTGTCGCGTAAGCACCTTCGCGAGCAACCAACTGTACTGAGGCCGCCGCGCTGCGCGCTATTTGTGCACCCTTTCCTACTTTCATTTCCACACAGTGGACAACTGAACCCACAGGAATTTTACGCAGGGGCAAACTATTGCCAATCTTAATCGGCGCACTGTCACCAGACACCACTGTGTCCCCCGCTTTTACGCCTTTAGGGGCAATAATATAGCGGCGCTCGCCATCGGCATAACACAACAAGGCAATGTGAGCACTGCGGTTTGGATCGTACTCAAGACGTTCTACTTTTGCCGGAATACCGTCTTTGTCTCGCTTAAAATCGATAACTCTGTAGTGTTGCTTGTGACCACCACCAATGTGTCGAACGGTTATTCTGCCGCTGCTGTTCCGTCCGCCTGTACGCTTCTTAGGAGCGAGTAGGGGCGCATGTGGAGCACCTTTGTGTAACTCAGGGGTGACAACACTGACAACAAACCGCCGACCCGGAGACGTTGGTTTTCTCTTAATTACTGCCATGACTAACCCCTTACTCCGCTACTGAAAAGTCAATTTCTTGACCTTCCGCCAACCTTACATAGGCTTTCTTCCAGTCGCTGCGCTGGCCAATGCCAGTGCGAGTACGACGAGTCTTGCCTTTCATGTTTACTACCCGAACACCTTCTACTTTGACTTCGAATAGTTGCTCGACAGCTTTTTTAATTTCTAGCTTACTGGCATCAGGTACTACTTTAAATGCCACCTGAGCCGCGGCGCCATCAGACATTGCCGTCTTTTCTGTAATGTGCGGCGCTAATAACACCTTGAAGAGTCTCTCTTGGTTCATGCCAGAATCTCCTCAATTCTTTTCAACGCTGCGACGGTGACCACCACCTTATCTGAGTTAATCAGGCTAACTGGATCTATAGCAGCAACATCTCGCACATCTACCTTGTGGAGGTTGCGTGATGACAAGTAAAGGTTTTCGCTAACGTCTTCGGTTACAATTAACGCTTCCTGTAGTCCATAATCCGCAAGCTTAGCCACCAGACCCTTGGTCTTTGGCGCGTCGAGGTCAAAGTCCTTCACTACCACTAAGCGCTCTTGACGAGCTAATTCTGAAACAATGGAGCGCATGGCTGAACGATACATCTTGCGGTTGATTTTTTGGCTATGATCCTGAGGTTGAGCGGCGAAAGTTACGCCTCCACCACGCCAGATGGGTCCGCGAGTGGTACCTGCGCGAGCGCGACCAGTCCCCTTCTGGCGGAAAGGCTTGCGTCCACCGCCAGATACTGCAGACCGGTTCTTCTGACCACGGGTCCCCTGACGGGCACCAGCGAGATAAGCGACCACAGCTTGGTGAACAAGGTCTTGATTAAATGCAATCCCAAAAGCAGCCTCAGAAACTTCTACAGTTCCTTTTTTACCTTTGGGTGTGGCTATCGATAATTCCATGGACACTCCCCTTAAGCCTTAACTGCTGGACGGACGATGATATTGCCACCTGGCGCACCTGGCACCGCACCCTTTATCAACAGAAGGTTGCGATCGGCGTCAATGCGAACAATCTCTAAATTTTGTGTAGTAACTTGAGCGTTGCCCATTTGGCCACTCATTTTCTTTCCCTTAAATACGCGACCCGGAGTCTGGTTTTGACCGATGGAGCCGTTGGAACGGTGGGAGATTGAGTTACCGTGAGTGGCATCTTGCATACTGAAGTTCCAGCGCTTGACACCACCTTGAAAGCCCTTACCTTTACTGGTGCCAGTAACGTCAATTTTTTGACCTTCCTGAAACCGCTCTACAGTTAGAGCTGCACCGACCTCAAACGCTTCATCTGAACCGTCGGCGCGAAATTCCCACAGACCACGCCCGGCCTCAACGCCTGCTTTGGCGAATTCGCCCGCTTGCGCCTTAGAAACTCGAGATGCTTTTTTACTGCCAGTGGTGACCTGAATAGCTGAGTAGCCATCAGTCTCTAGGGATTTAACTTGGGTAATATGATTAGGCGTGGCCTCAATCACTGTCACAGGGATAGAGACACCATCTTCGGTGAATATACGAGTCATGCCGCACTTGCGGCCGACAATACCTATTCTCATTTTGTAACCTCTTACGTGTACGGGGCTCTTACCCGCTACGGCCGCTTATTTCAAAGCGTTACACTGTATTTCATGTCCGACAGACCACTGTCGAACTACTTGTCACAGATCTAGCCGAGACTGATCTGCACTTCGACACCAGCCGCAAGGTTTAGCTTCATCAGTGCGTCAACGGTTTTTTCCGTTGGCTCAACGATATCAATTAAACGCTTGTGGGTACGAATTTCATATTGGTCACGCGCATCTTTATTCACGTGAGGAGAAATCAATACCGTAAACCTCTCCTTTCGAGTCGGCAACGGAATGGGACCCCGGATTTGGGCGCCCGTTCTTCTTGCTGTCTCTACGATCTCTTGCGTCGACGTATCAATCAATTTGTGATCAAACGCTTTGAGTCGAATTCTTATACTTTGGTTTTGCATGTCAGCGAAACTCCGCTATCAATTCTAGTATTTCGAGCTTATCTGTTTATCTTGCTGACACCAGCCCCGAAAATGGAGCGCGAATTCTAGAGCCGTGCCCAAGAACTGTCAAGCAATTAAAGTGCAAGAGAGCAAACTTTTTTCATGTATTGGTCAAAGCTGTAGTCAGTCACAGCAATAAGACAAAAAAAGGGGCCCATGGCCCCTTTTTTAATGCGGGTGTTTATTCGATAATTTTTGCGACGACACCAGCACCTACCGTGCGGCCTCCCTCACGAATAGCAAATCGCAGTCCGTCTTCCATCGCAATCGGATGAATCAACTCAACCGTCATCTGTACATTGTCGCCAGGCATAACCATCTC
>CAXRFT010000018.1:0-28972 GCA_964230135.1 Porticoccaceae bacterium | reverse complement strand
GCTGTGTTGCGTGCTTATGTCTACTGGTTTCGGATAAGCTGCTGTGTGACAGAAGGATTGCATCACCAAGTCGGTAGAAAAGCCCAGGCAGGCGAGATCTTTGAGTTCATCGCGAGTCATTGGCCCTGTGGTGTCTTGAGAACCAACGGTGGTCATTTTTGGTTCGCAGTAAGTGCCCGGGCGAATGCCGTCTGTGCCGCAGGCCTTGCCGACCATTTTTTGTGCTAGGGTAAACCCGGCAGTGGACTCTGTAGGTGCAGTGGGCTGGCGAAACACCTCTGACGGCGGGAGTCCCATGTGTTCGCGTGCGCGCTGAGTGAGGCCACGCCCGATAATGAGATTGATGCGGCCATCGGCTTGAACCTCATCCAAAATTACATCAGATTTGTGTTCAAATTCACAGATAAGGTTGCCGGACTCATCGAGGATTTTTCCCTCGTAGGGAAATATCTCAATGACATCGCCATTGTCTATGTCGTCCACTGGAGCTTCAAATACTAGAGCCCCAGCGTCTTCCATGGTATTGAAGAAGATAGGTGCAACTTTACTGCCGAAGCATATGCCCCCAGATCGCTTGTTGGGAACTCCGGGCATGTCTTCACCAAAAAACCATAACACCGAATTGGTGGCGGATTTGCGTGAGGAACCGGTACCAACAACGTCACCTATAAAGGCCACAGGCAAGCCTCTGGACTTCAACTCATCAATCTGAGTCATGGGACCTGTCACCCCATGTTCTTCTGGATGTAGGCCATCTCGCGTCATTTTAAACATTGCTCTTGCATGCAGAGGAATGTCGGGGCGCGACCAAGCGTCCTGTGCTGGGCTCAAGTCATCTGTATTGATTTCACCGGTAGCCTTGAAGACCACCACTTTGATGCTCTCTGGAACGGCATCATTTGACGTGAACCACTCCGCCTCAGCCCAGGATCTCATGACACTTTGAGCGGCTTCGTTGCCTGCATCCGCCTTTTCAGCAACGTCGTGAAAGGCATCGAACACCAGTAATGTCTTCTTAAGCTCTTTTGCAGCTTGCTCAGAGAGCTCTGGGTCATCGAGTAACCCAACCAAGGTGGCGACATTGTATCCGCCATGCATATTACCCAGTAGGCTTACCGCAAGCTGGCGGTCAATCAGTGGAGAGCTGTCTTCACCATTCACCACTGCGCTCAGGAAACCCGCTTTGACATAAGCGGCTTCATCTACCCCGGGAGGAACACGGTTGGCAATGAGATCGAGAAGAAATTCCTCCTCTCCAGCGGGTGGATTCTTTAACAACTCAACTAAACCAGCTGTCCACTCAGGGTCTAATGCTTTTGGTGGGATACCTTGCTGTTTTCGTTCTTCTACATGGGCGCGATAGGCTTCAAGCACGGGCGGAGGCTCCTATTTATTCTCTTTTACTAAAATCAGGGGTTTTCGACGGTCAAATCCCCAGAAGGGCGCAGAGTATACGTGATTATGTAGTTAAATTACAGGGATAAGCCCAAACCTTGGGTGGTTTGGATTGTATCTAGAAAATTCTGTAATCGATTGGAATCGCACTGATAACGGTAGCTTCAGCGATTTCGTTTGTTATCTAATTCGCCGGCGCATATGTATAACTTATAATCAGTATTTTTTTGCCTTCTTGTTTCTTTCCTATCTATCGAAGAGCTAAACTACACGTACATTTTTACTGACGACGAAAAGAACATAACCAATGACAACCCCACTGGATGAAATCCAAGACTTCTTGCCCTGTCAAACTCCCGACCGATGGTTGGAAAATGCGCTCGAGAATCCAGCACTAATGCTTATCGATCACGCCAACTGTGAAAAGAAAGCTGCAAGTACAGCGATGAATTTGATTTATCGCTACATTGACAATTTTGAGTTAATGAACAAAATGTCCAAACTCGTTCGGGAGGAGATGCGGCATTTTGAACAGGTGTTAGCCATTATGCGCAAGCGAAAGGTGGTTTATCAGCACGTCTCTGCATCCCGCTACGCCGCTGGTCTGCGTGATTTGGCGCGCACGGAGGACCCTGAAAAGCTTGTCGATGTATTAATCATTGGCGCCTTTATTGAGGCTCGATCCTGTGAGCGTTTTGCGCGACTAGCACCTTATCTCGATCCTGAATTAGAAACATTCTACACCTCCTTACTAAAATCTGAAGGTCGTCATTTTAAGGATTACTTGGCGTTGGCCACAAAAGCCTCCGTCGGTGAGTCCATTAGTGATCGGATAGTATTTTTTGCTCAACATGAGCAGCACTTGATTGAGTCCCCTGACAAAGAATTTCGCTTTCACTCGGGACCTGTTTACGCCAACTGACGTGGATTGGAGGCGCAAACAAAAAAAGGCAGCTTGCGCTGCCTTTTTGGTGTCCGTTAAGTTTATTTTTAACGGTCTTCGATGGGTGTGTACTCTCTTACATCGCTTCCGGTATAGAGTTGTCGGGGACGGCCGATACGGTAGGGATGAGTGATCATCTCGTTCCAATGAGAAATCCATCCGACTGTTCGCCCAGTAGCAAAGATAACGGTAAACATTTCCTCGGGAATGCCCATCGCTTTCAGGATAATGCCCGAATAGAAATCCACGTTGGGGTAGAGTTTTTTGCTGACAAAATATTCGTCCTCAAGCGCTATTTTTTCCAGTTTTTTTGCTAGTCTGAAGAGTGGATCATTCTCTACGCCCAACACTTCTAAGACCTCGTCACAGGTTTGCCGCATAACTGTGGCCCGCGGGTCATAGTTTTTATACACTCGGTGCCCGAAACCCATCAATCGGAATGGATCGTTCTTATCCTTGGCCTTATTGATGTACTCTTCTATGTTATCTTCATGGCCGATTTCATCGAGCATGCTGAGCACTGCTTCATTGGCGCCGCCATGAGCAGGGCCCCACAGTGCTGCGATGCCTGCGGCGATACAGGCAAAGGGATTGGCGCCTGAGGAGCCGGCCAGACGCACAGTAGACGTAGACGCATTTTGTTCGTGATCAGCGTGCAATAAGAAGATTCGATCCATTGCCTTGGCCAGTGCAGGATGACACTCGTATTTCTCGCAGGGTGTACCAAACATCATATGCAAGAAATTCTCAGAGTAGGACAAGGTGTTGTCGGGGTAAATATAGGGTTGTCCTACATAGTGTTTGTAGCACATTGCGGCAATGGTAGGCATTTTGGCTATTAGCCTGTGCGCGGAAATGGTTCGGTGTTCCTGGTTAGTGATGTCCAGCGAGTCATGGTAAAACGACGACATAGCACCCACTAGGCCACAGAGCATAGCCATGGGATGTGCGTCATAGCGGAAGCCGCTGATGAAATGCTCGATGGAGCGATTGACCATAGTGTGATACTTGATCATATTCTCAAATTTGGCTTTTTCTTCTGCACTGGGCAAGTGACCTTCCAGCAGCAGATAACAGGATTCGATATAGTCGGATTTCTCTGCCAGTACTTCGATGGGATAACCGCGGTGCAAGAGAACGCCTTTATTTCCGTCAATGTAGGTGATGTCTGATTGACAGGCAGCGGTGGCCGAAAAGCCGGGATCATATGTGAAATACCCGTGGTTTCCTAATGTTCCGATGTCGATAACGTCTTGGCCTCTGGTGCCTTTGTACACGGGCAACTCGATTGGGCCTGACCCATCTACTGTGAGAGTGGCTTTACGGTCGGTCATGCTTAATCCTCAAAAAAATTCGTAGTGACGGTCTGGAAGACCAGAGATAACTATAGTTGTCGCTGAGGAATTGTCAACCGATGCATAGTTGAATAGGGCTTGTTTAGTGATCAAGAGATCGGCATTTCGCTGCATCACATAGTGATTATTCGCTGTATTAATAATCGGACAGTTTAGTTCACCAAAAATACGCGAAGGTGATGCGGTGAGTGCCGCCCGTGTTCCCTTTTTAGTAAAATTTATTGGTAAACCTGATCTAGAATACAGGTGTCAAAGGCTCAATGTTCATTGAATTTGCAGTGGCTTGTGACTATACTGCCTGCCCAAGAAGCGGGCGCCCAGTGCTCGCGTGAGGAAGTCAAAATTCCATCACTTTTTTAAGTTTAAACGCAAACATAGCGCCTGCTGAAGTGTGGCGGCGTCAGAGGAAAATCTTGGTGAATAACGAGAGACCAACAAATTTAGACATCGGCAGCATAAAACTTCCGATTACAGCCTATGTGTCAATATTGCATCGGGTATCTGGAGTCATTACGTTCTTTTCATTGGCGATTTTATTGTGGTTGCTTGACCAAAGTCTGACGTCAGAGCTGGGCTTTGAGTCGGTAAAAAGCTTGTTCAACCATCCACTGTTAAAGTTCATTGTATGGGGGTGCCTGGCTGCTCTGGCTTATCACCTCGTCTTAGGGCTTCGCCACCTGGTGATGGATATGGGTGTGGGTGAGGAAAGTTTCAGCAGTGGTCGAATAAGCGCCTGGATCGCAGCGACAGTTGCCGTTGTCGCCATGGCAATGATTGCAGGGTGGGTTTTTCTATGAAGGCACTGACAGCCATATTCACTCGATCTGGGCCATCGGATTGGATCATTCAACGAGTTACCTCGGTGGTTATTACCGCTTACTTGGTGTTCGTTGTTGGCTATTTGACTAGCCAGTCGGATTTAACCTATCAACAGTGGTCGGCGTTGAACCAGTTGACTTCTGTACGCCTGTTTACACTGATTACGATGTTGTCTATTGCTCTGCACGCTTGGATTGGAATGTGGTGTGTGCTGACTGATTACATAACTGAACGATTGATTGGGCTGAAAGCGGGAATCATTCGTACAGTTTTGCAAACAGGGTTAGGTGGCGTGACGTTGATCTATATTGTGTGGACAGTAAAAATTCTCTGGGGAATCTAAGGTAATGGCAAGTATTAGGAAAATGAGCTTTGATGCGGTGATCGTAGGCGGTGGCGGGTCTGGTATGCGCGCGGCTCTGCAGTTGGCTCAATCAGGTTACAAAACGGCGGTAATTACCAAGGTGTTTCCGACACGTTCCCATACGGTGTCCGCTCAAGGTGGAATTACCTGTGCGATCGCTAGTGATGACCCTAACGACCAATGGCAATGGCATATGTATGACACGGTCAAAGGTTCAGATTACATAGGCGATCAAGAGGCCATCGAGTACATGTGTCAGACTGGGCCGGAAGCGGTTTTTGAGCTAGAACACATGGGCCTGCCATTCTCGCGCACAGATTCTGGTCGCATATATCAGCGGCCGTTTGGTGGTCAATCAAAAGATTTTGGCAATGGCGGTCAAGCGGCACGCACCTGTGCTGCGGCTGACAGAACAGGCCATGCGCTCCTGCACACACTCTATCAGGGAAACTTGAAGAACAAGACAGTTTTTCTCAATGAGTGGTTTGCGGTGGATCTGGTTAAGAATTCAGACGATGCTGTGGTGGGCGTGATTGCCCTCGATATCGAGACTGGAGAGACTGTTTTTGTAGAGTCCAAGGCCACAGTATTCGCCACGGGCGGAGCAGGTCGCATCTATGCGTCCACTACCAATGCTCACATATGTACCGGCGATGGTGTGGGTATGGCATTAAGAGCGGGTTTTCCGGTACAGGATATCGAAATGTGGCAATTTCATCCCACGGGCATCCACGGGGCGGGAACGCTGGTTACTGAGGGATGCCGCGGTGAGGGTGGATATCTGATAAACAAGGATGGCGAGCGCTTCATGGAACGTTACGCACCCAATGCCAAAGATCTCGCTGGTCGTGATGTTGTTGCTCGATCCATGGTCTTAGAGATTTTGGAGGGACGGGGTTGTGGTCCTGATGGTGATCACGTCTATCTCAAGTTAGATCATCTGGGAGAGGAGGCGTTGAATGCCAAGTTGCCTGGAATTCTTGAGTTGTCTCGTACCTTTGCTCACGCCGATCCGGTTAAAGTCCCCATTCCAGTGGTGCCGACATGTCATTACATGATGGGCGGTATTCCAACTAATGTTGACGGCCAAGCGCTAACAGTGGACCGTGACGGCAATGATCAGGTAATTGAAGGGTTTTATGCCTGCGGTGAGGCCGCTTGCGTCTCTGTGCACGGTGCCAACCGCCTGGGTGGGAACTCGCTGCTGGATTTGGTTGTATTTGGACGCGCCTCGGGGATATTTATTGAGAAGCAGCTCAGTGAAGGTATCGACTTAAAGCCGGCCACTGAAGCTGACATTGATCGAGCCATGGCAGGACTAAATCGAATCAATGGCTCAGCGTCTGGCGAGAACGCCTCGGTTCTGCGCGCAGAGCTGCAGACCATCATGCAAAACTATTTTGGTGTTTTCCGCCGTGGCGATTACATGAAATTAGGTGTCGAGAAACTTGATGCGTTGCGTTCACGAATTGAGAACGTCTATCTTGAAGACAAGAGTGACGCATTTAACACCGCTCGAATTGAAGCCTTGGAGCTACAAAATCTGTTTGAAACGGCTTATGCCACTGCGATTGCGGCAGAGGGGCGTACCGAGAGTCGCGGTGCTCATGCGCGAGAAGATTTTCAGGAACGAGATGACGAAAACTGGCTGTGTCATTCGATTTATTTTCCTCGAAGCAAGGAAATCGGGAAACGTCCAGTAAACTTTACCTTGAAAACCCGTGAACCCTTTGAGCCAAAAGTGCGTACCTACTAAGAAACAATAGGACTGTAATCTATGTTGAATGTGAGCATCTACCGTTACAACCCAGAAGTGGACTCAGAACCCTATATGCAGGACTTTCAGTTCGACCCAGAGGGAAAGGACTTGATGGTATTAGATGTTCTCGAAAAACTGAAGGCAAGGGATCCATCTCTGGTGTTCCGTCGCTCTTGCCGAGAGGGAGTCTGCGGCTCTGATGGAGTCAACATATCTGGAAAGAATGGTTTAGCGTGCATTACCCCATTGTCCGAAGCGGTTAAGGGCAACAAACTGGTCATTAGGCCATTGCCTGGTTTGCCTGTCATAAGAGATCTGGTGATCGATATGACACAGTTCTATGCCCAGTATGAAAAGATCCAACCCTACATGATCAATGAAACACCTGCACCTGAGATTGAGCGTCTGCAATCACCGGAAGAACGCGAGAAGTTAGATGGCCTCTACGAGTGCATTCTCTGCGCGTGCTGCTCTACTGCCTGCCCCTCTTTTTGGTGGAACCCTGAGAAATTTATCGGTCCGTCGGGTCTGCTTCAGGCCTACAGATTTCTGGCAGACAGCCGCGATACGGCAACCGAAGAACGACTGGCTAATTTAGAAGATCCCTTCAGCGTTTTCCGTTGTCACGGGATTATGAACTGCGTTCAAGTATGTCCCAAGGGCCTCAATCCTACGAAAGCTATTGGACACATTAAAAATATGCTAGTGCGACCTAGCGCTTAGGGCAGAGGGTTTTTTAAAAAACCGTACTTTTACCAATATTTTACTAGCCGTGGCAGGCTAACCCCTTTAAAATGGCGGCAAATTTTGCTGCGAGAAGGACATGTCATTAATGCCTGAGGGCTTAATGGAGCAATTTCTGAGCTCCTCCCACTTTTCTGGTGGAAACGCCGCCTATCTTGAAGGTCTTTATGAGACCTATCTTCACGATCCAAATGGTGTGCCAGCTGAGTGGAGCCAGTTTTTCGATTCTCTTCCCCGAACCAACGGTTCAATCGCTCCAGATGTCTCTCACGACACCATAATACAGCACTTTGAATTATTGGGCCGCAGACAGGCGCGTCCTATTCCTGCGCCGGGATCTGGCGGAAGTAATCTTGAGTACGAACGCAAACAGGTCAAGGTAGTCCAGCTGATTAGCTCATACCGATTTCGTGGCCATCAAAAAGCCAGATTGGATCCATTAGGAATTATGGTGCGCAAAGACGTTCCCGACCTGCATTTGCAGTTTCATGGGCTCACCGATGCTGATTTGGATACTACCTTTCAAACTGGTCCTCTATACAGCGGTAAGGCCGAGGCGCCTTTGCGGGAAATTATTGAAACGCTGGAGGAGTCCTATTGTGGTGACTTGGGTCCAGAGTTCATGCACATCACCTCGTTTGCCGAGAAGCAATGGTTAGCTCAGCGCTTTGAGAGTGTTCGTTCAAAGCCCACCTATGGCGATGACGCTCGGATTGACGTGCTCAATCGACTCACTGCTGCGGAAGGTCTGGAGAAGCACCTGGATTCTAAATATCCCGGTACCAAGCGCTTCGGCTTAGAGGGCGGGGAGAGCCTGATTCCGTTGCTTGACTGCGTGGTGCGAAGATCAGGGGAGTATGGTGCCAAAGAAATTGTTATGGCCATGGCCCATCGAGGACGGCTCAATGTGTTGGTCAATATTCTCGGCAAAAATCCCGCAGAAATGTTTGAAGAATTTGAAGGTAAACGTCTAGTCAATACCTCTGGCGATGTGAAGTACCATCAGGGTTTTTCGTCGAATGTAATGACTCCCGGTGGAGAAGTGCACATGGCGTTGGGCTTCAATCCATCGCACTTGGAAATCTCCGGTCCGGTGGTGGTTGGGTCCGCTCGCGCGCGTCAAGATCGCAGGAACGATCCAGCTGGGGAAAAAGTGGTGCCTATCTTGATGCATGGCGATGCTGCTTTTGCCGGTCAGGGTGTTGTTATGGAGACCTTCCAGTTGTCTCAGACCCGCGCTTACCGCACTGGCGGAACCATTCATATAGTGATTAATAACCAGGTGGGTTTCACCACCAGCCGGCAGGATGATGCTCGTTCAACAGAGTATTGCACCGACGTGGCAAAAATGGTGGGTGCGCCCATATTGCATGTCAATGGCGACAACCCCGATGCCGTAATGTTCGCGGCTATGCTGGCAACCGATTACCGCTATGAATTTGGTAAAGACGTGGTCATTGACTTGGTGTGTTATCGACGTCGTGGGCACAATGAAACTGATGAGCCGTCGGCAACTCAGCCAAAAATGTACGAAATTATCAAGAAGCATTCCACCACTCGATCGCTCTATGCGCAAAAATTGATCAACGAGGGCGTGATCAAAGAAGATCAGGCTAACGAGATGTCCAACCTGTATCGAGCGAGTTTGGATAAAGGTGAATTTGTGGTGCACAACTTGGTTCGTGAGCCGGACACCAGTTTGTTCGTTGACTGGATGCCCTACCTAGATCACGATTGGCGGGTTGAGGCGAATACGGGGATTGATCTCGGCGCTCTAAAGGAAGTGGCAAATAAAATTACCACAGTGCCCGACGGTATTGTTGTTCAGCGTCAGGTGGCGAAGATATATGATGATCGTCGCAAGATGGCAGGTGGTGCCTTGCCACTAAATTGGGGTATGGCTGAATTGTTGGCTTATGGCACTCTGTTGAAAGAGGGTTTCCCAATTCGATTTACCGGTCAAGATGTGCGTCGAGGGACCTTCTCTCATCGTCATGCGGTAATTTTTAATCAAAAAGATGGCGACGCTTATTTGCCGCTGGTCAATATGTACGACGAGCAGCCTCGATTCGATATCTATGACTCGGTTTTGTCAGAAGAAGCAGTGCTCGCATTTGAATACGGTTATGCCACTACAGCCCCCAAAGGTCTGATCATCTGGGAAGCCCAGTTTGGTGATTTTGCCAATGGTGCTCAAGTGGTAATCGACCAGTTTATTGCCAGCGGTGAGCACAAGTGGGGGCGCCTCTGTGGCCTCACTATGATGTTGCCCCATGGTTTTGAGGGGCAGGGACCGGAGCATTCGTCAGCGCGTCTAGAGCGTTTCTTGCAGCTCTGCGCCGAGCGTAACATGCAGATATGTAATCCAACCACGCCGGCGCAAATTTTTCATCTGTTGCGTCGTCAGGCGATCCGACCTATGCGTCGTCCACTGATCATTATGAGTCCCAAGTGGATTTTACGGCATAAACTGGCAACTTCGTCTTTGGATGACTTATCGCAGGGCGGTTTTGAAAATGTTATTGACGATTCTAGCGTTTCACCATCGAAAGCGCGGCGCTTAATACTGTGCTCGGGTAAAGTTTACTATCATCTTCTCGAAGAGCGAGATAGCCGGGGTATTGACGATATAGCTCTGGTTCGATTAGAGCAGCTTTATCCATTCCCCGATGAGGAACTTGACGCGGTATTAAAGAGCTATACTTCACTGGAATCTGTTGTTTGGTGTCAGGAAGAGCCGCAAAATCAGGGCGCTTGGTACAGCAGTCAGCATCACATGAGAAGCGCATTTAACCGCTTGAACCCGGCACTCTACCTGACCTATGCCGGTCGGCCGGGGTCTGCCGCACCGGCCAGTGGTTACATGTCAGTTCATCTTGATGAGCAAAAGAAATTTATTGATGAAGCATTAACATTTGACTCTTAAACTAGGAAGAAATTAATGGCCATAGAAATAAAGGCACCAACCTATCCAGAATCGGTGCAAGAGGGCACTCTGGCAACTTGGCACAAACAGCCCGGTGAGGCGGTTAAACGCGATGAGCTGATTGTCGACATAGAGACTGACAAGGTGGTCTTGGAAGTCGTTGCACCGGCAACGGGGACATTGGCGGAGGTGTTAAAAGCCGAGGGAGATATTGTACTCAGTAATGAGGTAATCGCTCGAATAGAAGAGGGCGCCGGGTCTGATCCGGCTCCGATGGCAGTTTCTGATAAAACTGAGCCAGACGCTGAGGTTGGTGGATTATTGGTCAATCCGGCTGCTAAAAAGCTTGCCGATGAGCGTAACATTGATCTCTCTCAGATTGTCGGCACTGGCAAAGGTGGTCGAATTACTAAAGAGGACGTGGTGAATTATACTCCAACGGTGGCTGAAGCAACGGTCGCCGTAGCCAAGGCTCCTGCCGTAGAGGGCGGAGATGAGCTCCCCAGTGGTGAGCGGGTGGAGCGACGTGTGGCTATGACCCGTATGCGTTCACGGATCTCTGAGCGGTTAATGAGCGTCACTCAGTCCACAGCCATGTTGACCACTTTTAACGAGGTGGATATGACGGCGTTGATGGGATTGCGCAAACAGTATCAAGACGAGTTCACCAAAATGCATAATGGCACTCGACTGGGATTCATGGGTATGTTTGTCAAAGCGTCGGTGGAAGCGCTGAAACGATTCCCTCTGGTCAATGCGTCCATCGACGGTACTGATATTGTCTATCATGGATATCAAGACGTCGGTGTTGCGGTTTCCACTGACCGGGGGTTAGTGGTTCCGGTTCTTCGCAATGCTGAAAATATGAGTATTGCTAAGATTGAGAATGAAATCGTCAATTTCGCTGGCAAGGCCAGAGATGGCAAATTGACGATAGAAGAGATGAGTGGTGGAACATTTACCATTACCAATGGCGGTGTCTACGGCTCCCTTATGTCGACACCTATTCTGAATCCACCTCAGTCAGCTATTTTAGGCATGCATAAAATTCAGCAGCGACCCATGGCTTTAGATGGCGAAGTTAAGATCCGGCCAATGATGTATTTAGCGCTGTCTTACGATCATCGTTTGATTGACGGAAAAGACGCGGTACAGTTTTTGGTTGCGATCAAAGAGTTAATTGAAGACCCGGCTAAGATTTTGCTTGAAATATAGCATATAAATTATTGATTTATAGGTAGATAAATGTCTGATAAGTATGATGTGGTAGTTATTGGTAGTGGTCCCGCGGGCTATGTTGCTGCAATCAGAGCGGCTCAGTTGGGTTTAAAAACTGCTTGTATTGAAAAATGGAAAAATGATGATGGTAAGGGCGTTAATGGTGGCACATGCCTCAATGTCGGCTGTATCCCATCCAAAGCACTTCTCGACAGTTCCTTTAAATATCATGAAGCTGCGGAAGATTTGGCTGTGCATGGAATTAGCACGAAAGGCGTCAAGATTGATGTTCCGGCAATGCTTGAGCGCAAGAACAAGATCATTAGCCAGCTTACCGGTGGTATCGCTGGGCTGTTTAAAGCCAACGGTGTCACTGCGCTTTATGGCACGGGTAAGTTGCTTTCTGGCAAAAAAGTAGAGCTGACAGATAACGATGGTGGTGTCTCTGTTCTTGAAGCTGAAAATGTCATTCTCGCCTCTGGCTCTCAACCGATAGCTATTCCGGTGGCTTCTGTGGACAATGACATTATTGTCGATTCCACCGGTGCTCTGGAATTCGACAAAGTTCCCAAGCGTTTGGGTGTTATTGGTGCCGGTGTAATTGGTTTAGAGCTTGGCTCGGTGTGGGGCCGTCTCGGTTCTGACGTCGTGTTATTAGAGGCCTTAGAAGATTTCTTGGCCATTATGGACAAGGCCGTGGCCAAAGAAGCCAAGAAGATCTTTACCAAGCAGGGATTGGATATTCGCCTTGGTGCTCGTGTTACAGGTACCGAAATAAAAAGTGGTAAGGTGGAAGTCACCTACCAGACTCCCGACGGTAGTGATCTGAAAGAGACATTTGACAAACTGATCGTCTGCGTTGGACGGCGGGCTTACACAGAGGGTCTTCTGGCGCCGGACAGTGGTGTCGAGGTGGATGAGCGCGGTGCTATATTTGTCAACGACTTCTGCGCTACAAATGTTCCCGGTATTTACGCCATTGGTGATTTGGTGCGCGGGCCAATGCTGGCGCACAAGGGTTCTGAGGAAGGCGTCATGGTGGCGGAGCGTATTGCCGGTCACAAGGCACAGATGAACTATGACATTGTTCCCAATGTCATCTACACGCATCCAGAAGTGGCTTCGGTGGGTCAGACTGAAGAACAGGTTAAAGCCTCTGGTGAACCTTATAATGTCGGTGTGTTTCCCTTTGCCGCCAGTGGTCGAGCCATGGCCGCAAACGATACTGATGGCATGGTGAAAATCATTGCGCACAAAGATACCGACCGTATTTTGGGTTGTCATATCGTTGGGCCCAGTGCAGCCGACCTCACCCAGCAGGTGGCTATCGCCATGGAATTTGGTTCCAGCGCAGAGGACTTGGGCATGACGGTGTTCGGTCATCCGACGCTCTCTGAAGCGGTGCACGAAGCTGCCCTAGCGGTTAATGGTAGCGCAATTCATATTGCCAACCGCAAACGACGATAAACAGAGTTTCTCATTGGCACAGTATCCCGCGAGTAAGTGGGTGATCTGTGCCACATTAGTTAAATCAATAGGACATTTTACAATAACAGGAAATCAAGTATGAACCTGCATGAATATCAAGGTAAGCAGCTCTTTGCCGAATACGGATTGCCCGTATCTAAAGGTGTGGCCGCAGAGACCGTTCAGGAGGCTATAGCAGCTGCTGATGTTATCGGTGGCGAGCGCTGGGTGGTTAAAGCACAAGTACACGCCGGTGGTCGAGGTAAAGCGGGCGGTGTGAAATTGGTCAGCTCCAAAGCAGAAATTGAAGATTTCTCCCGCCAGTGGTTGGGTAATAATCTAGTCACCTACCAAACCGATGCCAACGGTCAGCCCGTTAGCCGCATTCTGGTGGAAACCTGCACTGATATTGATCAGGAACTCTACCTCGGTGCTGTGGTAGATCGCGGCACACGTCGAATTATCTTTATGGCCTCCACTGAGGGCGGTGTAGAGATTGAAAAAGTTGCTCACGAAACACCCGAGAAGATTTTAAAAGCAATTATAGATCCACTCACAGGGGCGCAGCCTTATCAGGGCCGTGATTTGGCCTTTAAGTTAGGATTGCAGGGTCAACAAATCAAACAGTTTGTGGCGATTTTTATGGGATTGGCCAAGCTGTTTAAAGAAAAAGACCTCGAGCTTATTGAAGTTAACCCATTGGTGATAACCGATCAGGGCAACTTGCACTGTCTAGACGCCAAAGTGGTGGTGGACAGCAACGCGCTGTACCGGCAGCCACAAATAAAAGAGATGCACGATCCTTCGCAGGAAGATGCTCGTGAAGCCCATGCATCGGCTTGGGATTTAAACTACGTTGCACTGGATGGTGATATCGGCTGTATGGTGAACGGTGCCGGATTGGCCATGGGCACCATGGACATCGTTAACCTTCATGGCGGATCTCCAGCTAACTTCCTCGACGTGGGTGGAGGTGCAACTAAAGAGCGGGTAGTGGAAGCGTTTAAAATTATCCTCTCCGACAGCAATGTTAAAGCGGTACTGATCAACATTTTTGGCGGCATCGTTCGCTGTGACCTGATTGCCGAAGGCGTCATAGGCGCTGTGGAAGAAGTGGGTGTGGCTGTTCCTGTTGTTGTGCGATTAGAGGGCAACAATGCTGAACTCGGCACCAAGAAATTGGCCGAATCTGGTCTGGATATTATTGCTGCCACGAGTCTCACCGACGCAGCGCAACAGGTTGTTAAAGCCGCGGAGGGTAACTAAACATGTCTATCTTAATTAACAGTGACACCAAAGTTATCTGTCAGGGCTTTACCGGCGGACAGGGCACTTTTCACTCGGAACAAGCCATTGAATACGGCACGAAAATGGTCGGCGGAGTAACCCCCGGGAAGGGCGGTACAACTCACCTTGGATTACCGGTTTTTAACACTGTAGCCGAAGCAGTAACAGAAACTGGCGCGGAAGCCTCGGTTATCTATGTTCCTGCACCTTTTTGTAAGGATTCTATTCTCGAAGCCGCTTACTCGGGCTTGAAGTTGGTAGTTTGTATCACCGAAGGTATTCCCACCCAGGATATGCTCGACTGCAAAGTGGTTTGCGATTCCTTGGGCGTTGTCTTGATCGGTCCCAACTGTCCCGGCGTTATCACCCCGGGGGAATGTAAAATAGGTATTATGCCTGGCCACATTCACCTGCCGGGTAAAGTGGGTATTGTTTCTCGTTCGGGCACATTGACCTATGAAGCGGTGAAGCAAACTACAGATTACGGTTTTGGCCAATCCACCTGTGTGGGTATTGGTGGCGATCCCATCCCAGGATCAAGCTTTATTGATATTTTGGCTCGGTTTGAAGACGACCCAGCCACCGAAGCCATTGTGATGATCGGTGAAATCGGCGGCACCGCGGAAGAAGAGGCCGCAGCCTACATCAAAGCCAATGTCACCAAGCCTGTTGTGTCCTACATTGCCGGTGTAACTGCCCCAGCGGGTAAGCGCATGGGCCATGCTGGCGCTATTGTGTCTGGTGGTAAAGGTACAGCTGATGAGAAATTCGCAGCTCTTGAAGACGCCGGTGTTAAAACTGTGCGTAGCCTCGCCGACATTGGCAATGGCTTAAAAGAGATCACCGGTTGGTAGGCATTTACCGTCAATAATCTTCTATGAAAAAAGCGGCCCTTGGGCCGCTTTTTTTATGCTTCATCTTTTATGCTTCGCCAACAACGGAACTAAGTATTTTTCTTAGGTGATGTCTTTCCATGTATGTCTGAGCCACCCAAGAGGCGGTGGCTAGGATAAATAGGATCATGGGTATAACAACAGTTTCGAGGGAAAATTCTTTGTCATATGTCAACAGAGCAATAATCATTAGTACTGACAAAACGCCAAGAAACAATCCGGCAATTTTGTAGGCGATTAAGCCCTTCTTAAGTACTTTTAAATCACGTCTTGCTTGAGCGATATTATTCACTGTTTTCGTTTACCTCTATATTTTCGTTTATACCTGAAGAGAGCGACATTACAGCACCTCCGCCCACACCGAGCACAGCCGCACTTCCATAAACAGCGAAACCCAACAGGCCCGCAGGTGATATTGCCAGTGCTAGACCGGCGGCCGCTCCCAATGCCCCAACCACCGAAAAGCCTAGCCCTGTCATGAAAATCTCGCCATCAAAACCACCGCTCACTTCTTCCATTTCATTGAGTGTTAATTCTCTCATAATGCTTCTCCTTAAGATTAAAGTTTAAAAATTCAAGAATTGCCATATTTGCGCACAACTCTTGCTAACAAGCTTAACGGCTTCAGAAAATCCGGCAATAATAAAAAGGGACAACAACGCATCGCTCTTAGCCAAAACGGTCATACTATTTTCGTTAATCTTGATTTAAACTATCTCGCAACATCTGAATAATCCATTCTAGATTCTGCTCTGGTGGTTGTGGCGGAGGAGTCTCCCGAAAACCACCATTTATCTCTTCCATTTCATGTTTTGTTAATTCTCTCATAATGCTTCTCCTTAAGATTAAAGTTTAAAAATTTAAGAATTGCCATACTTATGCGCAACTCTTGCTAATAAGTTTAACGGCTTCAGAAAATCCGGCAATAATAAAAAGGGACAACAACACCACTGTTTTGGGACAGAACCATAGTAATTTGGGACACAACCATAACTATTTGGGACAGGGTGGTTTTTTGGCGTTTTACTTGCAAATTTTTCTGAGGATTTTGTGAGCATCTTTAATCGCTAAAATTATATTTTTTTGATTAATAAATAAAGACAAAGATGAACCATGAGGTTGTTTACAGAAGAAAATCACAATGGCCTGTTTCCTATCTCTTTGGCGCGCCAATTATGACTGGTGCAATCAGTACTTTTATTCAATTATGTGCTCTTGGTAGTGTCGTTGTTGGTTAATTTAAACTCTAACCATTTTCCACCAGCGCAGGCTGAGAGTATGGTTAGAGGATAGGTCATTTCCTGGAGCGCTTCTGGTCCGCCTATTACTTTTGTAACCAGCATTGCAATACTTGAATTAAAAATAATTTGCACCACGAACTTGTGATAAGTTGAAAGCCTCATTGATTGATCCTCGATGACTTTGTTTAGTATTGAGGGATTTCGATGTTCTTGAGAAATCCCTCGGTTTGGCTGATCTTTAACTTAATTGGATTTATAAGGTTTAGAGATCTGACGCCTAATAAGTATCAATGGCATTGTGAACTGCACCGCCAGCACCGGCGCCCACAAAAGCTCCTGCAGCCAGAGCTGAATTGCTAGCGCCGAAGGCAACCGAAAAGCCTCCAGATACGGCCCCCGCTAAAGTGGCACCGACAAAACTACTGAAAGATCCACCGCCACTGAGGGCTGATGTGATGGCATAGCTTCCGGCGCCAATTAGCGCACCAACCACCACAGTTGGAACACCACCATTAACTTCTTCCATTTCATTGAGTGTTAATTCTCTCATAATGCTTCTCCTTAAGATTAAAGTTTAAAAATTTAAGAATTGCGATGTTTTTGTGGAACTCCTGCTAACTAGCTTAACGGCTTCATAAAATCCGGCAATAATAAAAAGGGACAACAACACTACTGTTTTGGGACAGAACCATAGTAAATTGGGATAGGGTGGTTTTTCTGTATATAAATAGCAGGTGTTGCTGATGGTTTGGTTTGTCTAATTCGTATTCTTGTGATTCAACACAACAGCTGATTTGCTCATATAAAAATCGGGACTAATCAACAAATTTGTGCCGATTAGTCCCAAATTGGCTTTAACGGTGGTTCGATCTAACTCGAAGGCTTATTGTTTCTTTTCAGTGTTTGTCTCAGCGCTTGATGAATTGTCACCTAGGCGTTTGGTTAGCCAATCCAGACTACCAATGGCAAATCCAGCTGTTAAGATCCCCATAACAAAGGGATGTCCAGATTCACTATTAAAGAGGATTGAGAGTGACCAATCAAATAGAGATGCCATAATAGGCGACGCAAATATTGCAATAAATTGAATGTTCCCGGGTGACATATATAATTCCTCGTAGGGATATTTTTCCAAAAGATTTTTGCGCTGACTACTCGCTATTGTTTTCACAGTAGTCTGTCACAGCGGTGAAGGTCGCTGCACCAGCACCAGCGCCATAAATAGGACCTCCAATAATAGTACCGCCATAACCAGCCATTCCTCCGGCTGCTGAACCCAAGATACCGCAGCCAGTAACTGAAGTACCGTTAAGTGTGGATGCAAAAATATAGGAACTCACCCCGGCAGCGCCAGCTGCAAGGACAGCCCATAGATTACCACCACTCACTTCTCTCATTTACTGCAGACTTTACTCGAAAGGCAATCGGCGCTGCGACAGGGCGAGCACCATTAAAGTCTTAACTTAATGGCTAACTTTTTTAGTAACATCGCTTTGCCACCACATGATATAACCATAAAATAAACCGCCCAAGGTCAGCAATGACGAGGAACTACCTCCAACGACCCGTGTTACAAAAGTGCCGAGCGAGGCACCCAAAACAATGACCAACAAAAAAATCGACCCAGCTCGGATATAATCGGGCAAAAACTTAAACAATTTATGATTTTGGTTGCTAAATAACCAACATATAAAAGCGGGTATAAAAAAGCAGGGTAGAGACAGCCACCAATTTTTCACGAGTAAAATGTCTGGGAGAGAGCCATCTATCATATACTGAGTAGCGCCAAATACTATAAAGGCTAGAGCTAAGAGGAAAATTTTAGATAAAACCTTAGTTGTCGTAGACATCAGTTGCATTCCTTTTCATTAGTTTTGTTATCGTACTTGAGCACTTAATAAAGCTAACACTAAGTCGGCTTCAACTTAATGTTAGCCGAGTTATTGTTAGGCTCCATCATTGCTGCAAGAGTTGGTACTATCATCCATAAGATCGTCAACCACATTTGATACAAATGTTCCGACCGCTGCCCCTACAGCAGTTGCGCCTACAAACTTTGCGGCGGTTACCACTATGGCGGGCAAAGGCCCACCATAAACTTCTTCCATTTCATTGAGTGTTAATTCTCTCATAATGCTTCTCCTTAAGAGTAAAGTTTAAAAATTCAAGAATTGCCATATTTGCGCACAACTCTTGCTAATAAGCTTAACGGCTTCAGAAAATCCGGCAATAATAAAAAGGGACAACAACACTATTGTTTTGGGACAAACCACTATCATTTTGGGACAGAACCATAGCAATTTGGGACAGAGTGGTTTTTTTGGTTTAGAGCTGTAAATTTTTGTGTGGTTTGCTTGGGTTTTTAATCATCAGAATGTTGTCTCGCCGAGTCAATAAATTGCGTAAAAGCTACACCGTGGTGTTGTTTGAACCATTGATAAAAGTTACTTGGATTTTCGAATCCAAGGAATCGGGAGAGGCGAGCACCACTCAGACTAGTCTGCTGTATGAGAATATCGCAACGTTTCAGTCGTTCATTGGTTAATTGCTCTTGGTATGATGTTTCTAGTTTTTGTAGTTTTCGGGTCACAGAGCGAGGGCTTAAGTTTAACGAGTTTGCAAAGTCTGTTTTTGATGCTCGGCTCAGTGATTTAATGGTGTTCAGATATATCTGAAGTTCATTAAGTACAAAGGTTTCTAACCTGACGTTTGTCTCTTTTCCGATATCATAGAGAAGTATTTTGATGGCGCTTTGATCATCATTGGTTGCAATCTTTCCGCGACTATCTGTCATTTGACGTCCTCGAGAGTGGAATGTCTTTTTAGTCGATACTTAGTTGAAGCACTCCATTGTTGAGCCGGTATACTTTTTCTGCCTTTTGTATTGTTTCCTGACGATGCGCAATCATGATTCGAGTCATTGGCAGTGATTGAATTTGGTCACTAATTTTAGTTTCGTTGATCTTATCTAAATGGCTAGTGGCCTCGTCCATAAATAGCACAGAGGGAGATTGGTACAGAGCTCGCGCCAACAGCAGGCGCTGTACTTCACCGCCCGATAGGCTCGCGCCCATATCACCAACCAAGGTATTGAAGCCCATGGTTTTGTTGGCAATGTCATCATAAATGGCTGCCCTTTTAGCGCATTGCTCAATCTTGTTAGTATCGGGATTGACATCGAAGAAGCTGATATTGTCCGCAATAGAACCGGTTAACAGCGTGTCGTCCTGCATCACGGCAGCTATCTTTTTGCGGTAGTTAGTAAGCCCCATCTGGGTAATATCCTTTCCATCGAGTAATATTTGGCCACTATCCGGTGTTAGCAGACCCAGCATTATTTTCATTAGTGTTGTCTTACCGCAGCCTGAGGGGCCTGTGATGACGATTGAGTCACCAACATCAAGTACTAGGTTGAGGTTGGTAAGAAGAGGTGGCTGTTCGTCGTGGTAACTAAAGCATATATTTTTTAATGTTAATTGACCTTGTGGCGGTTCTAAAGCCTCTTGGCCCTCTCGATTGGCCTCAATCGGGTGCAATGCAATATCAGATATTCGATCTAGATGCAGGCGCATCATCTTAAAATTAATAATCTGCTCAATTAGGTTAGCGAAGCGTTGAGTTAGCTGGTTTTTATATGCGATAAAGGCGAACACCATACCTACAGACAATGCTTGTTGCATAACTTGGTTTGCAGCAAAGTAAATAACGAGAACATTTTCTAGACCGAAAATAAGTTTGTTAATGGTAGTAAAGGAGATAGTTAATCGACCTAGCCTGATCTCGCTATTGATCACCTCAGCATACCGGTTTTGCCACACACCTTGGCGCTGAGGCTCATTGCCAAACAGCTTAATTGTCTGGATTCCTCTGATATTTTCAAGAAAATTGGATTGTTCCTTGGCTGAGTTTTGAATCATCTCCTCTGTTGCACGATGAAGTGGACGATACATCAGTAAACGTATGATGGCGTATATGATTATTGCCGCGATAACAATTAAGGTCAGTTGTGGGGAGTAAAGAAAAGCCATAATCAAAACAGTTATTGCCATCACACCATCGACGAATGTTTCCACAACACCTGTGGTAATGCGCTCCCTTATCTGTGCCAGAGATCCGAAACGGGATACGACATCACCGACATGGCGAGCTTCAAAATAATCCATCGGCAGGCGCAAAAGGTGATGTAGCAAATTTATCCCCATTTGCATATTGAGCAGGCTTGAAAGACGAAGTATGAGCCAACTTCGAACCGCATTTGTCACCACTGATATAAATACAAGAATAGTAAATCCAAATGCCAGCACAGTGAGAAGAGACTTGTCGAAACTGATTAGCACTTCGTCAACAACCCATTGCATGTAGTAAGGCATGAGCAATGCGATAAGCTGCATGACAAAGGACAGTGCAATAAGTTTGATGAGGCCAGATTTCAATCCGGATATTTTCGTCCAGAGTTGGCTGAATTTCATTTTAGACTGCTCTTGCCTCATCTCAAACTGACTTGTTGGTGTCAGCTCTAAGCAAACGCCAGTGAAATGATTGCTGAATTCTTCTTGGGAAAGTTGTCGCTTTCCCAATGCTGGGTCATTAATAAAGAATCGACTTTTGTGGCCTTTACCTGAGACTTTTGTGAGCACTACAAAATGATTCATATCCCAATGAAGAATGCAGGGAAGGGATATTTTATGTGTTTGATCCAATGGGCATTGTAGAGCTCTTGCAGCAAGCCCTAAAGTGTCGCTCAGTTGGATTATTTGCGGCAAGGTCATGCCTCTGAGATTGGCTGAAAACCTTTTCCGAATAGCTGGCATGTCAAATTTGTGGCCGTGATAACTGGCGATCATAGCTACAGATGCCAGCCCACATTCTGCAATTTCTGATTGTAATATCAGAGGAACGGATTTTGAAATGGAAAACTTAAGTAAGGTCTCAGATGACAGGCTACTAATAGTTCTCTCCTTGAAATTGTTGCCAATGTTTATGAGTTAACTGATTCTTCCTCTGAGGCTATAAATAGGCTCGAGTAGCCATTCAATGAGACGCCGTTGCTCTAGCATTATGTCAGCTTCAAATAACATCCCACTTTTAAGGTTTAACTGTTTACCATAGGCTTGCATGGTCTGTGCGGAAAGCTTGGCTCTCAATCGGTATACAGGCTCTTGAAGAGTTATGGGCAGGGATATTTCATTGGGAATTATTAGCGCTTTGTCCACACGAACAATGGTGCTCTCCATATAACCAAAGCGCTGATAAGGGAAGGCATCGAAGCGCAGTCGAGATTTGTCGCCTTCTTCAACTAAACCTGCTGATCTGGTGGGTAGCAGCAGTTCAGCAACGAGCTCAGATCCTTCAGGTAATATATTCATGAGTGGTTTAATATTATGTAGTGTCTCCCCCTCTACTATTTTTATGCCAGTGATGGTTCCAGAATGACTGGCGATAACGGTGTATTTAAAGTTGTTATTAATTTGTGCCAGTTGCTGTTCTAGACCAGCTTTTTGTCGAATAAGATGACTGATTTTCAGTTGATATTGTTGAGGCAGGTTGGAGGCATTAAATTCGACCTCTGCTAATGCGGTTTCATGCTGAAGCACTTGGCGTTTTATGTTTTCTGTCTCTTGAAGCGCGGATAAAAGAGTCCGTTGTTGCTGTTCGTTGTCCAGCTTAGATAAGAATCCTTGACGATTTAAATGATTAAATTGCTGTTGTTGCTCTTGCAGTAAATTAAGCTTTTGCTCAGCGATATTAACTTGTCGTGTCAGGACTGATTTTTCCTCTTGGAGTGCTGATTGTCGCTGAGCGAGATTAATTAATTCTTGTTCTTTCAGGAGCTTGTGTTGCTCTATTTCACCGCCAATTAAAGAAATTTGACTTTGCAAAAACTGAATAATCTCTGCACTTAAATCCACACCTTGAGCATTTTTTTGGTGTGCTATTAAGTTGGCAATGGGCTGGCCCTTGTGAACAAAGTCGCCTTCACGTACCAATATAGTTTCGATGGTACCGCCATTTGGTGCGAACGCCTTGATAACGCCCTTGCTTGGCATTAAGAATCCACGCACCGTTTCTTTACGCGAGTACTCGGCAGTGAGGAGGAATAGAATAACCAAACAGCTGAAGAGTGATAACAGAACGCTGATGGTTGTGATTGATAGGGGTTGCGCCAAACTGACATCGCCAGTGAGACGTTGACGCTGATAATCTAAAGCCTGTCGTCTAAAAATTGCCATAGTTTCAACATCCGTGTTGATGAATAAGGCGACATTTTTGTCACCGTACGTTATCTATTGGAGGTGTTCAAGCTGTACAACAGTACAGGTTTTTGGGTGTTGGCAGCATTGTTATTGTTTTAGATATTATTTTCGGCAACAACTCCTATGTTTTTTTGGGTGTGGGGACATTTATGTGATTTATGAGAATTGCATGGCCACATAGAAACCGACAATTAATGAGAGGACTGGCATGGTTGAAGCTCGCCAAAATTGTGCAAATGCAAAAGCGACAATGTAGGCTCCGGTTAAGTACGCGGAACTAAATAAAACTGACTTTGTGAACCCGTTGATTGCCACACAGTATGCAATGGTCAGGACTGTAAAGAGGAGGATATCCATGGGTAGAATTCTTGTCCATCGCAGGCGATGGCGCGAATGGCCTGTCAAATGTGTGTAAAACGGGAAATCAACCAATAGTTTGACATCTGAATTTATTGATATTGACCAAAATATTATCACTGAAACCATCCCAGCATAGATCATTGGACCATCGCTTGTTTCAATTAAGCTCAGTGCAGTGATATAGGTGATGACGCGAACGACCAAGGAGGTCCGAACTTTAGCAATAATCGGATTGTAATAATTTCCAAATGGATACTTGCCTCTGTACCTCTGCAGCCGCTCGATTTTGTCAATGCTCAATAATTTAAGGGTGACAATCATTGCCAGTGAGAGCATTAGCGTTAGGTTCAACACAAATAAAGTGAGGTAGTCCCACAGATATGTGTGGGTTTCATACCATGTCACCATCAATGGTAGTGTCCACAGTAAATAAAACACCGGATACCGTTTTAGATAGTGAAGTATTAAGCAGAAAAATAACTGTGATTCTGTGGGATAAAGTTGTAGGAAAAACTGTCGTTGCTTGAAAAAAACATAGCCTATTAACGGCCATGGAAGAATAGAAATAGTTACCAATAGGCCTTGCCAAATCATCGTATCCTTATGACCAAGCAATACCTGTACTCCAGGTATAAAAATAAAAAGTAGCACTGGAGAAAAGATGCATGCCAGAGCCCCTACGACAACTTTATTATTTTCATAAGTTGCGGTCAGGCTGGTTTTTGAAACATGCCACAAAATTTTTTCGAGGTTAGTATAAAAGCTGAAGCATGAAGTTATCATTGTCATCAGTTGCTAACATTTTCCCGCAAAATGATCGTCGAGATTAATGGTATCAATATCAGTAAATTGCCCATGGATGGTATTGGCATGGCCAGTTATCATTGTGCACAGCTGTGTCTTTGCCAAGATGTTGTTGAGTAGGAAGTTAGTAGCTTCTATATCTAGCCCATTACTGGGTTCATCTAATAGCAGGAGCACTTGAGCTTTCATCAGCGCGATAATTAGGGTCAGTTTTTTAAGTGATCCTTCGGAAAGTTCTGCGATGGTATTGTCCAATTGTCTATCAAAGTCAAAACCCTTCAGCAAATCTTCCATTTCATAATGGGCGCTCTGATATCGTCTGGTTAAGTAGATGATGATGTGCTCACATACTATATCTGATGGCGTTACTATCTCCGCACTCGACAGCCCGACAGCGGACATAAGTTCTTTTTGAGATAACAGCCTATTGTCAATTCTTATGACTCCACTTTGGAGAGGGATAAGACCACTCAGAGCAAGTAAAAGGGAGGATTTTCCTATGCCATTTCGCCCTTTGATGTTTATCAGCCTGGATTCTGATTGAAAAGTCAAATTTTCAAAGATTTGCTTGGTGCCTCTGATTAGGCATAGATTGTTAACTGATATGCTCATTTGGCATTACGCTGCGGTTTGAGTTAACAAGGCAATCCTTAGTTGGCGTATTAGCTTTCTAATTATATATAGAGCAAGAGCTAGACGAAAGAGCGAGGTGGGTAATGCCTCGCTCAATTATGTCGCAGGGTTGGTCAGTTTGCTGACTCGGAATAGGTGCACCCGCCAACAAAAATCACGGCAAGCACTATCAGTGGAATACCACCACTGACTTCTTCCATTTCATTGAGTGTTAATTCTCTCATTATGCTTCTCCTTAAGATTAAAGTTTAAAAATTCAAGAATTGCCATATTTGTATGCAAGTCTTGTTAATAATTTTAACGGCTTCAGAAAATCCGGCAATAATAAAAAGGGATAACAACACTACTGTTTTGGGTCAAAACCATAGCAATTTGGGACAGAATCATAGCAATTTGGGACAGAGTAGTTTTTGCTATCTGTCGCTGGTTAGTATTGTCTTCAGTTTTGAGTTCATCAGAACAGGTCTAATGTTAGGCAATGGCTGATCTAAAAGCGTATTTAGAGATGATCGCTCGAGTCATGAATCCAGCCAGAACCGCGGCACAAACCATGGCAAGGGGCGTGTTGACCATTATGTGGGCGCTATCGGCCTGAGCGTTGAATTGAATAGCGAATTGATCAGCGAGGTAATTGGTTAGATAACCGAAGGCAAAACCCACTCCTACCACGCTGCCAATATAAGCGGCTAGCGCCCTGTTACCCAGTTCTCGCCTTACCAGCCCTATAGTGGCTATATTAGTCGCTGGACCCACCAGCATAAACACCAAGGTTGCTCCGGGGGAGATGCCAGAGAAAAGCAACCCTGCGGCGATAGGTGTGGAGGCAATAGCACAGATGTACATAGGCACACCGATAAGCGCCATCACCACAAAGGCCATGAAACCACCGCCCCACTGGGTTAGGAATTCACTCGGCACATAGGTTTTCACCATGGCTGCCATGCCCAAGCCGATCAATAGCCACAGGCTGGTATCCTTGATTAAGTCGACAAAGGTGAATCGCAGACTTTCATGTATCCGTGACAGAACACTGTCGGATTTGGTGTTCTGATCAGTGTTACAGCAACTCACTTCCTCTGTTTGAGCTTGTTGTTTGGCCGCACAGCAGGCGGATTCAGTGGATTTGGGTTGATCAGTGGTCGCTTTATCATCAGATCCCACCAAAAGTCCAGCGGTGATTGCCGTGGTGATAGCGGCAATGGGCCGAATTATCGCCATAAAAGGCCCCAGCATGGCATAGGAGACAGCCACAGAGTCAGCACCGGTTTCTGGCGTCGAGATAAGGAAGGAGGTAGTGGCAGCTTTGGATGCACCGCTGCGGCGCAATCCCAGAGCCGCTGGAATAACCCCGCAGGAGCAGAGCGGCAGTGGGGCACCCAGTATGGCCGCCTTCGCGGTGGCCACAAATCCGGGCTCACCTAGGTGTTTTGCCAAAAGCTCACTGGGGACAAACACCCTCATGATGCCAGCAATGGCAAACCCCAACATTAGCCAGGGCGCTGATTCAATAAACAGATGAACAAAGTTACTAATAAGAGGTGTCATTCAGAGCTTCCTAGCGATTTAACGTATCTAATATGGTGCACTGGGTGGCCGGTTCATCACCGCCACAACAGGCTTCACTGAGTGTTTCAAGAGATTTTTTAATACGCCGCGTTTCAACGAGCTGCTGATTGACCAATTGGATTTTGTGATCGACAAATTCTTTCACATCCTGACAAGATTTTATGTCCTTGGTCACTTCGAGCTGTAGCAATTGCTGGATTTCATTGAGCGTAAACCCGACTTTTTTAGCGCTAACAATAAAGCCAATGCGCTTTATGTCTGACTCTGCATAAAGCCGGTAGCCTGCATCGGTGCGCGCACTTGGAGTGATTAAACCGTGCTTTTCATAAAATCTTAGGGTATCTCTGGATACCTGAGATTGGTGAGCCAATTCGCCGATTCGTATCATTGAGAGTATCTCTAAGATTGTTTAGCAAAGAGTATAAACCTTGGAGTATAGTCCAAAGTCAAGGGTTTGCTCAAGTTGGATTTCGGCGCTCTGTTAGGACTAGAGGAGACCCCACTAGTTAACTAAAATATAGCCATTGATCTTGATCAAAAGATTGATTGAAAAGCTTGCGATCACGACGAAAATCTTGAGTGTTTATCCAGGGTTCTCGATCACCTTGCTTGGGAAAGAGGTGCATAACGCGAGTCATATAACCCGCGGGAAAATCAGCGATCCAATCTCTTTGTGGCATATTATGTAGCTCTGCTGAAACTTTGGGAACCACCATGCTGGTGTTGGTTTCACGCATATGATTGAGCAGTCTGCAAACCCACTCTGCGGTGAGATCGGCACGCAAGGTCCAAGAGGCATTGATATAGCCGAAGGTGGCCACCATATTCGGAATATCGGAATTCATTAGGCCCTTATAGGTCCACAATTTTGAAAAATCCACCGCTTCGCCATCGATAGATATGGCGGCACCACCCATTAGAACCAGCTGTAGACCGGTTGCAGTGACTATAATGTCGGCGTCCAGTTGATCACCGGATTTTAGTTGAATACCGCTGTCAGTAAACGTCTCTATATGATCGGTCACCACATCGGCGCTGCCGTTTTTCAGTGCCGCGAAGAGATCGCTGTCTGGCACCAGGCAAAGTCGTTGGTCCCAGGGGTTGTATTTAGGGGTAAAGTGCTTGTCCACGTCGAAGTCTGGCCCCAACTCTTTGCGCACCGCATCCAGTAATATTTTTTTAATTCTTGCCGGATTTCTGCGTGTGCGCTTGTATATCCATTCCTGAAAGCGAGTGTTCCGAAATCGGGTGATTGCATAGGCCAACTTGTGCGGCAGAAGTGCGCGCATACCATTGGCAAACCAGTCTTCAGAGGGCCTTGAAATAATGTAAGTAGGGGAGCGCTGCAACATAGTAACCTTTGCTGCTTTGTCGGCCATGGACGGCACCAAGGTAACCGCGGTGGCGCCGGAGCCAATGACCACCACCTTCTTGTTCTCGTAGTCGAGATCTTGTGGCCAAAACTGAGGGTGGACAACAGTGCCTTTGAAATTGTCCAACTGCGGTAACTCCGGCTCGTGGGGCTGATTATAGTTGTAGTAACCGGCACACATATAGAGAAAGTTGCAACTGATTTGCACACTGTTGCCGGTGTCTGTCTGAGCTACAGTTAACGTCCAGCGGCTACTGTCTGAATCCCAGTTGGCGGCGGTCAATTTGTGACTGTAACGAATTTTCTCGTCAATGTGATTCTCAGCAGCAGTCTCTTTAACGTAACGCAAAATTGAGGGGCCATCGGCGATTGCTTTGGCACTTTTCCAAGGTTTAAAGCTGTATCCCAGTGTATGCATGTCACTGTCTGAGCGGATACCGGGATAGCGGAAAAGATCCCAGGTGCCACCGATGGCATTGCGGCTCTCCAAAATTAAAAATTGTTGGTCGGGACATTTTTCTGTCAAATGATAGGCCGCGCCAATACCGGAGAGCCCGGCGCCTATAATTACCACATCTGTGTGCTCTACTGTCATTTTATGGCCTCTGGATTGTGGCGAGTTTAGTACCGCAGGGGTTTTTTGTTACGCAAAAGCATCAGCGGCAAGGTAAACAAAGGGAATAGCTTGTCGTAATGCATCGGTGTTAGGCGCTGAGATAAGTCCATTAACTTTGCGTCTGCACCAATAAAAATGCGCGATTTATTTTTTAGTACGCCTTTGAGGATAATATTGGATGCCCGACTGGGGTGCATGCCGTTGTTGCGGAAAAAGTTGGCCATTTCCTCTTGGGTGGACCCTATGCCGATTAGTTTTCCCATCATCTCTTGCATTGGGTTAACGTTGCCTTCCTTGGTATTCATTCGTGCATTGGTGACTATATTGGTACCTATATGCCCTGGGTGAACAGAGTGAATCTGAACATTGCTGCCTTTGAGTTCTTTGGCAAGACACTCGGTAAAGCCACGCACAGCAAACTTGGCGGTGTGATATACCGACTGGTTGGGTACCGTGATCATGCCAAAAATAGATGATGTGTTGATTAGAGCAGCCTCTGGCCGCTGTTTTAAGTGAGGCAAAAAGGCCCGACTGCTATTGATAACACCGTGCAAGTTGATATTGATTACCCAATCCCAGTCCTGCTCAGACATATCCTCAAAGGGCGAGTCTACGGTGACACCCGCATTATTAAATACCAGATCCACCTGACCGTGCTCATCGATGACCTGTGCTGGCAGGCCACCAATGGCTGCTTTGTCCGCGACATCGAGCACATGACTGGATACTTTTACCGGATAGGCTTTGACCATCTCCTCGGTCTCAGCCAAAGTGGTTGGGTTGATTTCGCAGATAGCAACATTGGCGCCGGCTTTTGCCAGTAACACCGCGAGATAGCGGCCCATGCCAGAACCTGCGCCGGTAATGACTGCGACTTTTCCTGAAAATGATTGCATGTTAGCCAGCCTTATTATGTTTTTTGCTGCTGTTTTTATTTTTGCTGATAGTGGAGCCTA
>CAXRFT010000017.1:0-12731 GCA_964230135.1 Porticoccaceae bacterium | reverse complement strand
CTACATATTACTGACGTTTGTCGTAAACACCAACCAATTGACGGCTCAACGCAATTAGCTCACCGTTGGGATGAAATATTTTTGCCTCTGTGTGAGCGTAGCCAAGATCCGCTTGAATCACATCACAACTGTAAAACAGATAATCATCTGTTTGAAGTACGGGTCTAGGTTGGACAAACTCAAGATTCCAGGTGATGGAGCTGGTGGGCGCGGGCTTGTTTAGCATGGGCATAACCGCGGGCGGCCACACATCTATCAGTGCCAGCATTGACGCGTAATCGAGAGGTTTTTTGGGTTCACTGAAGCGCATCCAGCCAGATAGGTTGGTCTCTTCGGTGCCACTTCCTGGCAGGCTACCTCTGGTAACGCGCAGATCAAAGTAGCGAACAAATTCTGGAGTTAAACCTCTCACCGATGGAAATTGCAATGCCTCAGGCAATGATTTTTGCGCAAATACTAGGGCATGATAAACGCTAATAGAAGATTTTCTTCTGGCACCAAAACAAGCAACAATTTGGGTTTTTACCTGTCCCTCTTGGAGTAATTGACCCTCCACTTGGAGCATGGATTTACCTACTGACAACACCCGATGTTTAAATTCGCACGTTTGTTCCAGAATCACCGCGCCACAAAAGTGTATGTTGATGGTTCGTAAATCTCGCCCCTGCAGCTTGGTGTTCTGCTCAATATGAGTTAGCACCAATGCTGCGGTAAGGCCACCGAAAGCACTTCGCCCCTGGCCCCAATCAGAGGCGATGGCGAACGGTTTCTTTTCTGTGATTTTTGTCCGGTAGTGCTCGAAGTCCATGTTGCGCCCAATGCTGTATTAATTTGATGACGCGAAGCATACCAATAATTGCAACAAAGACTGTAGTTTTAAAGATACTTTATGAATTTATAGATTGACCTCAGTTATTGTCATTTTGATTAATTGGATATTTATCTATCGTGGATAATTTATACCCTGCTTCTTTCAATGCTTTGAACAGTGCAGATAGATTCTCTCTGCCATCTAGATGATCGGCAAACATTTGATCATGCATCAATAAGACTAGATGATTTTTCGTCTGAGTTTTATTGCTAGTAAATTGATAGTCTATCTGTTGCAAGAGTTTATCTACCGATTGTATCGGTTCTCCGCTAGTTTCATGTGACCATTCCAGATCCCAACCATACAGAAAGAATCCATGATCATATAAAGTATCAAAATCAATACGCTCATTTTCGTCCTCCTCTTGAGTAATATAGGGGTCCTCAGTTTTTATATTAGGGAGACGAAATACATCCCTTCCGGGTAACCGAGAATAAAACGGCTTCTCTAATAGACCTATAATTCGATTGTTTATCTGCATATCGTCTAAAACACCGGAGGATGAAGAGTAAAACTGCTGATAATGTTCGTGGGCATGGGAGTTGCTGTGATTACCGACTAAGATATTTGAGTTTTGTTTAGCCTTCGCCAACATTTCTTGATGGTGATCACTCGCAAGTATGTGCTCTCCAACCATAAATAAAGTGATTGAAACATTCTCTTCCTCCACCGCTGACAAAATGTTATCTATCCCCGATAGTGGTGCGTCATCGATAGTTATATAAATTGTTTTTACACTTAGTTGTGTTGCGGCTGAACTGCAACTCATTAGCAGTGAACAAACAGTCAAAAGTATAACGTTGGAAAAGTAGCCACGATATTTGTTTGCTGTCATTGGAATACCTCGCAAATACTCACGATCAACTGAACCTAATTGAATACAACATCATAAGGATAGATCATAAGCAAAGAGTTAGGTGTAGTTATATTAGATTCTTGATTCTAGGGAGTTGAGATCTCCACAGAGACCGCCTTTAGATAAAGTCTTTGACTATAAACTTTTTTAGAGCCCCTGAGAGCTGTATCTTTGCCTCGCTTTTTTTTACACTCCACGCGTTCTATTCTACTCACCAAGTAATCATTAGAGAGGTGCCATCAATGAGCTATCTGTTGTCTGATATTGTTGAATTACCCTGCGGAGCTAGTTTACCCAATCGTCTGTCTAAGGCGGCAATGACCGAGGGGTTGGCCACCGGTGATGGCGTGCCTACAGCAGAGTTGGCGCGTCTCTACGGATTGTGGAGTGATGGGGGTGCGGGGATGTTGTTATCAGGTAATATCATGGTGGACAAGGACCACCTTGAACGTCCTGGCAATGTGGTCATCGACCAACCTCCGAATCAAGCGATGCGAGATGCGCTGAGACGTTGGGCAGAGGCTGGCACGCGTAACGGCAATCATTTATGGGCACAAATTAGCCATGCTGGTCGCCAGACACAAAAAATTGTCAATCCATCTCCGAAAGCGCCATCGGCGGTGAAATTAGGTCTTCCCGGTGGTCAATTTGGCCAGCCGGTGGCTCTGACCGAGAAGGAAATTGACGACATAATTAGCCGTTTTGCCGTCTGTGCCGCAGCGGTCAAAGAAGCCGGTTTTACCGGGGTGCAGATACATGCCGCCCACGGCTATTTGCTGTCGCAGTTTCTCAGTCCGCGAAGCAATCAGCGTGATGATCAATACGGTGGTGATTTGGCTAATCGCGCTCGGATGCTGCTGGCGGTGGTGGATGCTATACGCGGTGCTGTGGGCCCGGGCTTTCCGGTGGCGGTAAAGCTCAATAGTGCAGACTTTCAAAAAGGCGGTTTTGCCTTTGAGGAGAGCTTGCAAGTAGCTCAGTGGTTACAGGATCATGGTATTGACTTGATTGAAATATCCGGTGGTACCTACGAGCAACCCAAATTGCTTGGCATTAGCGGTTTAGAGGAGGAAGAGGAGCAAAACGTCGCTCAGTCCACTCTCATGCGAGAGGCTTACTTTGTCGATTTCGCTGTGGCTATGGGCGATAAAGTAAAGGTACCTCTGATGGTCACGGGAGGTTTTCGGCGCCGCGCGGTTATGCAGCAGGCCATTGAAACTGGCAGCGCTGATGTTATCGGTATCGGCAGGCCCATGTGTGTGATGACCGATGCTCCCAACCAGCTATTGTCCGGTTTGCCGGAATTACCTCGCTACGAGCAGATGCTGTCGCTGTTTCCGCGCTGGTTGGCGTGGTTGGGTAACATCAAGCTATTCAAAACCCTCGGTAGTTTTGCGGTGCAGTACTGGTACTATGCTCAAATCGACGCCATTGGCCGCACCGGTAACCCGGATGATAATCTCACCGTGTTTGAGGCCACCAAACAGACTATGAGTTTGCAGAGGCAGTTGACTAAAAAGCAATAGTCCTTGTGCCAGTGACTGGATTACTTTTCATTCAGCTTCCATTCAGGCTGTTTGGCTTATAGTTTTTCGCAGAGCATATTTTGCGTTAGTATGGATACACACCGATGACTAAAGGTTCGTTAGATTTAAATTTTCCAGGATTTCTCGAATGAAGTATGTTTTGGTTTTTGTACTGCTATGGCCTTTGAGTTCAAACTGTTTGGCTGCATCACCTATGCTAAGCAGCATTTCTGCAGGCATCAAGCTGTCGCTACAGCAATCGGATAAAAAGGCCAAGCCTAGCAAATCTGCGAAACTTAAGGTGCGGAGTCGCAAAGATGCTATTAAACGAGTCAAGCGGCAATACAAGGGGAAAGTGCTAAAAGCTAGTTCGACTCGGAATCAAGGCGCACCAGGATACAAAGTAAAGATGATTACCAACGATGGGGTGATTTTTTATGTGCATGTGGATGCTCAAACGGGTCGAGTCAGCAGGCATTCACGCTAATAGGAAACCCTCATGAGATTGCTTTTAGTAGAGGACGACCCAAGGTTACAAGCTAATCTAAAACAGCACCTTACCCAAGCCAATTACAGTGTGGACGCTGCGGATGACGGTGAAGTTGGTCTGTTTTATGGCTGTGAACATGATTATGACGCCGCTGTTATTGATGTTGGTCTGCCAAAGATTGATGGGATTGCTCTGATCAAAATGCTTCGCGACAAAAATGTTAATTTCCCTATTATCATTCTCACTGCGAGAGACAGTTGGCAGGACAAGGTGGCGGGACTGGACGCTGGAGCCGACGATTATCTGACCAAGCCTTTTCACCCAGAGGAACTCAATGCCCGACTCAATGCGCTTATTCGCCGATCTGCTGGCAAGGCCAGTGCTGACATTACAAACGGTCCTTACAGTATTAATACCACTACCTTAGAGGTGCGAAAGCGAGATCATGTGATTTCATTGAGTGCCTCAGAGTACCGATTGTTGGAATATCTGATGTTGCATATTGATGAAGTGAAATCAAAAACGGTCTTGACAGAACACATCTATGATCAGGACTTTGATCTGGATTCCAATGTCATCGAGGTCTTTATCCGACGGCTACGAAAGAAACTGGATCCAGAAAATGAATTTTCATTGATTGAAACACTGCGTGGTCAAGGTTACCGCATGCGCAAATTAGAGGTTTTATTTGGCGATGAAAGCTGAGCCAGGTGGCAGTGCTGAATGTGTTAAAAAACCATCTTCTTTGAAGACTCGGTTGATTAGTAGCACCCTGCTGCTGACACTGATTTTTTTGCCTCTGGTGGGTGTTGGTTTGAATGATGCTTTCCGTAAACAGATTGAAACGGCGACGGAAAATGAATTGAGTGCCTACGTTTACTCTATTCTCGCTGTGGCAGAGGTCGAGGACAGACAACTAGAGATGCCCGAGGTGCTGTTAGAAGACCGTTTTAATCTGATCCAGTCGGGGCTCTATGCTTTGATTATGCTCGACGATATTAGCGACAAGAGTGATTCAGAAAGAGGAGAGTTTGACAGTGTCCTTGGCTGGCAGTCCAATTCACTGCTCGGGCTTGATATCCCCTTCACTTTGCCTCGACCTGAGCCTGGAGGCTACAGATTTAGCCGCTACTCTCTCGATCAGCGTGACCACCTAATTTACAGTTTTAGTGCGGTTTTTGAGCAACCTGATGGCGATTTCCCGCTGACATTACACATCATTAAAGATCAGCGCGATATGCAGCAACAAATTGAGGTGTTCAGGCAGGAGTTGTGGACGTGGTTGCTTTTGTTGATGGGATTCCTCGCGTTAGTGCAGTTGTTCTGGTTGATGTGGATATTGCGACCTCTCAAGTCATTTGAGACTGAACTTGCTGCTATTCAAGGTGGTGCAGCGATGCAACTGAGTGGCAGCTATCCGGCAGAGCTGCAATCAGTGTCATCGCAGCTAAATCAGTTGCTGACCACCGAGCGCAATCAGCGCAAGCGCTATCGCAATGCTCTGTCTGATTTGGCACACAGTCTGAAGACACCACTGGCAGTGATACAGAGTCAGGAGGGTTTGAACAAGTCCTCACAGGAGCAAATATCAACCATTGATAACATCATCAGCCATCAGTTATCGCGGGCTCAGTCGGCTGCCGGTTCGGCATGGCATTTGGGAACGGAAGTATCCCCTGTGGTGGAGAAATTACGTCGAAGTCTGGCTAAAATCTATGCCGATAAAGCATTTAGCATCAGTGTAACAATAGATGACCAGGCTGTATTCAAGGGTGATGAAATGGATCTTACTGAGTTATTGGGCAACTTGCTGGACAATGCCTGCAAAGCAGCCAAGGCTCAGGTTTTGTTAAGGGTGCTAAGCGATGATAAAAAACTTGAAATTATGGTTGAGGATGATGGTGATGGTATTGCTCAATCTCAGGCAGACCAACTGATGCAGAGAGGAGTGCGAGCAGATTCCTATGATCAAGGGCATGGTGTTGGTCTTGCCATTGTCAGTGACCTGGTGGGTAGCTACGGTGGAGAAGTGATGATAAGTCGATCAGAAAAACTCGGTGGCGCATGCTTCAGTTTGTCATTTAAACAGAGTTAACTAGAAAAAAATTGTTTTGCTAGGGGAACTCTCAGCCAGCTTGCAATGAAGAGCCCTCATTCAGTTTTAATTAAAAGCCTTCAGCTTCCGTTCAGCTTCACCTAGGTAACATGAGTCTCAACTTGATAGAAGGAGTTGAAAGACTTATGAAAAACACAGTTGAACACCCAATCCCGTCAATATTTTCAGTATTCGCTAAGGCGCCAGGCTTTTTCAAAGTTCCCACGGTGTTGGCCATGGCTGTCTGGTTGAGCGCCTGTTCCATTTCCATTGTCGATGCGGTGAGCTCGGAGCCGAGTTACGTTGAGGTTAGCGAGTCACTCTCCGAGGCCGAAATTCAACAGGCGCAACTACAGCAGATATTAGCACCTATTGCACTCTACCCTGATAGCTTGCTCACCCACATCCTTATTGCATCAACCTATCCGCTTGAGGTGGTTATGGCCAGTCAGCTACAGGGTGATAATCAATACTTGGATGCTGTTGAGTTAATGGATAAAGCTGAACCCATGGGTTGGGATCCCAGTGTTACAGCGCTGTTAGCTTTTCCCACTGTGCTGGAGAAATTGAGCGATGATTTAGCGTGGACCCAACAGTTGGGAGAGGCTTTTTTGGAAGATGAGGCTCTCTTGATGGCTAACATTCAATTGTTGAGAGCCCAGGCCGACCAGGCTGACAGTTTTGCCGACCTAGAACATTTGTCAGTAGCTCGAGAGAATAACCAGATCATCATTGAGTCGGCGCGCAGAGAAATTGTTTATGTGCCCTATTACGATACGCGGGTGGTTTATGGACACTGGCGCTGGCGGCATTATCAGCCTGTGTACTGGACGCCCTTCTATGGTTACGCGATTTTGCCCCGTCATCGGTTTCATTGGGGACATGGTATCCGTATTCGAACTAACTTCTTTTTTAGCGCATTTCATTGGACGGATCGTCGCGTGGTTGTAGTGAATCACCACCACACTCACATTTACAGACCCAGAGTGCACATTACTCATGGCCATAAGTCACACTATTGGTATCATAAACCGCATCACCGCCGCGGAGTTGCCTACCGCAACGTAAGGGTAAAGGAGCACTATCGAGATCATAAGAAGGTTCGACATCATCACAGAAATGAGTTGCGTGATCATCAACGAGATCTCCATATATCTCATAGTGATCGAGATCGGCATCGTTCAGCTGCCTCGAGACTGCATACCAGTGATCCGGCGTCATCCACCAAGCAGACATTGAGGGCGCGAGAGGAGAGAATAGCGCATCAATTCAATCATAGAGGCGAGCATGTGCCGGAGAGAGGCCCGCGCCACAAATCCGCAAAGATTGATCGCGAGTTAAAAAAGTCCGCTGGCCCAAAAGTTGTAACTAAATCGGATTTGTACAGTATTCCTGGGAATAAACATGCCGCTGGAAAGACGAAACACTCAACACCGCGGGAAATCACACCTAAAAAGCGTGTTCAGCAAGGGCCGAAACGTCAACACAATCAGAGTTTGCATAGTATTCCTAGAAACAGCCATGCCAGTGCAAAGACTAACTATTCGACGCCGCGAGAGATGAACAAATCCCCAAAACGGACGGCCAAGTCGGACGCGACAGTTTATCGGAGCGATAAGAGTAAACAAAATCGAGGCCATGGCCACAAGAGAAATCAGCCTGGCCCAAAACAGGAGAAGCGTGGCAGAACAAAGGGTAAAGGCGGCGAGTCACCTCGTGTAGCCAAGCGCTGAGATATAGGTGCTGCTAGTTTAGGGTATAGAATAAGACGAAGGAACGTTCAGTTGGCAGCCAAGCTTGGGGAGTCTCCCCAAACTTGGTTAGCCAGAACAGTTATATCTTCACGATCAGGATCGACAATCCAGTTGGCAATGGCTTCGGCAACGGCTGGATATTCAACAGCAGGTTCTGACGGTAGCTTTAACCATTGGCTGAGAATATGTCGATCCAAGCTGGTCATGGTAGTTGCTCGGCCCATAGATTCTAAGGCGACCACATTACATAGCTGCTCGTACTGTCCGGACAAGGGTTTTACCAATAGTTTCTTCCCGTAGACTAGGCACTCACTGGAGAGTTCAAAACCGGCATTGGATATCACCCCATCACAACTGACCAGCTGCTTGTGAAAACCTTTTATTGATAGGGGGTTGAGGTTGATATGTCCCAGTGTTTTTGGTTGGTTTATGTTAGCAAAAACCTCAAATTGATAGTCCGTGAAACCAGATAGAAAGCTGATAATATCGTACACTGATTCAAATCCCATGTAGACGACAATTTTGTTGTTGTTGTTGTTGTTGTTGTTGTTGTTGTTGGTGTTGTTGTTGGTGGTGGTGATGGCTTCGTTGTTTGCACTCACCAGAGGAGGTAAGACAGGTTGATTGAAATGGTCATAGTGAAAACCAATTTTGGTTTTTGCTGGGGCAAATATTTTCATGATCAATTTTGATAACCAATAGCCGCTGGCTTTGGGCACATCGTAATCAAAAGCGCATTGGTGACTAAGGGCAACGCAGGGAACACCTTTAAGACGAGTGCTCCATGCTGTGATGGGCTCAAAGTCCGATATTACCAAATCGTAATGATCAGTTTTAAGATTGATCACATCTTTAATAAAACTAAAAATATTGTTCGATAACAGTGTTTTTAATAGTTTCAATCGACCGCTCTTATGGATTAGGGTAAGACCCCGAAATACGCGGTAGTCGCCATAGTCCTGCATGTCAAAATAGTCATCTGCCACCCTACCCGAAAAGATAAAGTCGATGGTTACATCTTTTTTACGCAATTCAGGAAGAAGGGCACGGGTTCGTGCAAGGTGCCCATTTCCAGTGCCTTGCACGCCGTAAAGTATTCTCATGGTCATAATAAGATTACCAAACTGATATATGAACAGAATAGACCAAGAGCAGCGCCCACCGCTAAATCCGTTGGGTAGTGAACGCCAAGGAATACTCTGGAAAAGCTGATAATTGATGCCCAGGTATAGGCAGCTATTGTCCATTGAGGATAAAACTGACTAATTAAACAGGCCATGATAAAAGCCGCGGCTGTATGGCCTGAGGGCATACTGAATTTATCACTGGGGTTTATTGCGCAGAAACAGGAACCTATTTTCTCAAAGGGCCGCTGGCGTTTAAGCATCTTTTTTAGCAAGATAAAGCTCGGAATTTCAAATAAGAATGCCAAAACAGCCACATTGACGAACAATAGGCTGTGGCTGTCATTGCTGGCCAGTGCAATTGCACCGAATAGAGCGTAGAGGTAGCCATCGCCTGTTCTAGATGCAAAGCGAAAGAACTGAGTAAGTGGTTTGAATCTTTGCCATTGATTGAACTTTAAAAACCAGCGATTATCAAAATCGAAAATTGCATCAAACATCAGATCTCCCCCGCTATGTTTACTCCATTGCAGGGAACCTTAGCTTAGGGATGCGTCAGTTTTTTTAAAACTTTGTGAACAGTTGATGACAGGCTACTGTTAACAGTAACTTTATTAATCTTTACCAAATAGATCTCTGGTAAATAATTTGTCTCCTACATCGGTGAGTTCTTCAGTTTTGCGGTTAGCGATAATGATGCTACTGGTGGACTTAAACTCTTCCAGATCGGTGATAACGGGGGAATTAAAAAAATACGCCTCATCCATCGTGGGTTCGTAGATAACAATTTTAATTCCTTTGGCCTTAATCCGTTTCATAATGCCCTGAACCGCTGAGGTTCTATAATTGTCTGAACCGGCCTTCATTACTAAACGATAGATGCCCACAACCGATGGATTGGTGTCCATAATGCACTGAGCAATAAAATCCTTGCGTGTAATATTTGATTCAACAATGGCTTTTATAATGTTATTGGGTACCGAATGGTAATTAGCTAATAGTTGTTTTGTGTCCTTCGGCAGGCAGTAACCGCCATAGCCAAATGAAGGGTTATTATAGAAGTTACCAATTCTTGGATCCAACCCGATGCCCTGAATAATCTGCTCTGTATCCATGTTTGAGTTTAAGGCATAGGAATCCAGCTCGTTAAAGAATGCGATGCGCATGGCGAGGTAGGTATTGGAGAACAATTTAATCGCTTCTGCCTCTGAACTGTCGGTCAATAATATTGGCGTATCCCCATCTGAACTGACATCTCTCAGCAATTGACTGAATAGTTGGCCGTTAGTACCGCGATCACCAACAATAATTCTGGATGGATAAAGATTGTCTTTCAGAGCCTGCCCCTCACGCAAAAATTCAGGTGAAAAGTAAAGATTTTCAATTCCCATTCGCTGACGGTATTTTTCGGTAAAGCCCACCGGCACCGTAGATTTGATAAAAATCGGCGCTTTGGGGTTACTTGAATGACTCAGCTCTACTGCGTTTTCCACCGAGGACGTGTCAAAATAGTTAGTTTTTGCATCGTAGTTGGTTGGGGTGGCGATAATGACCATGTCACTGGGGTTGAACGCGGTATTAGCATCGCAGGTAGCTTTCAGATCAAGATCTCCACTCATCAAATAATCAGAGATGTCTGGATCTTTGATTGGCGAGATACCGCGGTTTATTTGGTCAACCTTATGTTGCAGGATATCAACAAGGATCACGCTGTGTCGGCGTGCTAGAAGCACTGCCAGCGAAATTCCTACATAGCCTGCACCAACCACGGTAATTCTCATATTTTACTCACACCACTTTTTCAGGATGGACAAGTCTATCACTATTGTATGAAAATTTTTTTATTGTCTCGACCATTTGAAATTTTAATCTCGTGGATAACCAAAATTCATTGCATAAAGAAAATCAAATTTGGCAGATAAACTTGATTTATTGAATAATAATGATTATCATTTACGTTTTATACTTAGTTATATAAAAGGAAACATAATGAAGCGGGGAATCCATCCGGATTATCGAGATGTGGTCTTTCACGACACCAGTATTGATGAATATTTTATTATTGGGTCGACACTTCAAACCAGTGAGACCATAGAGTGGAAAGACGGTAAAACCTATCCCTATTACACGGTTGAAACGTCCTCGGCATCCCACCCATTTTATACTGGCAAACAGCAGGTTGTTCAGGCAGAGGGTAGAGTTGCTAACTTTAATCGCCGCTTTGGGCATCTGTCGAAAAAATAGTAGGTGGTGTATGAAAGTTGTCAAGTCGCTAAAGAGTGCCAAAAATAGACATCCCGATTGCAAAGTGGTTAAGCGTCGCGGGCGTCTCTACGTTATTTGCAAAACTAATCCGAAGTTTAAAGCGGTGCAGAAGTAACCCTGTAAACAGGCGTTTAGCTGATTCTTTTTTCAGTCTGGTGACTGTTCTAACAGAGGTGATAGTGGCCAAACTTTTAAGTTGTTCACTGCCATACGCTCGGTGTTAGTTAAAAAGCGCACTAAAATAAAGTAAATATCTAAATCGAAATTTACTGTGTCTACGGTTGTCTGTGTTTCAGTATTACTCTTTGTGCTGTACCATTGTTGGGCTGGTGCAAGACCGTGGTCATAGAGCTGAGAAATATCATCAAGTTTGGCTATATAGCGCCAGTTATCGATGAGATGCAAGGTGCAGTGCTCTTCCTCTACGTTTTTTTCCTCCAGAAGTATGGGTCCGGGGTAGGGCCATACTTGCAGCTGATAGTCTCGAAGAGCAGATGTCAGGCGCTGGTTATACAGGGCAGGGTCTTCTTCTCCAACGCAGGCACCGTGACATTTATTTAGCTGCGCTCGGAAACAGGGCTTTGCATCTTTTTTATTCGGTGCTGACTCTAGCCCCAACAGTTTGTGGCACAAAAAAAACTCATCTGCCAGGGCTTCAATTTTCTTTGTCGCTTGCCGAGGCGATCGGAACAAGCCGATGTTATCTTCACCCATGACTTCAGTCACATCCACCGATGCTACGTCTAATCGCTGATAACCCTTGCTATCCTGATAAGAGCGCAGCTGATACATTTTTTTCATTCTGCGCAATCGACGATTGTAGAGCGGACTCAATTCTTTAATCTGCTGGCTCTCCAGCAGCTGAGCACCGAAGTCAGAGGGAGTTTTATGGAAATCGACATGGGCGATTTTGCCACTCATCTGCAGGTCTTTGGGATTGTTGTGATCTTGATTGAAGTGGCTCATCACTCGATTGCGAATCTGTACACTTTTACCCACGTACAGCAGTACCCCCCGACTATCGTAAAAATAGTAGACACCGGCGCTGGACGGTAATTTGTCAATGTCGCTGCTCGGCAGATTCATCGGTAGAGCGGGACGCTTTTGCTGTTGTTTGCAAGTGGCGGCAATTTCTTCATCAGAAAACAGCGCCGATGATTTTAAGAAAAATTGATAAATCATTTCCGCATCATCCAGTGCACGGTGTCTGTTTTCGATGTGTAGATTAAAACGTTTGATGATGTGCGACAAACCGTGCCGATTAAATTGGGGATAGAGCACCCGGCTGAATTTGACTGAGCAAATAGGTTTTGTGCTGAAGTTAACCCCCATTCGTGAGAATTCATTTTTTAAAAAACCGTAATCAAATCGCGCGTTGTGGGCCACCAGCGTTCGGCCGTGGAGGAACTCCAATAACTTATCAGCGATGTCAGAAAAAACAGGTGCACCTATCAACATGGCAGGCGTGATACCAGTAATCTTTTGGATGAATGGGGGTAGGCTGGTCTCCGGATCGATGAAGGACTGCCAGCGCTCGATCAACCGGCCGTCTTCGATCACCAGCAATCCTAATTCGATAATCCTATTGCGCTTTGGGTTACCGCCCGTGGTCTCGCAGTCTAGCAATACCATTTTGTCCGGAAAGCCAGAAGACAGTTTTTGCGCTTGGCAATCTAGCCAATTTAGCTGAGTTGAGGGGGTGAGGTTTTTAATGGTGAGTCTCATTTTTTATATTCGTGTTAGATACGTT
>CAXRFT010000016.1:0-6692 GCA_964230135.1 Porticoccaceae bacterium | reverse complement strand
GTGCGCATAAATTTTGTCAATGAGTAGAATATCCCAGAGCCATTCACATGGGCTAACTGAGCGCGCGCCGCTCACTGCTGGGGGGCTTGCCGTAGAGGTCACTGTAGCACTTGCTAAAATGGGGTGCGGTGGAAAAACCACAGCTAATGGCCACATCGATAACAGGGATAGAGGTTTGCAGTAGTAGCAATCGAGCTCTGGACAAACGCAGTTCCAAGTAATATCGCGACGGCGCGCAGTGAAGGTATCGATTGAATAGGCGCTCTAGCTGTCGTCGAGAGATACCAACGTACTCAGACACTTCATCGAGGGTCAGTGGTTCTTCAATGTTACTCTCCATCAGGGTCACAGCGTCCACCAACTTGGGCTGGCTGGCACCAATCAGGTATTTGAGTGGTGCCCGCTGTGCGTCTTTTTCGGTGCGCACACGATCACAGGTAAATTGCTCGGAGATCTGCTGAACCAACTGGTGACCATGAATACTGGCAATGAGGTTTAACATTAAATCAATGGAGCTTATGCCACCAGAACAGGTGTATCGATCTCGATCAATAACAAAAATACTGGAGGAAATTTCTAGCTTTGGAAACTCTTCTCGCAGACTGGCAAGGTTTTCCCAGTGAATAGTGCAGCGATAGCCATCCAATAAGCCTGCAGATGCTAATGCGTAGCTTCCCGTGCAGATGCCACCCATAGGAATTTTTCGTTTAGCGATTTTGCGCAAGGTCTCGGCGAGGGTTTTAGTGCAATACTTTTTGACCGAATAACCACCACAGACCATGAAGATATTGGCCTGCTCGGTTTGTTCAATTGAGCCATCGACGTTGAGTTCCAGCCCGGCGCTGGAGATGACAGAAGCGCCATCCACACTATGAATACTCCAGGTATACAGTTCTCGTTCAGTGAGTCGATTTGCCATGCGCAAGATGCCAATGGCATTTGAGAAGGCACTGAGGGTGTACTCCGGTAACAATAGAAACCCCACATGAAGTGATGTCTCTATTTCAGCATCAACAAAAGCTGGCTCCAATAAATCGGACATTTCTTAATCCTTTTGCTAGATTCACTTCTGCAACAACAGGCGATACGAGCATGCTTGGCTCTTTGGTGAGAGCTCTCGGGCAGAGTATAGGACAAGATATCGATTTGTAAAAAGACTTTTTAACGGCGCCGTCGCTTGCGAGCACCGGGAACCACAGCGGCAATCTTCTCGGCAGGTTTTTCCACCACAGCAAACAGATGGGGAAATGGATCAGTTTTGTTGGGAAAGGCCATGGCATCGACAAAATACTGCTGAAATTTTTCTTCCACAGCGGTCTCAATTTTTTCAATTGTTGTCACTTGGTATTCAATAGCTTGACGCGAATCTTGATTGAGCAGTGCAATGCGAGCGCCGGTTCCGGCGGCATTCCCAGCGGAGGAAACCTGATCCAGCTCACAGTCGGGAATCAACCCCAACACCATGGCATGTTTGACACTAATATGACTGCCAAAGGCGCCGGCCAAGCGAATGCGATCAACTTTGTTGATTTCCAGCTTATCCATCAACAATTTGACCCCTGCATAAAGCGCCGCTTTGGCTAATTGAATCTGACGGACATCATTTTGGGTAACCGAAATGGAAGAAGAAAGCAGATAGGAAAAAGTGCGGCCGTCGGGAACTACGCGATCAGTCTTGGATACCAATCCGCCATCGATAATACCATCAGGCGTAATAATGCCCGCCAGGTACATCTCTGCCACTACCTCAATAATGCCTGAGCCGCAAATACCTGTGACGCCAAATTTAGCCACCTGCTGATCAAACTCATGCTGGTTTGACCAGCAATCAGCGCCTATCACCTTAAAACGCGGTTCCAAGGTTTGCGCATCAATCCTTACCCGTTCAATAGCACCGGCCGCCGCACGCTGACCGGAACTTATCTGGGCACCCTCAAAAGCGGGTCCGGTGGGGCTCGAACAGGCCAGTAGACGTTGTTTATTTCCCAGCACAATTTCTGCATTGGTGCCCACATCCACCAGCAGGGTCATCGGATCTTGATCCTGAGGCGACTCAGACAAAATAACACCCGCGGTATCAGCGCCCACATGCCCAGCAATACAGGGCAAGACGTACACTCTTCCACCCGGATTAATGGCTAAGCCTAACTCGACTGCACGGGTATCCACCGCCGCATCTGTGGTCAAGGCAAAGGGCGCACTACCCAGAGCCACTGGGTTAATACCCAACACCAAATGGTGCATGATGGGATTAGCCACCAGCGTAACCTCTAAGATATCTGAGATCTCTGCCGAGGCATCCCCCACCAACTGAACAAAGAGCTTGTTCAATGCCTCACGAATGGCCTTTGTCATCTCCTCAGCACCCTCGGGATGCATCATGACGTAGGACACACGACTCATAAGGTCTTCACCAAAGCGGATTTGCGGGTTCATAAGGCTGGCGCTGGCCACCACACTGCCATCACTGAGATCGCACAAATGAGCAGCCACCGTGGTGGACCCCACATCCACAGCAACCCCGTAAACCCGTTGATAGAGCCCCGGCCACACAGCCATTATCGATTGATTTTTATAGACGGCGACCGTCACTCTGCGGGCACCCTGAGTCAATGCCGGTTGTAGATTAGGCAGGACCACTGGGTCGATACTTAGGTTGTTAAGCCCCCACTCGGATTCCAAGCTGTGCATTAAATGCTGAACGTCACCTTTGGGGATTTCCATATTGGGCTCAGCCACCTCGACACAGTAAAGGCGCGTGGCTGTATTCAGCTGAATGTCGCGATATTCCGCCTCTTTTCGTACCACTTGGCGATGCACTTGGCTCTCTGGTGGTACGTCAATGACACAGTCGTCTAACAGGCGTGTCTGGCAACTCAATCGACGCCCTTCAATCAGTGGTGTTTTGCCATGATTATAGTGCTTCTCTGTCTCACTGAGCGGCGATAAATGGTCACTGGACGACGTGATTTGATGTTTTGCAAAGTCGCCTTCAGCACAGATAATCTGGCAGCGGCCACAGAGCCCACGACCACCGCAGACGGAGTCAATATCCACACCAAGGTTTCTCGCCGCATCAAGCAATGGAGTTCCCACCGGAAAACTGCCGCGGCGGCCCGATGGTGTAAAGATCACCTTTGCCTGTTGTTCGCTCATGTCAATGGCCAACCCGCAACATGACCCGCTAACGCCCTCGCCGACGTCCAGCGCGACCGCCTCGCCCGCTTCTGGCTCCCTCCGCCGCCGGTTCGCGATAAGCCTTAATCCAGTTGGCACAATCGGGATCTTTGCCCAACATAACATCGCTGCCGCGCACCGCCTGCATCACTTCGGCGTGCAGAGGGCTGGTGATGGCCGAGGTCATGCCCGCGCCCATGGCCATGGTGAGAAAGGCACTATTGATGCCGTTGCGATTGGGCAGACCAAAACTGACATTGGAAGCACCACAGGTGGTATTGACTTTAAGTTCTTCGCGCAAGCGTCGCACTACGTGCATCACCTGCAGTCCTGCGGTATTGATCGCGCCTATGGGCATCACCAGAGGATCCACCACCACATCGCTGTAGTGAATACCGTAGTCCGCCGCTCGCTCAACAATCTTTTTAGCCACAGCAAAACGTTCATCTGGATCTTCCGAAATTCCTGTCTCGTCATTAGAGATGGCCACCACTGCAGCACCATGTTTCTTAACCAGAGGCAGCACCCGCTCCAGAACTTCATCTTCACCGGTAACTGAGTTGACCAGCGCCTTGCCCTGATAGACCGATAAACCCACCTCTAAGGCTTCAATAATCGATGAGTCAATGCTGATGGGCACGTCAGTGATGGACTGAACCAGTTGAATTGCCTCCCCCAATATTCTCGGCTCGTCGGCCAGGGGAATACCGGCATTCACATCTAACATATGGGCGCCAGCGGCAACCTGCGCCAGTGCATCGGACTCAACGCGACTGTAATCACCCACTTTCATTTCTTCGGCGAGAATCTTTCTGCCGGTGGGATTAATGCGCTCGCCAATAATGACAAAGGGTTGATCAAAGCCTATCTTGACTTCTTTGGTGGCCGAGCTGATGGTGGTGATGGTCATGGTTATTCCTATTATTTAATTGATGCTTGTTTTTAGATTGCCCTGACAATTTGGACTCCACCGCCTAAAACGTGGTGAGCCCTGCGCCGGACAAATGAAAATTACCGTCTTGAACTCGGTACATCCAATCGGCTGATTTAGACAGCCCCCCCAACGGATACAGATGACACTGTTTAATCAGACAATCGGGATCAGCGTCAATACCGGCGATCAAGTCTCTCAGCAGTTGGCCGGGATCAGAGGACGGCGCGTTAACGTACTGTCCAAAAATGGAGTCTTTGAGGGTCAGGCGAATCATGTTCATCGGGCTTCGCGTCAAAAAACGTATGGACGGCCCCACACCGCAGTGCTGCGCATGGCGAATCAGCGTCTTTATAGTCGCCAACCCAGGAATCCCTACGTGAACGTCTAATTGATTTCCCTGCTCGCGGATGCTTCTCTCCCAACGGAGCACTGGCTCGGCTTCAAACACAAACTGAGTGGCCAAATAGAGAGTCATAGAGGTGTTCTTGGCGTAATCATTTTTCTGTTGTATCGCCAGTGCGCAATCGGCCTGAGGAATGTCGGGGCTCCCCTCGGGATGCCCGGCAAGACCCATTTTGGTAAAACCATACTGCTCAAACAGTCCGGTGTGAAGCACCTCTATGGAGGAAGAAAATTCACCCAGTGGTTTGTCAACGCCGCCCCCGATGAGAAGCCCTTCGGTAATTTCCATATCGCGCAACGCCGCGAGATTTTCTTCGAGAACCGCCGCCGATACAATGGATCGCGCAGCAAAATGAGGCACTGGCTTGTAGCCCTCGCGCTTTAGTCGATGCACTGTTTTAAGTGTATCGGCAAAATCAGATCCGGGTAAAAACGTCACATAAACCGTGCAGTCAGGGCGCAGTATTTGACCGAAGTCCTCAACTTTTGCAGCACCCCCCGGGGTGACTTCAAGGGTAGTCTTGCCCATCATTTCGATCAATGCTTGTTTTTCTTCAGCCGTGCTCAAGGCCATCGACGAATCTCCATAAAAAGTAAGGGTGTAACACCACTGTGGGCTATTATAAATCAGTAACCATTTAGTCCGAAGCCAATCCTTTGTTTTTAACTAGCTGCTTGATGTCTTCATCGGAAAATTTTTCCTCTAGATCCACGGCTAGCTCATCCGCGAGTTGCTGCGGACTCAGTGTACTCTCCACTGCGCTGGTTTCACGTCGCCAGTCAGCCAGATATTCGTCACTGCCACCTTTACCGGCGCGCATTGCCGCTCTGTCAATGGCTGCCTGAAAACGATGGCTAAGTATGGCTTTGCCTCGCTCACGGCCTCGTTTTACCAACACTTGGGCTGGAATATCACGCCAAAAAACCAAAATCTTTTGCATGTCAATTTACCCACATCGTTATCCAGCACTCATCAGGCAAATTTAATAACCTGAGTCTCTATACCCGTCTCCAAGTCACCATACCCACAGGGGTAATGATCAAACGCCAAATCCAAGGCATCCGCGGCATCTTTGGCCTTCTGGATCAGGCTCTCAGTGGGGCACTGAGAGAGATACATCAACCTGGTGTAGTTGCCAAAAAACTGCTCGCGAAGTTGTGGATGCCGATCCAACTTCAATCCCTTAATCACAATCCGTTCAAAGTGCTGAAGCAAAAAGTCAGTGACATAAAAAGTGCCCAGAGCCTCTTCGGCCAGCTCGGCAAACTTGTCCTCACTGGCAAAAAAAGAGTAGCAGTGGGCGCCGGGTAGCCGATCTATACCCTCTTCCTGTAGCACCTTATCAATGTCACCGCCACTACCGCAGTCGGCGTATGCCACAAATATATTGTCAAACCGATGCCGGTTTTGAGCGATTTTCTGGCGCAGCTTGGGAGCAATTAGATCAGGCCGGTTATGCAATTCCGCATCAAGACAGGTCAAATGCAGATGATCCCAACCGTTGAGTTCTTTTACTGCCACAATATCTTGAGCTAAGGCACCACAGGCGATAATTAAAATTGGTGTTTTTTCTCCGCGATCGCTCTCAGTGTCCATCATCAGGGAGTCATTTCGATTGCTCTACGCTCTGTCACCAGGCGAATAGCAGTGGTGGCTGCATCAGCCGCATCTCGACAGTAGGCATCCGCACCCACCGCCAAGCCAAACTCCTCATTCAATGGCGCTCCACCCACCATAACAATGTATTTATCACGTAAATTTTGTTCTGCCAGCGCATCAATAACCACTTTCATATAGGGCATGGTGGTGGTCAGCAGCGCTGACATACCCAAAATATCCGGTTTGTAGCGCTCTAACGCAGCGATATATTCCTCCACCGAGTTATTGATACCAATATCGTGCACCTCGAAACCCGCACCTTCCATCATCATGGCAACAAGGTTTTTACCAATGTCATGAATATCGCCTTTCACTGTACCGATCACCATGGTGCCCACGGGTTTTGCACCAGTCTCAGCCAACAGTGGTTTGAGAATCTCCATACCACCTTTCATGGCATTGGCCGCAAGCAAAACCTCGGGAACAAAGAGAATACCGTCGCGGAAATCTATGCCAACAATGGTCATGCCATCAACCAGCGCCTCGCCAAGGACCTTTTCGGCTGACCAACCGCGCTCC